>NZ_UGJJ01000003.1:0-300000 GCF_900451175.1 Kingella potus
GAAGACCAGCACTTCGCCGCCGTCCTCTTTCACACGAATCGGCAATCCGTGCGCCGACTGCTTCGCGCAGGCCGTTAAAATCGAGATTGGAAATCAGGATGGTCGGGCGGCAGTTCTGATAGCGTTCGTTGAACACGTCGAACAGGGCGCGGCTTTCGGCATCCGTGCCGCTTTGCACGCCCACCTCGTCGATCACCAGCAAATCATAGCCGCCGAATGCCGCGATAATCTGCGATTCGGTGTAGGCACTGCCGTAGCTTTTGGCTTCGCGTACCGTGCGGTTGAGTTCCGACACGCTGGCAAACCGCGCCATACCGCCGCAATTGCGGATAACGTGGCGGGCAACGGCGCAGGCAAGGTGGGTTTTTCCCGTTCCCCGGGATTGCCCAGCAGGGGCGAGATTGCGGCCGCTGTGGCCTTGTGAAAACTCGTGCGCATAGGCTTTGATGCGCTCGATGTTGTAGCGTTGCGGCCGGTTGTCCGCATCCACGCAGTAGCCTGCGACGGTGCGTTCGGCAAAGCGTTTGGGGATGCGTGCCATGCCGATACGCTGCTCGATGATCCTGCGCTGCTGCTCCGCCTGCCTTGCCGCAAGAGCCGCCTCTTCGGCCTGCCTGCGCTGCTGCTCCGCCTCTTTCGCACACTCGGGACAGCCCTGCGTGTAGCGGCGGTAAACGCGCTCGGTGTAGTCCGTGCCGTGCCTGTCGCAATGCTTTTGCGTTTCGCTGAGCGGGGTCAGCATGGCGGCCAGCGTATGGCTGCTTTTCATCATTTCGCCGACGGATTTCACAACACGTCCTTCGCTAAAAACGCCCCGCCGACGGTGTGGATGGGCGTGTCTTTGACGGAGTTTCCACGCACGGCCGGATTGCGGTGTTCGTGCAGCCACTGTGCACAAAAACCCACCCAGCCGCGTTCGCAACACAGCGTCAATGCCTGTTCCAGCGACAAACCCGCACGGTTTGCCTCCCGCTCCAAGCCATCCAGCGCGGTTTTCGTCAGCGTGGCCGAACGCTTGTCCCTGCGCACCGCCAGATAATCCCGCGCCAAATCCCCGTCTATGCCCCGATCGGCCAAGAGGTTCAGCGCATCCAGCTCACGCCGTGCGGCGGAAGGTTGGCGTTTGGCAGGCTTGGCAGGTCTCGGCGGTGCGGCAGGTTTTTCAGACGGCCTGTCTGCAAGACTTTCCGAAGGTCGGTTGGCAGACACACAACGCGCCTCGCGCGTAATATTTCTGTTGTAATCTACTGCTGTAGTCTTCTGGTAGTCTTCTGTTCTTATATACGAATGTTGATTTTGCATTTCGTCGGCTGTTGATTCCTCACTTCCCGAATGTTGCTTTTGCATTTCGGGGCTGTTGCTTTTGCATTTCGGGGCTGTTGATTCCCCACTTCCCGAATGTTGCAGCATCAGCGCATCAAAAGCGTCCAAATCCAATCGGTAGTAAATCCGGTGTTCGATACGTTTTTCCGTTTCAACCAACACCCCCCGCTCGCGCAGCTTGGCGCGCGCGGTGCGCTGCTCCTGCACGCTCAATCCCGTTTCCATTTCAATCTCTTCGGCGGTGCGGTAAATGCCCAAATCGCTCTCGCCTTTGTCGTTCCAGTAGAAGAAATGGGAAAACAGAATCGACGCATTCACGCCGCCCAGCGGCTTGGCAAGCTGCGGGAAATAGGCAATCGGCCTGCCGTGCAGCTTCAACATTTCAGACGGCCTCATAGCCCGCTCCTTCCGTTTTCCAGCGTCAGATGGTAAACATTCGTCAGATTTTGGCCGTGTCCGATTTTCCGTTTTTCAATCCGTAAAAAACCGTATTCCTCCAGCCAGCGGATATGGTTGATTACCGCCCTGCTCGAACACTCCGCCGCCTCGGCCACGGAAGCATAGGAAGGCCGGCATTCCCCCCTGTCATTGGCCTGATCGGCCAGCTTCAGCAACACCAGCTTGCGGATGGCATTGCCCACTTTCAGGCTCATGGCTTTCGCCGTTAAAGACATACTCATGCTTCAACTCCCATCGAATAGCGCACATAACGCGCCCCGTTGTTTTCTTCGCCCGCGCGGGCAATCACCACCCGCGCCCTTCCAATTCGGTAATCCGCGCGGCAAGCTGCGTAATGCCAAACTTCGCATAGGCTTCAAAACTCGTAACCGAGCCGCCCGCCTGCAAATATTCCAACAAACGCGCACACTGGCTGTTGCGCTTCAAAGGTTTCAAGGGCATAATTTCCTCCTCAATTTCATTGAGTGAAGTGATATAGTTCTTTCGTTCCCCCGACCCGTTCGGGGGCTTTTTTTGCCGTCTGTCCGTGCCGTCAAGCGTCTGTCCGCTTTGTCATTCATCCGTGTAGAATCGAAGTTCCACCAACAACCCTCCACGGAGAATTTGAAATGAATGAATCTGCTTACAATCAGGCCGTAGAAATCGCCAAAGCAGCCATACAGGCCAAGCCCGACATGTTTCTGAAAGGCTCGCAGCCCGTCTTCATCAAGCAAAGCGCGCAAACCATCGCCGACTTTATCGAACAAACCGCGCTTCACTTGGAAGCAGTGCGCGAACGCTTGGAAAAAGAGCGGTAATCCTCCAGCCACAGCAAAGCGTTTTCCAGCGACAAAAGCACATCAAACGGCGCAGCCTTGCTTTGGCGCGCCTTCTTCCACGCCAGCTTCTCCAAACGCTTGCGCTCTTTCTTTTTCAGCTTCAACCGCTTCGTCTCCATCTCACACCTCCTTCAATTCAGGCCAAATCTCGTGCCAGTCGTCAGGCCGCAGGTCTTTGCGCGAAACCAGCCCGCCCGTCGCCTGCTCGATTTTCGGGCAATATTTCGGCGGCATTTTTCTGTGTCCGTTTTTGACTTGCCATAAAAACGCGGGACTGACTCCCACTTTTTTTGACAACTCGGAGGCGGAAACTCCGCCGCTCAAATAATCAATTAATTTCATATAGCATTGCTTCTTATTTAATGCGAGATAGTATAGCAAAGATACGACAAGAATAGTAGCCTTGTTATTTTTAGCAATGCTTAAAATTGTTAAAAATGACAAGGAGACAAAAATGAATAGATTAGAACGGGTTAAAACCCTTATTGAAGAAAACTATAACGGTAATCAGACAGAATTTGCCCGCGCCATCGGCAAAGCGGCGGCACAGGTAAATCAATGGGTAAACGGATACCGCAATATCGGCGACGGTGCGGCAGCCAATATAGAAACCGCCCTAGACCTTCCGCGCGGCTGGCTCGACGGCGAAGCGGGGCACGCCTACCGCAGCGACACCCCCGTTGTCCGTGCGGGCTGGCTTTCCGTCCCCCGTCTGGCCGCCACCGGCGAAATGGGCGCGGGCATCGAAGCCGACGATCCCGATGCCGTGATTGATTTTGTCGTTGTTGCCCGCGCCTGGGCCAAACAGCAATTCGGCGGCAGCCTCGACAGCCTGCGCGTCATCAACGCCAAAGGCGACAGCATGGAAGACACCATCTCCGACGGCGACATCGTTTTTGCCGACAGCTCCGTCTGCTGCTACGAAGGCGACGGCATCTACGTCATCGCCACCGCCTCCGGCCTGCGCATCAAACGCCTGCAAGCACTCATCGGCGGCGGCCTCAACATCATTTCCGACAACAAAGCCTACCCCGTGGAAACCATCCCCCCCGAAAGCCTCGAACACATCCGCATCTGCGGCCGCGTCAAAGGCCGCTGGACGCTGGGTACGTTTTGAGCCGGCGAACAAACCCGTTAAAGTTTCTTTGGCTTAATCAGGAGAATTAATATGGCTGCATCAACCGCCGCAAACGAACATATTTACCAACTTCCCGCTTCACTTTATTTCCGCACAGATCGTCCGGTGCAAATCGGAGAATTGGTTACGTCTTTGCAGTCTTTGGAAAAAATAACTGCCAGAATGCCCAAGCTGCTGGGAACAATCGCAAATGTTCAGGTATTGCGCACCGAGCTGTTGGTAAACGAAATTCAGGCCGGCAGCATTTGGGAAGATTTCATCGTTTCCGTCGTATTCGGCAATGAAGAGGAGATGATAAAATTCAGCAAATATATGAACGGAGTTTTAAGGGAGCATCCTGTGGAAATTGGCAGCATACTAATCGGGGGGATGCTGGTTTTTGGCATTTATAAAGCGATTGCGTGGGCAAAGGGCGATTCGTCAAAAGATGCCAACCACATTGAAATAAAAAACAATACTATTATTCAGATTGGCGCGGAAACGGTTGAAAAGTCCCCGGAGCAATTTGTTGAAATAATCAAATCAACCGTGGGAGCGCACAAAAGCATAGCCAAAGAGGCTGTAAACGTGATTGCACCTGCCAAGAAAGAAAAAGGAAGCAGCATAAGTTTTGGAGGGAAAAACGAAGACTTGCCGACACTTGATGCGGGCTTAATCGAATCCGTACCCGGCTCGTTGAATATTGATCCGGAATCGTCATCGCGCGATTTCTACGATATTGATTTAAACATACGCAAATTAAACCGCGACGGCGATACAGGCTGGGAGGCACTTATGCCGCCGCATATTACCAGACGCTTGAAATTAACATTTGCAGATGGAATTTCCCATGAAGACATTGACGGGAAGTTCGAGTTTCGCGCCGATGTAAAAGTCTTCTACAAGCCGCAAGGGCGGAGCAGGACACTTACTCCGTATGAAATTATGCTGATTTCATTGGTTGAAAACTAAGCTCCCTGCTTTAGCCACAAAAAAGCCACGGAAAATCCGTGGTTTTTTTGCAAAAGTGCTTGCATATTATTCTAATGTGTATTAGAATTATCCCTGTTGTGAAGAGCAACAAAGGAAAAGCCCCCAAACCTGATAATTCGGGGGCGTTACACAGGAAGGATTACCCGATGAGTACCTTCATCAAAGTAATTTTTCTGGTGTTATTCTTGCTGATGTGGCAATCAGCTTGGTAACGTAGTACCAGACAGGGGGAGTTGCCGCTCCTCCTGCTTCCGCCTAATATACAAAACCTTTGCTGGAAAATCAATCATGGAAACGAAAAAATACGACCAAGCCGCCTACAACCGCAAAAGCCGCGAGAAACACGGCATACGCCAGAAGTCTTTTGCGCTCGACCCCGACACCATAGCCCTACTGGAGCGGCTGGCGGCAGAACGCGGCGAAACCCAAACCGCCGTATTCAAAGCAGCCTTGAATAAATTGGCAGAAGGTTGAGCCGCCGCAAAAGCGAAAAGCCCCGTAAATACGGGGCTTTCACGCAGAAAGTGCTTGCTTAAATTAGTAAGCTAGGCTATAATACATCCCATCGGTTGAACAAGAACCGATAGGACAAACGCCCAACCTGCAATCCTGCTTTAAGGGCACTTTCAGGAGAATGAAAAATGAAATGGCTCATTTTTATTCTTCTCATGGTTTTATCGGCTAACGCCTATTAACCTTTGAGAAGCGGCGGGGTGGTAACGACACCCTGCCGTTACTCAAAATCTTAAAGGAATCATCATGGCACTGTCAAGACACGAAATCCAAAAGAAATCCGACCAAAAGCGCGGTGTAAAAAACAAAGCCTTCAAAATGAAGCTGGAAGACATCGCGCTAATCGAGGAAACCGCCCAAAGGCTGGGCATCAGCCAAATCGACCTGGTTGTCCGCGCCGTGCGCGAATACGCCGAACGCAAGCCCTAGCCCGCAGGCCGCCTGAAAGTAAAAACAGTTGCGCCGGCATTTAAAAACAGGATAATTTCAGTAACTTTTTCATTTTTTTCAGGAGGCCGCATGAAGCCAAACATCGAAAGCGGGGTAATCGCCCTAAGCGTTTCAATGCCCGACGCAACACAGCGGCTTACCCCTGAAACCACCCCCGCCGCCGCAGTAGGCAAGCTGTTTGCCCAAATGGTGGAACTGCTCAAAAGCAAAGACATTGCGCCGCAGGAAATACTGTTTGCAGGCGTAACAGAGGGCTGCACGCAGCTTGCAGTCAGGGTGCCCGCAGGCAAAGAAACCGCGATTGCAGCCGCCTTAATGTCCAAAAGCGAAACAGATTTGGCCGGTATCAAAAAAACCCTTTCGCATTACGGCCTGTGCGCCAAAATACACACAGCGGACGGATTTGTCCGCAGCCTGATTCCCGAAACCAAGCCCGAAACCTACGAATACGAAGTCTTCCAAGAAGAAACATTCAGGGGCAAAGTCATCAACATCGGCGGCAAAGACGAAACCGTTCCCATGAAGCTGCTCACCGAAAACGGCGAAGTCAGCCTTACCATCGACAGCACCGACCTTGCCCGCCGTATCGGCGCACACCTGTTTGACTACATCGAATGCACCGGCAGCGGCCTGCTGAAACTCGATGCCCACAGCCTCAAATGGCAGCCCGTGGGCGGCAGATTCAAAATACACAGCTTTGAAGTCTTACCCGAAGCCGATTATGACGCATTTTTAGCAAAATTCCGCCTGATTGATTCCGAGTGGGGGCGCACCGCCGACCCAATCCAGAAAATCGAAGCCATAAGGAGCGGCAGCTTATGATCGTGCTGGACAACAACGCCTTGGTTTTCCTTTACCGCCCCGAGGGCGGGCAGGAAGACCACAGCATCAGGATGAAGCACCTGTTTGAATGCCAAAAAGAACAAGGCGGCATTTTCGGCATACCCGCCCCCGTGCTATCCGAGTTTCTCATCGGCGAACCAAGCCCCGCCAAACGGCAGGAATTTTTGCAACTGTTTGGCGCGAAAAGCCGGATTTTCAAAATACTGCCTTTCGATATGAAAAGCGCGGCCGTCTGCGCCATCATCTCCGACAGGCTCAAAAACCTGCCAAACGAAGAAAGCAAAGAACCGCGCCAAAAAATCAAAATCGACCGTCAGATTATCGCAATCGCCCTAAGCAACAGCGCACAGTCCGTTATCTCCCACGATAAAAACCTACTGAACACAGCAGCCAGGCTGGACTTGAAAGCCATGTCGGTTGAAGACATAGAACTGCCGCCCGAAATGCAGCCGGGCTTGTTTTAAATACCAAAAAGCCACACCCTGCTTTTTGGTATAAATCGCAGATACCGCAGGCCGTCTGAAAACAGGCGGCCTTTTGCCATCCGCCCAATCCCCGCCCCCCGCCCTTGCCCCGCCGCAAGGGCGGTTTTTTTGCGCCTGCCGAAAACTTTGTTATCAATAAAATCAATGCTATATTAACTCTGCTACATTAAATCTTATCTTTGCTATTGATGTATTCGCTAGCTTTGCTATACTACACCCATCAAAACAACCCACCCAAGGAAGCCCGTCATGAACACCGCAGACATCCAAAGCCGCGCCGACGGCTACCACCTTGCCCTGGAAGCCGCCTACTACCGCGCCCTTGATTTGGCCGAAGCCGCAGAAGACGAAGAAGAAAGAGCCAACGAAGCCGCGTATCAGCAGGCGCAATGGCACAGCCGCCACAGCCTGCCCGAACTGCTGGCCGCATGGGTGGAAGCCGACGACCTCTGCCAAGAAGACTACGAAAGCTGCGGCCAAAGCGATTTTGAAGCCTTCAACAAAGAAACCTTGGAGCTGATGGGCGGGCCGCCACTCGCCCTGCCCCTGCCGATACCCACATGGGCGGAGTATTGCGCCCTCAAAGCCGCCCCCCTCATGCGCGGCAGCGACCCCCGAATCCAAACAAGGAAAGCAGCATGAACATCAGCGACGAACGAATCCGCTTCCTCATCGCCCGCCCCTATGCCCAAAGAGCCGCCGCCGCCGAGCTGGCCGCCCACATGAGCGCAGGCCAAACCATCGACACCCTCTACCGCAAAGTCAGCACCGCCGCATGGAACGAAATCATGCAGGTGCTGGAACAACAGGCCGCCGAACAAATCGCCGAGCAAATCGACGAATACCAATGGGAACAAAACCACCCCGCATAACCCGAACAAACAAACCCCGACAATGCCGCGCCGTCAGTCGGACAGTGGGCGCGGCACGGCAAGTTCCGCCGCAGCAAACCCCGACCACGCGCGGCCTGCCTACCTCACAAGCAATCCTTGGCAGGCGCGGCGCGGGCGGTACGAAGAAACCGCCGTTTCAGACGGCCTCCCCGCGAACAGGTGCGGGGAGGCGGCCTGAAAAAACAAAGGAAAAAGGAAAAAGGAAAAAACATGAGCCTCGAAAAAATCACAGCATGGGCGGTATTCGCCGCCACCCTCGCCCTCTTGGCCATATCCGGCGGCTGCGAACACCCCGCCGTGCAAAGCATAGAGCGGCAGGAAATCAAGCCCGCCGTCTTTGCCCCCGACCCCGCAAAAGAAAACTACCTGCGCATGGCAGAAGAATTTGCCGCCGCCCAAGCGCGGCAGAAACAGCGCGAAGCCCAAACAGAGCAGGCCGACAAAAGCACCATACGGCCGCCCTACGAACCCGTTATGTAGCAAAAAAGCCGCCTGAAAACAGACGGCCGCACAGGGAAAAACCATGTTCACATCACAAACCGCGCACCGCAGACCCGTTTACCCTGGCCAAAGCCCGCTGCACCGTATCCAGCCAAAAATGCGGCTCCTGCGCCAGCGAAAAAGCACGGCCGGAAAAACGGCTGCCCACACCGCGCAGCGCATCGGAAAGCGGATAGAGAAACTCCGAGCAGTCCGCCAAATACTTGGCGCACACCCCGATAGCATGGATTTCATCGGCGGAAAACTGCTTTTCAGACGGCCTTTCAATCTTTTCCAGCACCTCGCCCGTCAAAGCATTGTCCAAAGTGAGCGCATGGACGTAGCGCACCGCATCGGGCAGAGATTCGCGCGGGATGTCTTCGATGGCCTCCACGCCGAAACGCTGATGCACCATATTGTAGGCCGTGGAGTAGTCCACCCGCCGCAGCCCCACCAAAGCGGACACCGCCTGCCGCAGCGCGGTACGTTCGTCGGATGTCGTGCGGGATTCGGCTTTCAGACGGCCTCCAAGAATCTGCTCGATTTGCTCGTCGCACCACACCGCAAAACGCGGGTCAAGCCAGCGGGCGAAGTGAATGGCGAGTTTCGGATGCAGCCATGTGCCGCGTGTGCTGCCCCCATTTTTTACAACAACTAATTGATTTTCTTCCACTAAGATTTTTGTCTTACTGGAAAGATGTTCTGCAAGTGCAGAGATATATTGTTGAGTTTGTTCGGTTTTTAAATAATCACGCGGCTGTTTGCCAAAATGTGCAGCAATTTGAGTAGCGTTGAGAAAACCGTTGTTGTTGAAAGAAACGGATACAGAGTTGAAAGAAAGGTTTTGAATAGACATTGCAATGTCTCCTAGTGAAAAGTTTTAGGAAAAATGCCCATTTGGGCGGGGGTGTCCTAACAAACTCACTAGCAGCTCGTCCGAGACCTTACGGTTACTCGCACCCCCATAACTTTCAGGCAGCCTGAAATACCAAGCAACCTTTATGGGGAGTGATGCACAAAATTGCAGCAATAAAAAACCGTGTTTGGCGACACGGAAGCCGCTGCTAGTTAAATTGTTTGTTAGGAGACTGCATTATTCCCCGCCCAATTTAAAAAAGCAACAAAAAAATCCGCACAAGACGGATTTGGTTGAAGAAGTTAATGAATTTTCATATTTATAACATCCTCAATAGGATAAATTTCCAAGAATTTTTGGACTTTTTCCAAAAGCTGCCCATGTGCTGCAATTTCAGGATATTTATCAACATAAGAGCATAACTCCGCAATAACCGTTTCAGCAGCCCGTTTTGCGACCTCTATTTGTTGATTATATTCTTCTATATTTTCAGTATGTTGCTTTTTAAGTGTTTTTATAAAAAGAAGTGTAGCAAAGCCCAGCTTGGCAAATTCATCAACCCGAATGCTTACCGTAATTAATTTTTCATCCATTGTAAATCTCCCAGTAAAAGAGATTTTGATGATACCTGTCCACCCAACCCGAATCAACCCGAAAGGAGCCCGCCATGCCCGCCTACTACCTGCGCCGCAACGGCAAAGAATGGGAAATCGGCGAAATCCGCTACACAGCCGCCGCCGACCGCCGCACCCGCCGCGTCATCAGCCTGCACAAAACCCAAGCCCAAGCGCAACAACGCTACGACCAACTCACAGGAGCAACAAAATGAGCATCGCCAACACCCAAGCCCTCGCCCTAGCCAAACAATTCGGCATACAAGGCGACCCCGCAGAACTCGTGCAAACCCTCAAAGCCACCGCCTTCAAAGGCAACGCCACCGACGCACAGTTCAACGCCCTCTTGATTGTCGCCACCCAATACAGCCTCAACCCCTTTACCAAAGAAATCTACGCCTTTCCCGACAAAAGCAACGGCATCACCCCCGTTGTCGGCGTAGACGGCTGGGCGCGCATCATCAACAGCAACAGCCAGTTTGACGGCATGGACTTCCAACAAGACAACGAAAGCTGCACCTGCCGCATCTACCGCAAAGACCGCAGCCACCCCATTGTCGTAACCGAATACCTCGACGAATGCCGCCGCAACACCCAGCCCTGGCAAAGCCACCCCAAACGCATGCTGCGCCACAAAGCCATGATACAGGCCGCCCGCCTCGCCTTCGGCTTCACCGGCATCTACGACGAAGACGAAGCCGAACGCATCAAAGACGCCAAAGACGGCATCCGCCCCGAAGCCGCCAGCCCCTTTGCCGGCGAACGCCAACACCCCCGCCGCGCCGAAATCACCGCCGCCGGCGAAGCCGCGGCCAACCAAGGCATAGAAGCCTACCGCGCATGGTTTGGCGGCATCGGCAAAGAAGAGCGGCACATCCTCGGCGCAGACGAACACAACCGCCTCAAAGCCATCGCCGACAACACCATCCAAGCCGAACCGGCCGCCGACCCCCGCCCCACACTCGACGCGCAGCAGTTTGACGAATTGGCCGGCCGCATCATCACCGGCGAAGCCGACTACACCGAAGCGCAGGCCTACGCCCTCACCGCCGAACAACAGGAACGCCTCGACAAACTGTGAAATTCAAACGGCCGCAAACGCAGGGTGTGCCGCCCAAGCGGCGCACGCGGCCTATGCCGCAAAACCGCGCCCCCAAACAAAAAAGCCGCCTGAAAACAGACGGCCATACAAGGAAAAACCCATGTTCACATCACAAACCGCGCACCGCAGACCCGTTTACCCGAGCCAAAGCCCGCTGCACCGTATCCAGCCAAAAGTGCGGCTCCTGCGCCAGCGAAAAAGCACGGCCGGAAAAACGGCTGCCCAAGCCGCGCAGCGAATCGGACAGCGGATAGAGAAACGCCGAGCAGTCGGCCAAATACTTGGCGCACACCCCGATCGCATGGATTTCATCGGCGGAAAACTGCTTTTCAGACGGCCTGTCAATCTTTTCCAACACCTCGCCCGTCAACGCATTATCCAGCGTCAGCGCGTGAACGTAGCGCACCGCATCAGGCAGGGTTTCGCGCGGCAAATCCTCGATTTTCTCCACGCCGAAACGCTGATGCACCATATTGTAGGCGGTGGAATAGTCCACCCGCCGCAGCCCCACCAGCGCGGACACCGCCTGCCGCAGCGCGGTACGTTCGTCGGAAGTAGTGCGGGATTCGGTTTTCAGACGGCCTGTAACCACCGCGTCGAAAGTGCGGATAACCAGCAGGAAGAATTTGGCGGAAATCCAAGTGGCGTAGGCGTAAACCAGTTCCTTACACACAAACGTGCCGAGACCTTGTTTTGATTGAATTATTTTACCTTCCGACTGCAATTCCTCATTTTTGAGGAAATCAATTAAATCAACAGTTTGAGCATTTCTAAGCCAGTTTGCAGGCTGAAAGCGTTTCTCGCCACCGCTGGCTTTATGCAGGTCGTTCAGATTGTAGAGGTTGTTGGAAGTTTGGCGAATTGCCACATTGGAAATACAGATTGAGTTCATTTGAACACCTTTTTGTTTAGGAATTAAAGAAATACCCAAAATGGGCGGGGGTTGTCCTACGCCAAAAAGTGCGCCGAGCCGTTACCGGTACTCGCAACCCCCAAAACAGTTTTGAAAAACCCGCCGCAAATGGAAAAGGCGTGTTTAGGGGAATGATGCAAAAGTAAATCCGACAACTGGTCGGCACAGCTTTTTGGTTAGGAACCCGCATCATACCCCACCCATTTACCCAAAATCAACCCGAAAGGAGCCCACCATGCAGCAGCACACCCCCGAATGGCACGCCGCCCGCCTCGGCAAACTCACCGCCAGCCGCATCCACGAAGCCACCACCAAATCCGCCCGCAGCTGCAGCGGCTACCTGGCCGCCCGCGAAAACTACAAAGCCGAACTGATTTGCGAACGCCTCACCGGCCGGCCCTACGGCGGCCTCAACACCCCCGCCATGCAGCACGGCACCGACACCGAGCCGCAAGCCCGCGCCGCCTACATGCTCGAAACCGGCAACGACGTAGCCGAAACCGGCTTCATCCCACACCCGGGCATCGCCATGAGCGGAGCCAGCCCCGACGGCCTGATTGGCGCAGACGGCCTGATTGAAATCAAATGTCCCAACACCGCCACCCACATAGATTTTTTACGCAGCGGCCGCCCCAAGCCCCAGTATTTGGCGCAAATGCAATGGCAAATGGCCTGCACCGGCCGGCAATGGTGCGACTTCGTCAGCTACGACCCCCGCCTGCCCGAGACCCTCGCCATCCGCATCAAACGCATAGAGCGCGATAACGACACCATCGCCCGCCTCGAAGCCGAAGCCGAGAAATTCCTAAACGAAACCGCAGCCGAAACCGAATACCTGCAAAACCTATAACCCCAATACAGCGCACGCGCCCACAAAAAAAGGCCGTCCGCATACCCCTTTACCAACCGCCAAAACAGGAGAACCCATGATTTCCACCTACGGCGCAAGCCGCGAACAGGCTGAACGCTTCGTTACCCTGTACCGCGCCAAAGCCCCCATCCGTGCCGCCGCCCACGAAGCCGGCATCAGCATCATCCAAGCCACCATGATTGCGCAGGCCTCCGGCATCCTGCGCCTCACCGAAGGCTTCATCGTCAACAGCAGAGGCGCGGAAATCGGCCGCATTGGAGAAAGCCTGTTTGCCCGCCACCTGCCCGAAGCCGTCAACACCAACCTATCGGTGCAATTCAACAATCCCGCCTACGACTTCATCCTCAACGGCGCGAAAATCGACGTAAAAAGCTCGGCAGGCTTCAACCGCACCCGCGACAAAGACAACATGCTCCTCTACCGCTTCCGCTGCCCCAACAAATTCGAAACCGACCTCTTCGTCTTCTTCGTCAAGCCCGAGGCCGAAGCCGATGAAACCGACGAAGACAGCTACACCCATTGCTTCATCATCCCCAGCCTCTTCCTGCTCAACCACAAACAGGTAGAAGTAAGCCGGAAAACCATCTTGGAAAAGCGCGGCGCGTGGTCGGAATTTCTGTTCCCCGTATCCGAACTGCGGGACAACATACTCATGCTTACCGCAAGCCCGCAACATCTCGCTGTGCCACCCGAACTGCGCGAAGCCGCCGAAGCCAACCAAGCCCTGAAAGACGAAACCAATCATGCAAAATCAAAGCGTAACCTCCCAACTGCGTGAAGAACTCTTCACCACCCTGCGCGGCCTCAAAGACGGCAGCGTCAACATCGAAACCGCCCACGCCGTCAGCAAAATCAGCAGCAACATCATCAGCACAGTCGTAGTCGAAATCCAGGCCGCCCAAACCGTCGGCGCAGACAAAATCAGCTCCATCAACGGACTGGATGCCCGACAGATACGCGGCGGCGTGGTTCACAAACTGAAAGGATAAAACATGACCCGCCAATACCGATTCGGCGACCGCGTACGCCACCCGCAACACGGCGAAGGCTTTGTTACCGCCGTCTACCCCGACGAAACCGAAGTCTGCTTTGAAGTCTACTTCGCCAACGACACCCTCGGCACATACACCGCAGCCGAACTGCACCCCGTCCCCCATCCCGACACCGAGAGGCTGAATTGGCTGACAAAAAACGACAGCGCCCTAACCGAAAGACTCTGCGACGAAGACGGCAGCCGCCTCGACACCCCGTTTGCCGTCATCCAAAAGCAGCAGGAACACTTTGAAGTATTGGCCGCAGCGGCAGACATCCGCCAAGCCATCGACACCGCTATGCGCCAAAAGGCCGTCTGAAACGAAAGGAATCAACATGACACCCGAACAAACCGAGCAAGAACGCACCGCATTTGAGCGCGTTTTCAACATGGAAGACTACCCACTGATTGACCTGTCAATGGATGGAGAAGACTACGTTTCATCCTTTACCCGCGCCCTGTTTAGAGGCTGGCTCGCCCGCGCCGAACAGAGCACAGGAGACAGCGCATGAACCCCATCCGCCAACGCGAAGAAGTCCGCCAAATGCGCGAACAAGCCGAACGCAGCGCAGAGCTTGCCGAGCGCATCCTAGAAAACGCCCTGCGCCAAAAAGCCGCAGCCGCAGCCTGCGAACAAAAAGCCCTGCGCTGCCTAATCATCAACACCGCCCTAGCCGCCCTGGTTATCGGCCTGTGGCTGGGCATGGCAATAGGAGATTTGACATGATCGAGCACCTAAATGCAGAACAGACGGCCGAACTACTCGGCATTGCCAAAAGCACCTTCTTGCGCAAATACGCCGTCCGTCCCGACTTCCCCGACCGCATCCGCATTTCGCGAAAAATCATGTTTTGGAAACGTGATGAAGTTGAAGCATGGCGCAACCGCCACCGAGAACAACGCCCAAAAATATGAAAACAGCCGCCTATATTTAGGCGGCTGCTTATTCGACATTGCACCAGCTTTGCACCATATAACTGATAACTTACTGAATACAAATAAATACTTGGTGCCGGCGGCAGGATTCGAACTCGCGACCCCCTGATTACAAGTCAGGTGCTCTACCAACTGAGCTACACCGGCTGAAAGAAGCGTGCATTATGCTTCCTTTTTCCCATAGCTGCAAGCGGTTTTGATAGAAAATCTATCAAGAATGCTTCATTTTGCTGTTTTTCCTAACCAAATATCTCAAAACTGTCCGACATCCGATTCCTGTTGCTCCGCATCGCAGGCATCGGCCGACACGGCTTACGGTTTCCGCCGCGCTTTGCCCGTTCCGGCAAGCCGGAAAAACGTATTCTCCGATTGTATTTTCAGACGGCCTCCCAGATTCCGGCAGACAGCCGGACGGCAAACCCGCAATAAAACAAGGCTTCGCGCAGTTGCCCACAAAAGCTGTGGATAAGTTTGTGGATTTTTTGTGGGCGGCCGCATATTTTGCCATACATTCGCGGTCTGTTTTACTTTGATGAAAAAACAGGCAATTATATAAATTCATAAAAATCAAATTGTTAAATAATCACATATCTTGTCAAGAGGCAGATTGGGAATTTCCGTACGGCACGCGGGCATTTTGCCCTACGTGTGGATAAAAGGATATTTTTCCTTCCGTTTGCGCTTGACAAAACAGCGCAAGAGCGTAAAACCCCAAGCCGATTGGACTTTACGGACTCCCACTGATGCCCCCCCGCCCCTCCTGCCATATTTTCTGCACGGTGATCGACAATTTCGGCGACATCGGCATCAGCTGGCGTTTGGCACGTATTCTGCAAAACGAATGCGGCTGGAACATTACTTTATGGCTGGACGACGAAGCGGCTCTGCGCTCCCTCTGCCCCGATCTGCCCGCCCTGCCCTGCCGTTACCGTGGCACGGATTTGCGGCTGTGGCACGAAGGGGAAGAAACAGCGCAATGGAACGAAACCGCCGACATTGTGATCGAAACTTTCGGCTGCAATCTGCCCGAATCCGTCAAAAAAAGCATAGGAAAACAGAAAGCATTATGGCTGAACTGGGAATACCTCAGCGCAGAGGAATGGGCGGCAGCCATGCACGGCAAGCCCTCGCCGCAGGCCGACGGCACGGAAAAATTCTTCTGGCTGATGGGTTTCGACGAACGCAGCGGCGGACTTTTACGCGAAAAAAATTATGAAGCACTCTGCCGCTGCGAACCGCAGCTTTTCCGACGGCAGCTCGGTTTGGCGGAAAAAACCGCGCCCGAATGGCTGCTGTTCGGCTACCGCAGCGAAATATGGGTAGACTGGCTGTACACATGGCAGGCGGCGGGCGAGCCGATGACCCTGCTTCTGGCCGGCGGACAGGTTACCGACAGCCTGAAACAGTCCGGCATCATTCCGCAACACAGCCTCAAATGCGACGGCGATGTTTTTCAGACGGCCTGTATCAGACTCGTCCGCCTGCCTTTCGTGCCGCAACACGATTTCGACCGCCTGCTGCATCTTTCAGACGGCCTCATCGTACGCGGCGAAGACAGCTTCGTGCGTGCCCAGTTTGCCGGCAAACCGTTTTTCTGGCACATCTACCCGCAGGACGAAATGGCGCATTTGGCCAAACTGGCGGCATTCTGGCAGCAGGTTTATCCGCTTTTCCCACCCGAAGCCGCCGCCGCCCACCGCGCATTGTCGGAAGAAATCAACGGCAAAGACCGTTTACCGGATGAAAAACGGCTGGCATACTGGCTTGCGTTGGGCAACCGCCTGCCCGCATGGAGCCGCGCCGCACAAATCTGGCAGCAGAAACTCTTTTCGCAGGAAACGGCGGCGGAAAAACTGGCAAACTTCGTCAAACACCGCTAGAATGCCGCGCTTTTATTTTCTAATTCACAGATTGGACAACAACATGAAAACCGCACAAGAACTGCGCGCAGGCAACGTATTTATGGTCGGCAACGATCCGATGGTGGTACAGAAAACCGAATACATCAAAGGCGGCCGCTCTTCGGCCAAAGTCAGCATGAAGCTGAAAAACCTGCTTACCGGCGCGGCTACCGAAACCATTTACAAGGCCGACGACAAATTCGACGTGGTGGTCTTGGCGCGAAAAAACTGTACATACAGCTATTTTGCCGACCCGATGTATGTGTTTATGGACGACGAATTCAACCAATACGAAATCGAAGCCGAAAACATCGGCGATTCGCTCAAATTCATCGTTGACGGCATGGAAGACGTGTGCGAAGTAACTTTCTACGAAGGCAACCCGATTTCGGTAGAGCTGCCCACCATCATCGTGCGCGAAGTCGAATATACCGAGCCTGCGGTAAAAGGCGATACCTCGGGCAAAGTAATGAAAACCGCGCGCCTGGTTGGCGGTACCGAAATCCAAGTCATGTCCTACATCGAAAACGGCGACAAAGTCGAAATCGACACCCGCACCGGCGAATTCCGCAAACGTGCCTGAATCACTTGCGAAAAAGATCAAACAGGCCGTCTGAAAATTTTTCAGACGGCCTTTTCCTTACACTTCGCCGGCATCCTCTCCCTCCGCTTTATCCCGCCTGATTATCGGTTTTCAGACGGCCTGTGTTAAAATGCGCGGTTATTGCCTTTGAAAAACCTACAAGGTTCAGGAATTTTCTTACCATGCTCACTCAATTAGCCAAAAAAGTCTTCGGCAGCCGCAATGACCGCCTGCTGAAACAGTATCGGAAAACCGTTGCGAAAATCAACGCGCTGGAAACGCAGATGCAGGAATTGGACGATGCCGCCTTGCAGGCGAAAACGGCCGAATTCAAGCAGCGTATCGCCGAAGGTGCGGATCTGGACAGCATCCTGCCCGAAGCGTTCGCCGTCTGCCGCGAGGCTTCGCGCCGCGTGCTGGGTATGCGCCATTTCGATGTACAGCTGATCGGCGGCATGGTGCTGCACTACGGGAAAATCGCCGAAATGCGTACGGGTGAAGGTAAAACGCTGGTGGCAACGCTGCCGGTCTACCTGAACGCACTCTCCGGCAAAGGCGTACACGTGGTAACCGTCAACGACTATCTGGCACAGCGCGATGCCGCCACTATGGAGCCGCTGTACAATTTCCTCGGCCTGCAAGTGGGCGTGATCATCAGCGATTTGGATCCCTACCAGCGGCAGAATGCCTATGCTGCAGACATTACCTACGGCACAAACAACGAATTCGGTTTCGACTACCTGCGCGACAATATGGTTACCTCGCAGGAGCAGAAAGTACAGCGCGATCTCAACTTCGCCGTAGTGGACGAAGTGGACTCCATCCTGATTGACGAAGCACGTACGCCGCTGATTATTTCGGGACAGGCCGACGACAACGTCAGCCTGTACCAAATCATGAACCAGGTTCCCGCACAGCTCTTCCGCCAGGAAAGCGAAGAAGGCGAAGGCGATTACTGGGTGGACGAAAAAAACCACAGCGTGATTTTGAGCGAAGCCGGACACGAACACGCAGAAGCCGTGTTGAACCGCATGGGTCTTTTGGAAGAAGGCGATTCGCTCTATTCCGTGTCCAATATCGCCCTGATGCACCACCTGATGGCCTCGCTGCGGGCGTACTCCCTGTTTCACAAAGACCAGCACTATGTGATTCAGGACGGCGAAATCGTAATCGTCGACGAATTTACCGGCCGCCTGATGTCCGGCCGCCGCTGGTCCGACGGCCTGCATCAGGCGGTGGAGGCCAAAGAAGGCGTGGAAATCAAACGCGAAAACCAAACACTGGCCTCCATTACCTTCCAAAACTACTTCCGCCTGTATACCAAACTATCAGGCATGACCGGCACCGCCGATACCGAAGCATTCGAGTTCCAAAGCATCTACAACTTGGAAACCGTCATCATCCCCACCAACCGCCCCGTCCAACGCAAAGACTACAACGACCAGATTTTCCGTTCGTCGGAAGAAAAATACGAAGCCGTCGTCAAAGACATCATCGAATGTTACAAACGCGGCCAGCCGGTGCTGGTCGGCACCACCAGCATCGAAAACTCCGAACTGGTTTCCACCCTGCTCGACCGCGAAGGCATCCCGCACAACGTACTGAATGCCAAAGAACACCAGCGCGAAGCCCTGATTGTGGCGCAGGCCGGCAAAATCGGCGCGATTACCGTCGCCACCAATATGGCCGGACGCGGTACCGACATCGTCCTCGGCGGCAACGTCAAACACCAGTCCGAAGCCGTCCTTGCCGACGAAAGCCTCAGCGAAGGAGAAAAAGCCGCCCGCATCGCCAAGCTGGAAAACGGCTGGCAGGAAGAACACGACAAAGTTATGGAAGCCGGCGGCCTGCACATCATCGGTACCGAACGCCACGAAAGCCGCCGCATCGACAACCAGCTCCGGGGACGCGCAGGCCGCCAGGGCGACCCAGGTTCCAGCCGTTTCTATCTTTCCTTTGAAGACCCGCTGCTGCGCCTTTTCGCTCTGGACCGCGCCGCCGCCATCCTCAACCGCCTTGCACCCGAACGCGGCGTGGCCATCGAAGCCGGTATGCTTACCCGCCAAATCGAAGGAGCGCAACGCAAAGTCGAAGGCCGCAACTTCGATATGCGCAAACAGGTTTTGGAATACGACGACGTAGCCAACGACCAGCGCAAAGTTATCTATTTCCAACGCAACGACATCCTGTCTTCGCAAGAAATCTCCGCAATGGCCCAAGAGTTTCTCGAAGAAACCATCGCCTCGGTAGTGGATACGCATATGCCGCCCGAAAGCATGGAAGAACAATGGGATCTGCCCACGCTCGAAGCACGGCTTGCCGCCGATTTCCGCATCCGTGCCGACATCCGCGGCTGGCTCAAAGACGACAACACCCTCGACAACCAAGACGTGAAAGAACGCCTGATTGCGCAGGCCTCGCAGGAATACGCCGGCAAAACCGAACTTGTCGGCCGCGAAGAAATGCAGGGTTTCGAGCGCAACGTCATGCTGCAGGTAATCGACGGTCAATGGCGCGACCACCTCGCCGCGATGGACTACCTGCGCCAGGGCATCCATCTGCGCGGTTATGCCCAGAAAAACCCCAAGCAGGAATACAAGCGCGAAGCCTTTGAAATGTTCCAAAACCTGTGGAACGGCATCAAATACCAAATCGCCTCCTTCCTCAGCTCCGTCCAAATCCAAATGGACGAAAATATTGCCGAAGAAAGCGAACCCGCCGAACTCTCCGATCTGCACGCCCATGCCGTCCACGCCGACGCGCCCGATATGGAAGAAATCCTGTCGCAGTCGCGCACCGATTTGGTGGCCGGAGCCTTCGATCCGAACGCAGATCAGGAAGACTACTCGCCCGAAGCACTCGCCGGACGCGGCATCGTCGTCCACCGCAACGAACCCTGCCCCTGCGGCAGCGGCCTGAAATACAAACAGTGCCACGGCAAACTTGCCTGACCCGTTTCACGCCGTAAACCGCGCCTTTTGACAGAACGCCCGTTCGCCGCCGAAGGCGCGGTTTTTTACCGCCGCAGCTTCCCCCGCTGTGTTAGAGTTGCTTTCCCCGTCTCCTTACAGGCCGTCTGAAAACCCTTTCCCGGCGGCCGATTGCACAAGGAAAAAATATGCCTGCCGGAAAACCCAAACTTACTGCTGCCGCCTGCGCCCTGATCCTGCTGTCCGTCCCCGTGCTGCACGCTGCGGGCAAAATCAAACAGCCTGTCGCCAAAGTCGCCCGCGTCGGCCATATCCGTATGGACGAAGCCGAAACCGCCCGCCGCGAAGCCGTCGTCCGCCATACCAACGACACCTTTACCCTGTTCAGCGCGGAACTTGCCCTGCAAAAAGGCGATCCCGGCACGGCATTGGGCACCTACATCGCCATGCTCGAACGCACCCGCGATCCCGAAGTGGCCGAACGCGCCATCGACATGGCCGTCGGCCTCGGTGCCTACCAATATGCCGAACAGGTTTACCAAAGCTGGCTCAAAATCGAACCCGCCCCCGGCCCCGCGCTGCAACGCATTACCTGGATGCGCGACATGGTGCGCGGCAACTATGCCAACGCCCGCGACGGCTTTGATGCCGCCCTCGCAGGTGCAGACGAGAGCCAGCGCAGCCGCATCTTCCTCCTCGTTGCCCAAATCGCCGCGCAAAACCCCGAAGTGGCGAAAATCATGGAAGACACCGTCCACAAACACGCCGCCGCCCATCAGGACAAACCCGATGCCGTCATCGCCGACGCCATCCTCAGCGCACTCAACGACAAACCCGATGCCGCCGTACGCGCCCTGCAACGCCTTGCGCAACTGGACAGCGAAATCCTGCCGCCCACCTACATCACCATGCGCCTCATCGGCCAGCGCAAGCCGGACACCATCAACCGCTTCTTCGCCGAAACCGACACCGAAAAGCTCTCCCCCGTCTGGCAGGAGCTGCAAATCGAAGCCCTGATTTACGCCGGCAAAAAAGAAGAGGCCGGCCGCCTGCTGCAACACCTGATCGACAAACGCCCCAGCGCCGACCTCTACATCCAGGCCGCCCTGCTTTCCTCCAACCGTAAAGCCCCCCTCGAAGAAACCGTAGGCTACCTGACCAAAGCCTACCAAACCGGCACACAGGAGCAGCAGAGCCGCGCCGCCGTCATCGCCGTTTTGCGCAACGCCGACAACAAAAACTTCGCCGCCGCCCGCAAATGGGTGGCAAAAATCCACGCCGCCGACTATGCCTTCGACAAAGCCGTCCTGACCGCCTCGCTCGATGCCGAAGAACACAAATGGCAGCAGGCAGCCGCCGAAGTGCGCCGCGCCCGCAAAATGACCGCCAAACAGGGACGCTTCTTCGACACCACCCACCTCGACCGCATCGAAACCCTCACCGCCGCACGCCTTCCCGCCCCGCAGCAGGCACTCGCCGCCCTTAACCGCCTCTACGAACGCGCCGTACGGCAAAAAGCCGATGCCGAAACCCTCGCCACCATCCTTTACCAGCGCGCCCTCGTATACAGCGACCGCCTGCACCAGCCCGAAAAAGCCGTTGCCGACCTGCGCCGCTGCCTCGAACTCGTCCCCGGCAACCCCAACACCCAAAACGCCCTCGGCTACACCCTCATCACGCTGTCCAAGCCGCAAATCAACGAAGGCTTCGTCCTTATCAGCGCGGCCTTCGAGCAAATGCCCGAAGATCCCGCCGTCAACGACAGCATGGGCTGGGCCTACTTCCTCAAAGGCGATGCCGAAGCCGCCCTGCCCTACCTGCAATACGCCTTCAAAGAACAGCCCGAAGCAGAAGTTGCCGCCCACCTGGGCGAAGTCCTGTGGACGCTGGGCAGGAAAGACGAAGCCAGCGCAATCCTCAAACAAGGGCAAAGCATCGACAGCGGCCACCGTGTCCTGCAAAACACCCTGCACCGCCTCGGCCTGACTCCGGCCAAACCCGCTGCCGAAACTGCCAAAGGCAAAGGCAAAGCCGAGCCTGTCCAGCAGGCCGCCAAGAAGAAAAAGGCCGTCTGAAAGCGCAGCTTCAACAAAGTTAAAACGCGGTTCCGGCGCAGCCGCCATCCTGTAACCCCAAAATGTTTTTTCAGACGGCCTGTCCGCATTCACCATCACCTCCGAAGCCGACTATGGGCATCCACCTTATCCCCCGCAAACGCAACGGCTGCCGTCTGTACGGTTTTCCGTATGGCAGCAGCCGTTTTGCCGCACGGGAAAATACGCCGCCCGAATACCGTTCCTGCCCTGCCCGCCGCCATCCCGCCCGGGCCGCAGGGCAAAAGCTGCGGCACAACGGCAGGCAGATTTCTTCCAAATACCCCATGCTGCCCCGCATCCCGCACCCGACCGCAGCAGGCTTCCCATCTGCGGCCGCAGTCCGCGCCGCCACCCGGCCTGCCGGCGGCACTTTCCGCCGCCGGAAACACGGCGGCCTGTCCGAATCGGAAGGCTGAGCCGCCATGCCGTTTTACCTGCTGCCCGCCTTTGCCTCCGGAGTCGTCCTCTCCTTCGCCCTGCCCGCCGTGCCGCCGCCCGCCCTTTGGACGGCGGCTTTCTGCTGCACGGCAGCGGTGTTTTGGCGGCACAGAAAAAGCGGGCTGTGGGCGGCCGTATTCCTTGCCGGCGCGTTGTGGGGCGTGTGGCGCACCGAAACCGCACTCGCACAACGCTGGCCGTCTGAAAAACAGGGCAGCACGGTTGCCATGACCGTACACGTGGCCGGACTGCCGCAGGACGACGGGCGGCGCGTACGCTTCCGGGCCGACGCGCTGG
Organism: Kingella potus; assembly: GCF_900451175.1. Lineage (NCBI taxonomy): Bacteria > Pseudomonadati > Pseudomonadota > Betaproteobacteria > Neisseriales > Neisseriaceae > Kingella > Kingella potus. The sequence goes on from NZ_UGJJ01000003.1 coordinate 22,945, forward strand.
CCGCCGACGGACAACGCTACCGCATACAGCTTGCCGATTTCCGCCGCCGCGACTGGCCGGCAGGCAGCACCTGGCGGCTGAACGTGCGCCTGCGCTCCCCCGTAGGCGAAAGCAACCTGCGCGGCTTCAACCGCGAAGCGTGGGCATTGGCCAACAGCATCGACGCTTTGGGCACGGCGGGCGCGGAACGGCAGGTTGCGGCATGGCCGGGCGGTTTTACCAACGCTTTTTCAGACGGCCTGCTGCGTCTGCGCGAAAAAATCAGCGCAAACTGGCGGCATCTGCCACCCGAAACCGCCGACGGCGCGGCACTGATGCGCGCCCTGTCCGTGGGCGAACAGGACGCGCTGCGCGACGAATGGTGGCAGGCCTTCCGTCCGCTGGGGCTGAACCATCTCGTCAGCGTTTCCGGCCTGCACGTTACGATGGTTGCGCTGATGGCGGCATGGCTCGCCAAGCCGCTGCTGCTGCGGCTGCCTTTTACCCCGCGCCGCCCGAAAGCATGGCTGGCGGCAGCAGGTGCGGCGGCGGCTCTGTTTTACACCGGACTGGCCGGTTTCGCCGTGCCCACCGTGCGCTCGCTGCTGATGATTGTCGCCGTGTCGGCGGCATGGCTCGCCGGCGGCACGGCCTCCGCATGGCGCGGCTGGTGGTTTGCGCTCGCGCTGGTGCTGCTGTCCGATCCCGCCGCAGCGCTCTCGGCGGGAAGCTGGCTGTCGTTTGGCCTTGTTGCCGCACTGCTGTGGGCAGACGCATGGCGCACCGGCCGCCGCAAACCTGCCGCTGCCGCCCTGCGCGGCCAATGGGCGGCAACGCTGGCCACCGTCCCCTCGGCGGGCAGCCTGTTTTCCGTCCTCCCTCCCGCCGCACCCGTAGCCAACGCGCCGGCCATTCTCTGGTTTTCGTGGATACTCGTCCCCCTCGCGCTGGCCGCCTCGCTGCTGCCCGTTTACCCGCTGCAATACGCGGCAGCATGGCTGGGCGGGCAAACCCTGCACGTTTTGTCGTGGGCGGCGCGTTATGCTCCCGAATGGGGTGTGGCCGCCGCCCCGCCGCTGCTGCTGCCGCTTGCCGCAGCCGCATGCGGCATCCTCCTGCTGCCGCGCGGCGCGGGGCTGCGGCCGTGGGCCGTGCTGGTGCTGGCCGGTTTTGTGTTTTACCGCCCCGCCCCGCCCGAAACAGGCCGTCTGAAAACCACAGTCCTCGATGTCGGGCAAGGGCTGTCGGTGTATTTTCAGACGGCCTCCCACAGCCTGCTGTTCGACACAGGCACAGAAGGCGCGGCACAGATGCAGACCCTGCCCGCCCTGCGCGGCGCAGGCCTGCGGCGGCCGGACATACTGGTTTTGTCCCACCACGATACCGACCACGACGGCGGCGCGGCCCTCCTTACCGCCGCCCTCTCCCCCCGCGCCGTACTGGCCGGCCAGCCGGAGTTTTACCCGCAGGCGCGAAGCTGCCGCGCCGAACAGGCATGGCAATGGGACGGCGTACGCTTCGAGTTTCTCGACACCGGCGCGGGCGGAGCGGGCGACAACGGGCTAAGCTGCGTGCTGCGCGTTGTCGCCGGAGGCACGGCCGTGCTGGTCGGCGGCGATTTGGACGCGCGCGGCGAAGCCGAACTCATCCGCCGCTACGGCGGCAGCCTCTACTCGCAGGTGCTGGTGCTCGGCCACCACGGCAGCCGCAGCGCATCCTCCGGCGCATTCCTCAACACCGTATCGCCGCAATACGCCGTGGCCTCCGCCGGCTTCGGCAACCCCTACGGCCACCCCGCCCGCGAAGTGCAAACCCGCCTCTCCGCCCACGGCATCCGCCTCCTGCGCACCGACCGCCAGGGCGCGTGGCAGTTTGACACCGGCGGCACCGACATCCGCGTCCGTCCCGCCGCACCCAAACGGTTTTACTGGCAGCAAAAACCGTTTGCCGACTGACAAACAGGCCGTCTGAAAACCCGAATATGCGGCTTTTCAGACGGCCTGTCATGCGCCGCGCCCCCGCACAGACAAGCGCGGCAATCGCGCGTATAGTGCCGCCTTATCCCACCTTTTTGAAAGGAAACCGCCATGCAGCTTGCCGATCCCGCCCTTTTGCAGACCCGCTGCCTGATAAACGGGCAATGGCGTGATGCCGACAGCGGCCGCACCCTGCCCGTTACCAATCCCGCCACCGGCGACACCGTCGCCCGCGTGCCCGACATGGGCGAAGCGGAAACCCTATCCGCCGTTGCCGCCGCCTGCGCCGCGCAGAAAGCATGGGCGGCACGCCCCGCCGCCGAACGCAGCCGCATCCTGCGCCGCTGGTTTGACCTGATTACCGAACAGCGCAGCAGCCTCGCCGCCATCCTCACCGCCGAACAGGGCAAGCCGCTGGCCGAAGCGGAAGGCGAGATTGCCTACGGCGCGTCGTATATCGAATGGTATGCCGAAGAAGCCAAAAGGATTTACGGCGACACCGTCCCCGCGCTCCGCACCGACCAGCGGATTACCGTCATCCGCCAGCCCGTCGGCGTGTGTGCGGCCGTTACCCCTTGGAATTTCCCCAACGCCATGATTACCCGCAAGGCCGCCCCCGCGCTGGCGGCAGGCTGCGCCTTTATCGTGCGCCCCGCCTCGAAAACGCCCCTCTCCGCGCTGGCTTTGGGCGAGCTGGCGCAGCGGGCGGGCATTCCCGCCGGCGTGTTCAACGTCATCACCGGCTCCTCCCGCGCCATCGGCGGCATACTCACCGGCGATGCGCGGGTGCGCAAATTCAGCTTTACCGGCTCCACAGAAGTGGGGCGCACCCTGATGGCGCAATGCGCCGCCACCGTGAAAAAAGTGTCGCTCGAACTGGGCGGCAACGCCCCTTTCATCGTTTTCGACGATGCCGACATCGACGCGGCGGTGCAGGGAGCGGTGGCCGCCAAATTCCGCAATGCCGGCCAAACCTGCGTCTGCGCCAACCGCTTTTATATACAAAGCGGCGTGTATGACGAATTTGCCGCCAAATTCGCCGCCGCCGCAGGCCGTCTGAAAACCGGCAACGGCACCCGCCCCGACACCGACATCGGCCCGCTGATCGATGCCGATGCTGCCGCCAACGTGCGCCGCCTGCTCGACGACGCAGCCGCCAAAGGCGGCCGTATCCTCTGCGGCGGCGTTTCAGACGGCCTCTTCCTCACGCCCGCCGTCATCGCGGATGCCAACGCGCAAATGGCCGTGTCCCGTGAAGAAATCTTCGGCCCTCTCGCCCCGCTGTTCCGCTTCGACAGCGAAGCAGAAGCCGTAGGGCTGGCCAACGACACCGAATACGGCCTGGCCGCCTATTTTTACAGCCGCGACATCGGCCGCATCACCCGCGTGGCCGAAGCACTCGAATACGGCATGGCCGCCGTCAACACCGGCATACTCTCCAACGCCGCCGCCCCCTTCGGCGGAATGAAGCAGTCGGGCATAGGCCGCGAAGGCTCGCGCTACGGCCTGGACGAATATCTGGAAATGAAATACATCCTGACCGCCGGCATAGAGGCCGTCTGAACAACACACGGCGCAAAAAGGCCGTCTGAAAACGCCGCCCCGCACAGCCAAAACCCGTTTTCAGACGGCCTGGCACATTGCGCCCGCCCCCAATCCTCCATAGAATGCCGCGCATGAACACAAACCTCCAACGTCTCAACCCCGCACGCGGCGGAAACGGCCCGATGCGCAACGCCGAACACGTGGCCGCCATGCTCAAACTGATGGCGCACCCCAGCCGCCTGATGCTGCTTTGCCTGCTCTCCGAAGGCCCCTGCAACGTCAGCGATATGGCACACGCGCTGGGCATCAGCCAAACCGCCCTGTCCAACCACCTCGCCAAGCTGCGCGAAGGCAAACTCATCGATTTCACCCGCTACCACCGCGTACTCGAATACCACATTGCCTCGTCCGAAGCCCAAACCATCCTCGAAGTATTGAGCGGCTTCTGCCTCAACCGCAGCCCGGCTGCGCCCGATGCCGCGCAATGCCCCCTTGCCGCCGCAAACGGAAAATCCGGCGGCACAACCCGCCGGAGCAAAACGGACAAACCATGAAAATCGCCTCTTGGAACGTCAATTCCCTCAACGTGCGCCTGGCGCAGGTACAAAACTGGCTCGCCGAACACCAGCCCGACATCCTGGCCTTGCAGGAACTCAAGCTCGACCAAGACAAATTTCCCGCCGCCGCCCTCGCCATGATGGGCTGGAAAAGCGTGTGGAGCGGCCAGAAAACCTACAACGGCGTGGCCATCCTCAGCCGCAGCGAACCGCAGGACGTACGCACCGGCCTGCCCGCCCTGCCCGACGATCCGCAGCGGCGCGTGATTGCCGCCACCATCGGCGGCGTGCGCGTCGTCAATGTCTACTGCGTCAACGGCGAAGCCCCCGACAGCCCGAAATTCCAATATAAAAGACAATGGTTTGCCGCGCTTACCGAATTGGTGCGCGACGAACTTTCCCGTCATGAAAAGCTCATCCTGCTCGGCGACTTCAACATCGCCCCCGCCGATGCCGACTGCTACGACCCGGAAAAATGGCGCGGCAAAATCCTCTGCACCGACGAAGAGCGCGGCTGGTTCCAAACCCTGATTGATTCGGGGCTGGCCGACAGCCTGCGCCGCATCCGCCCCGAAGGCCCGCTCCCTACCTGGTTCGACTATCGCGGCGCAATGTTCCAACGCGGACTCGGCCTGCGCATCGACCACATCCTGATTACCCCCGCGCTTGCCGCCGTATTGGAAGACGCGGCGGTGGATTTGGACGCACGTGCGCAGGAACGCCCCAGCGACCATGCTCCGGTGTGGGCGCAATTCGCTTTGTAAACGCAGGCCGTCTGAAAACAGGGATTGCGCCGTATCCGATCCTGTTTTTCAGACGGCCTTTTGCCCTTTCGCATCCGCATACCATTGCGCCACAAAACGCGCGATTTGCGCCGCATCGTTGAGATCCAACACCGGACAGGCGCATTCGAATGTACAGTCGGCCGCCACCGCCAGCACATAGCCGTCGGTTTCCGGCAGCGGCCTGCCCGAATCCCGGCGGTGCAGCAGGATTTTCGGCAGCGGCTCGTGCTTGAAGCCCTCCACCAGCACCAAATCCGCCAGCGCGGGATCAAACTGCCGCAGCAAATAGTCAAACGGCGCGGCCTCCTGCGGCGTTTCGGTCATCAACGCCCAACGGTTGCCGCAGGCCATCATAACCTGCGCCGCACCCGCCTGCGTCATACGGTGGCTGTCTTTGCCGGGGCGGTCGGTCTGCGCGTTGTGGTGGCTGTGCTTGACCACCGCCGCCCGCAGCCCCAGGGCGCGAAGCTGCGGCAGCAGTTTTTCCAGCAGCGTGGTTTTGCCGCTGCCGCTGTATCCGGTAATACCGATCACGGGAAGCATCGTCTTCTCCTCAGGTAAAAAAAATGCCGCCATTATAGCTGCGGCTCACCTGCCGCCCGCGCCAAACCGCAAAAGGCCGTCTGAAAACCCGTTTTCAGACGGCCGCCACACCCGAAAGCCGCTCCCCGCCATGAAACCCGCACTCAAACCCTCATTATTCAAGCTGCTGGCCGTCGGTGCGCTGTTTTACAGCAGCTACGGCCTGTCCAACTTCCTTGCCTCGCGCCGCGCCTCCGTACCCGAAATCGCCTTCGACTGGGAACGCGGCATCCCGTTTTGGGCGTGGACGGTCATCCCCTACTGGTCGCTCAACCTGATGTATGCCGCAGCGTTTTTCCTCTGCCGCGACACGCGGGAACAAAACCGCTACATCCTGCGGCTGGTTGCGGCGCAGCTTGCCGCAACGGCCTGCTTCCTGCTTTTCCCCCTGCATTTTTCATGGCCGAAGCCGCCCTACGGCGGAATTTCCGGCTGGCTGTTTGACGCGCTTTTGGCCTTCGACCTGCCGTATAACCAAGCCCCCTCGCTGCACATCGCGCTTGCCCTCATCGTCGGCGCGTTTTACTGGCGGCGTTTCCCCAAAATCCGCCTGCCGCTCGTTTTGTGGCAGAGCCTGATTGCCCTGTCGGTGCTGACCACCTACCAGCACCATTTCATCGACGTCCCCACCGGCGCGTTATTGGGCGTTTTGGTGCTGTGGGCTTTGCCGCAGCAGGGACGCAGCCCGTTCAGACGGCCTCCCGAACGGCACGGGCATACGGACAGAGGCCGTCTGAAACTGGCACGCCGCTATCTGGCGGGCGCATTTGCCGCCGCCCTGCCCGCCCTGGCCGGCGGCGCATGGCTGTGGCTGCTGTGGCTGTCCGCCGCCCTGCTGGCCGTGGCCTTTGCCTACTTCGCCGCCAATCCCGCCGTGTTCCAAAAACGGCCAGACGGCACACTGTCTCCCGCCGCCGCCGCCCTGTTGCTGCCCTATCTCGCCGCCGTGCGCCTGAACGCCGCTTTCTGGCTGCGCGGCAAAGCCCGCACCGCCCAAGTGCGCGACGGCCTGTTTATCGGCAGCATACTCGGCGCAAAAGGGTTTCCCGCCGTATTGGATTTGTGCGCCGAATACCCCTGCCGCCACACCGCCGCCGAATACCGCTCCCTGCCGCTGCCCGATTTGCTCCTGCCCTCCGCAGAAATCTTGGCGCAGGCCGCCGCACAGGCCGAACAGATGCGTCGCACGCACGGGCGCGTCTTGGTCTGCTGCGCGTTGGGCTACGGGCGCAGCGCGGCGGTGGTGCTGGCCTGGCTCACGGCCTACGGCGGCTGCAAAAACGCTGCCGAAGCCGCAGCCGTATTGCAGCAAGTGCGGCCGCAGGCCGTGTTGGCGCAGAAGGTAATCGCAGCGGCCGACGCAGCCGCAGGCCGTCTGAAAACACAGCCGCGCCATGCGCCATCCGGTTTTCAGACGGCCTGAATCCGCATAAGGAAACAAAATATGAACGACGACCAAACCCAAGCCCTCGTTACCGCCCGCCTGCTCTCTGCCGCCCGTCCCGCCGCCGCCGCCAACGTGCTGCTGGCCGCACTGGCCGCGCAATACGGCGGACCCGGGGCTGCCATACAGCTCGTATTGGCCGCCGCCCTGCTTTACTGCCACATCCGCCTTGCGTTTGACCGCCGCGTGTTTGAAGACTTCGCCTGCGGCCGCTACACGCCCGAAGCCTTCGATGCCGCCCTGCGGCAAACCGGCCTGCGCCGCAGCTTTCCGGAGCGTACCGCCATGCCGCAGCGCAGCGCGGGCGCACTGGCTCTGTGGCGCAAAAGCCTGTATCTGACGGCGGCACAGGCGGCGGTTTTGCTGATACAGGCCGTCTGAAAAACAGATGCGGCAAACAGTAGGGTGTGTGGCGCAGCCACGCACGCGTTCCCGCCAAAATAAACATCAGGCCGTCTGAAAACAGACACTGCAAAGCAGGGTGTGTCGCCCAAAAGCGACGCACGCGGTTTTTGCCGCCTCCGCCCATCCGCCACCTCCGCAACCTCTTACCGACCCGAAAACCGCGTGCGTTGCGGAACAACACACCCTACACAGCGGCAGAGGCCGTCTGAAAACGGATGCGGCAAACAGTAGGGTGTGTGGCGCAGCCACGCACGCGTTCCCGCCAAAATAAACATCAGGCCGTCTGAAAACAGACACCGCAAAGCAGGGGGTGCCGCCCAAAGGCGACGCACGCGGTTTTTACCACCACTACTCACATCCACCTCCGCAAACCCTTACCGGCCCGAGAACCGCGTGCGTTGCGGAGCAACACACCCTACACAGCGGCAGAGGCCGTCTGAAAGCCGCATTGCGGTTTTCAGACGGCCTCTCTCTTTTCCTGTGTTCAGATCCGCGAACGCACGTCAAACGCCTGCCGCAGCCCTTCGCCTATCATCACCAGCAGCAGCAGCATCACGGTCAGCGTGCCCACGGCGGACAGCCCGATCCACCATGCGTCGAGATTGTCTTTGCCCTGCGCGAGCAGCTCGCCCAAACCGGCCCGGGCCGCGGGTACGCCGAGGCCGAGGAAGTCGAGGCTGGTCAGCGCAAGCACCGCGCCGGAGATGCGGAAGGGCAGAAACGCCAGTACGGGCGTAAGGCTGTTGGGCAGGATGTGCCGCCACATAACCGCGCCGCTGCCCACACCCATCGCCCGCGCGGCCAAAACATAATCGGCACGGCGGTTTTTCAGAAATTCGGCGCGCATATAGTCCGACAGCCCCATCCAGCCGAACAGCGACAGCAGCGCCAGCAGCAGCAAAAGTCCGGGGTTGAAAAACGACGACAGGATAATCAGCAGATACAGCTCGGGCATTCCGCTCCATATTTCGATCAGGCGTTGCAAAACCAGATCGGTTCTGCCGCCGTAATAGCCCTGCACCGCGCCGGCGGCAATGCCGATGACGGTGGTAACGGCGGTGAGCGCGAGGGCAAACAGCAGCGAATCGCGGAAACCGTATACCAGCCGCGCCAGCACGTCGCGGCCGCGGTCGTCGGTGCCCAGCAGATGCTTTGACGAGGGCGCGGCCGGGTCGGGTGCGGTGTCGGAGTCGTCCAGCGTGCCTGCGGCGTACGGGTTGGGCGGATATACGGCACGGCTGCCTTCGGAAGTGATGTTCCGCCGCACCAGCGGGTCGAGATAGTCGGCGGGCGTGTCGAAATCGCCGCCGAAATCACGGTCGTGATAAGTGGCCAGAAGCGGAAAATAATGCGCACCGCGATACTGTATCCACAACGGTTTGTCGTTGCTCCACAGCGGCGCGGCCAGCGCGGCGGCAAAAAGAAAGGCAAGCAGCAGAAAGCTGAAATAGCCGCGTTTGTGGCGTTTGAACGCCTGCCACGCGCTGCGGGCGGGAGTGTTTGGCATATCGGGTTTCGTCGGTTGGTCGGTATCGGGAGGCCGTCTGAAAAACGGATTGCCGGTTTTCAGACGGCCTGTTGCTCGGGCAGGCAGGCAGCGGCTTTCAGACGGACTGCAAAAGAATTTTGCCAAACGGCGCAAAAGGCTGCCGCCGATTCGTCGGACAAAGCCATGCCCGATACGGAATGCCGTACGCAGTTCGGCCTGTCGGAATGGTACGGGAAAGCCCTGATGCGCCCTTTGCTTTCCTTTCCCATATCGCAACAGGCCGCGAAAGATAGCAGCTTTCCGACAGCCCCGCCACGCGCAACGCAAAAAACGCTTGCCACAGCGTTTCGCCCTGTTTAAAATGTTACAACATAACAAACAAAGGAGCGTTATCCGATATGAAAGCAGGCATCCATCCCGAAAACTACCGCACCGTGCTGTTTTTCGACAGCGGCGCGGACGAAGGCTGGCTCATCCGCTCGTGCGCCGACACACACGGAAAAACCATGGTGTGGCGCGACGGCAACGAGTATCCCGTCTTCATGCTCGACACCTCGTCGGCTTCCCATCCCGTGTACACCGGCAAACGCCGCGAATTTTCCACCGAAGGCCGCGCCAGCCGCTTCCAACAGCGTTACGGCAGCCTGTTCGACACACTGAGAAAGGACAAATAATGCAGGTATTATCTTCACTGAAAACAGCCAAAACCCGCCACCGCGACTGCCAAATCGTCCGCCGGCGCGGCAAGGTTTATGTAATCTGCAAAAGCAACCCGCGCTTCAAAGCACGCCAGCGTTGATGCCGGCGCATTGCGTTCACAAGACAGAGGCCGTCTGAAAACCGTTTTCAGACGGCCTCTTTCCCGTTTTTGCCCGCCGCCCACGGCAAATGCGGCGCAAACCGCCATTCGCCCGGCCGCAGGGCGCAGTCAAACAGATTCAGACGGCCTATACCCACCCGCACCAGCCGCAAACAGGGATAGCCCGCCTTTGCCGTCATCCGCCGCACCTGACGGTTTTTCCCTTCCGAAATTCTGATTTCCAGCCAGAAATCCGGCACCGTTTTGCGCACCCGCACCGGCGGCACGCGCGGCCACAGCCTCTCCGTCTCTGCCGCAGACAAAAGACGGATTTGCGCCGGAGCCGCCGTAAAGTCCCCCAAATCCATCGGCCTGCCCAGCGCGGCCAGTTTTTCCCCTTCCGGACTGCCTTCAAGCTGCGCCCAATAGGTTTTTTCCAGCTTGAACTTCGGATGCGCAATCCGCGCCTGCAAACGCCCGTCATCGGTCAGCAGCAGCAGCCCCTCGCTGTCGGTATCCAGCCGCCCTGCCGGATAAAAACCCGGAGCGGCGATAAAGTCTTTCAAACTGCGGTGTTTGTCATGCGCACCAAACTGGCTGACCACGCCGCAGGGCTTGTTGAACACAATCAGATTATCCATTTTTTCCACGAAAAGCGTTTTCAGACGGCCTATTGTACCCGCCGCACCCGTTCCGATGTGGACGGCATCCGGCATTGCAGCGGCATTTACGGCCGACATCTCCCCACGGATAATGTCAACAGCTACTGGCAAAAATTTACCAAATCCCGCATAATCGCGCCGCCGCACGCCGGTTGCCAAACCGCCGTGCCTTTTACAAGAAAACGACCATCTTTACAGGAGACACCATGAGTCATATCAGAGTACCTGCCGCCGGCGCGAAAATCGTTCCCGGACAAGCCGTTCCCAACAACCCCGTCATCCCCTTTATCGAAGGCGACGGCATCGGCGCGGACATCACGCCGGTAATGAAAGACGTAATCGACGCAGCCGTGGAAAAAGCCTACGGCGGCACGAAAAAAATCCATTGGATGGAAGTCTATGCCGGCGAAAAAGCCACCAAAATCTACGGCGAAAACGTTTGGCTGCCCGAAGAAACCCTGGCCGCACTCAAAGAATACGCCGTCTCCATCAAAGGCCCGATGACCACACCCGTCGGCGGCGGCATCCGCTCGCTCAACGTCGCCCTGCGCCAAGACCTCGACCTCTACCAATGCGTGCGCCCCGTGCGCTACTTCAACGGCGTACCCTCCCCGCTCAAAGACCCGGGCAAAACCGATATGGTCATCTTCCGCGAAAACACCGAAGACATCTACGCCGGCATCGAATGGGAAGCCCAAAGCGACGAAGCCAAAAAAATCATCTCCTTCCTGCAAAACGAAATGGGCGTAAGCAAAATCCGCTTCCCCGAAACCTCCGGCATCGGCATCAAACCCGTATCCAAAGAAGGTACGCAACGCCTGGTACGCGCCGCCATCCGCTACGCCGTCGACAACGACAAACCCAGCGTAACCCTCGTACACAAAGGCAACATCATGAAGTTTACCGAAGGCGGCTTCCGCGACTGGGGCTACCAGGTAGCCAAAGAAGAATTCGGCGCACAGCCTATCGACGGCGGCCCGTGGTGTTCGTTCAAAAATCCCAAAACCGGCCGCGAAATCATCATAAAAGATGCGATTGCCGACGCTTTCCTGCAACAAATCCTGCTGCGTCCCGCCGAATACAGCGTTATCGCCACCCTGAATCTGAACGGCGACTACATCTCCGACGCACTGGCTGCCCAAGTCGGCGGCATCGGCATCGCCCCGGGTGCCAATATTTCCGACCAATACGCCGTCTTTGAGGCTACCCACGGCACCGCACCCAAATATGCCGGACAAGACAAAGTAAATCCCGGTTCGCTGATCCTGTCCGCCGAAATGATGCTGCGCCATCTCGGCTGGACGGAAGCTGCGGATTTGGTCATCAAATCCATGGAAAAAGCCATCGGCGACAAACAGGTAACATACGACTTCGCCCGCCTGATGGACGGAGCAAACGAAATCTCCTGCTCTGCCTTCGGCAAAGCCATGATCGAAAGAATGTAACCGCCCGGCAAACAAACAGCTTACACAGCTTACAGATGCCGTCTGAAAACCCTGTTTCCCGGATTTCGGACGGCATCTTGCAATCTTCGCGGCAACACATGGAAATTTCCGCCGAATCCTGTATAATCCGCCTTTCCTATCTGGGGGCGATCTTGGTTTCGACGGGGGTTGCGAAGCAGATGCGGGCATACCGGGGTCTCAGATTTCCCGTAAAACACTGAACGAAAATAGTCGCAAACGACGAATCTTACGCACTGGCCGCTTAAGGCCTGCCGTTGCAGCAGCTTGTCAGTGGGCTGCGCGGGGTAACCCGCAGCAACGTCATTTCACATTGACTGGTTTTCCGTCGGGTTACTTGGCGGAAAATAAGATTTAAGGTAACTGGCTTCCTGCGAGCCCGTCTGTCGGCGCAAAGGGAGCGAGATTCCAAGTAGGCAAGACTAAGTATGTAGAACGCTTTGTAGAGGACTTTCGGACGGGGGTTCAATTCCCCCCGCCTCCACCAAACTCACTATTCCAGAGTATGCAGGAATAACAAAAACCGCTAATCAGACAAGGATTTAGCGGTTTTTCATTGCCTGCCGTGCGCTGGAATATTCCCCAGTATCCGCGATTTATGGGGTAACATTTGGGGTAACATCCCTGCAAAACCCCGCAAAAACACCCCGAAAACGCCCCCGATTTTGTCCGTTTTTTTGTAGAAAATTACCCCATAAAATTCAAAAATGCTTGTAGAGCATTGCTCTACAAGAAGTTATTTGCCAATTCAAGTTACCCCAAAATTTTGAAAATGTTACCCCAAAATGCCGAAAACCACCGCCCCGCTTACTGATAGCCAATGCAAACGCCTTGCCATTCCCGAAAGCGGCACGGCGCAGCTTGCCGACGGCGGCGGGCTGTATCTGCAAGCGGGACGCGGCGGCAAGTCTTGGCGGCTGCGCTATTACTTCAACGGGCGGCGGGATGAAATGCGGCTTGGCATGTATCCCGCTGTAAGCCTACGGGAGGCGCGGGCGAAGCGTGAAGAGGTGCGCCGCTTGATTGGGCAGGGCATAGACCCGAAACGACACGCGCAGGCAGAGGGTAATCAGGCATCAGGCAGCTTTGAAGACACCGCCCGCCGCTGGCACGCCGACCAATGCGCAAAGCCTGACAAGTGGACGGCCGGCCATGCAAGGCGCGTTTTGCGCAGCTTGGAAATCCACGTTTTCCCCGCCATCGGGGCGCAGCCCGTAGACGCGATCGAGCCGCTGCGGGTATTGGAGACGCTGCAAAGGCTGGAAGCGGCGGGCAAGAACGACACCGCCCGCAAGGTGCTGGACGTAGTAAATCAGGTTTTCGGCTATGCGGTGCGGCTGCGGCTGATTCCGTCCAATCCCGCCGCAGATCTGCGGACGGAGATGGCAGAGACGCAACAGCGGAACTTTGCCCATCTGTCCGACACGGCGGATCTGCGGGAGATGCTGCGCGGCTTCGATACCTACACGGGCAGCCCGCAGGTGCGGACGCTGCTGCAGCTTTCCCCGCTGGTGTTTGCAAGGCCGTCCGAATTGCGTTTGATGAAATGGGCAGAGCTGGATTTGCCCGCCGCGATTTGGGAGAAGAGCGGGCAGGATATGAAAAACGGGCTGGATTTTGTCGTGCCTTTGAGCAGGCAGGCCGTGAGCCTGATTGAAGCCCTGCGGCCTTTTACAGGACATCATGATTTTGTGTTTGCCCGCAACGGCAGGGCGTTAAGCGAGGGGGCGATTAGAAAGGCTCTGGAACGCATGGGATACAAGGGCAGGCAGACGGCGCACGGCTTCCGCCATATTGCCAGCACGCGCCTGAATGAAATGGGCTTTAACCGCGATTGGATAGAACGCCAACTTGCCCACAAAGACCCGAACCAAACCCGCGCCGCCTACAACAAGGCGCAATATCTGCCGCAGCGGGCGCAGATGGTGCAAGCATGGGCGGATTATTTGGACGACCTGAAAAAATAGTGTTTCCAGCCACACAGACGCACGCAGGCGGCGTTTCTGCCGCTTGCCAATACCCTGCCGCACCAGTAAGGCAAAACGCGCAGAAATCGCCGTTTTTGCGGTTTATGCAGCTTTATCCATCTCTTGCATAATTATTCATTTTGCGGATAATGCCGCATACCACAGCACACGGCAGCGCACAAAATGAAAGACCCTTTGTACTACCACCGCCCCGAATATGCCGCCAAGCTGGTAAACAGCCTGAAAGACGGTATTACCCACGCTTTTACCCTGTTTGCTCCGCGCCGCATGGGCAAGACTCAATTCCTGCTACAAGACGCATCCCCCGAAGCGCAGCGGCAAGGCTTTAACGTTTTCTATTTTTCCTTTATGGACACCGCCGACCCCGCCGCCGATTTTCAGACGGCCTTATGCGGTTTTGCCCGCAGCATCCGCGCAGGCGGCAAAGCGGCGGACTTTATCGGCAGTATCAGCAAACTGGAAGCATTGGGCTTTGGTATCGAGCGGGAGGCCGCCGCCGAAACCCCGCCGCGCCTGTCCGAGCTAATCGGCCTTGCCGCCGCCGACAACCGCCCCAGCCTGCTGCTGCTGGACGAGATACAGGAACTTGCCCGCGCCAAAGATACCGGCAACCTGATTAAATCCTTTCGTACAGGCTTGGACATCCACAAAGACCGCATCAAAACCATCTTCACGGGAAGCAGCACCAACGGGCTGCGGGCAATGTTTAACGACAACAAAGCCCCCTTTTTCCATTTCGCCCACGCGCTGGATTTTCCGCTTTTGGGGCGGGAATTTACCGATTTTCTGGCAGACATCTACGCGCAAAGGACGGGCGGCAGTATCGACCGCGCCGCCCTGTATGCCCTGTTTGGACGACTGCACCACACGCCCATGTATCTGCGGGCGATTATCCAAGACATGATATTAAATCCAACATTAAGCCTTGAAGAAGCCGCAGCGCAGCGCATGGCCGACATAGGCGGCGGGCAGGCACAGGCGGGGCAATGGGAGAAAATGAAGCCGCTGGAACGCGCGATCATCCGCGATATTGCCGCAGGCGGCGCAAGCATCTACGGCGCGGCATCCCGCCGCCGTTATGCCGCCCTGCTTGGATTGGACAACATCGCCGCAAGCAGCGTGCAAAGCGCAGTCAAGCGCATGGAGCGGCGGGAATGGATAAGCAGGGACGCGCAAGGCCGCCTGATAGTCGGCAGCCCCCTGCTGCAAACTTGGATTGTTGAAAATATCGAGGTCGTCTGAAAATGGAAGACAAACCCTTACACCTGTCTGATTTGCCCGATTTGCGCGACTGGCTTTTTTCCCCCATCCGAAACCCGCAGAAATGCGGCTTTTTCTATGCGCGTCTGCATCCCTTGTTTTGCCTTTCCAATGGAAAACGGGGGCGGAGGGCTTTATGCCCGCCGGTTTCGTTATGCCGGTCTGTCAATCCGCCCTTTGTTTTCCGCCCCCGCGTTTGACAGCGCGAAAGCGGTTATTTAAACCATAACGGAAAGAGCAAAATCATGAAATCTTCAAACCAACCCCAAACATCCCCCGCACAAGACACAATCGCCATCCCCCGCGATTTGTATTTCAGCGTGATGGACGCGCTTTGCCGTCTTGGCAAATTCGCAGGCCATGCCTACACCATCGCCGAAAACCTCAAAGCAGCCGAAAACAACGGCGGCAAAGGCGCATGGCGCAACATCGTCATGCTTGCCGACCTTGCAGAGGAAGCGGACGGCGTATGCGGCGAAAAGCTGGCAGACACCATCTGTCTGGAAGCCGAGAAGCAGGGCAAATAATCCCCATTGCCGCCCCGCAGCGCGTGATACAGCGCGTTTTGCAGGGCGGGCAATACCTACCCAGCCAAACACCAGCAAATGCGCAGAAAACGCAGATTTGCCGCCTTTGCACCAATGTTTCCAAACAGGAAACGGTAAACCGCCATCGTTTCATGAAAAAAACGCTATACGCGCGAGAAAAATGCGTTTTTGGTGGGTAGGTGGGTATGCGGCTCTGAAAGCCCCGCCAATCGGGCATCTTTGCATACCCACAACAAATCTTAATGTGGGTATGATGTGGGTATGGTGGGTATGATTTTTAAATCAAGCACTTGGAAGCACCCCATACCCACCTACCCACTACATACCCAGTAAATTCCTGTAAGTGGGTATGCGTTTTTTATATAAAAATCATCAAGTAACAATGTAAATTCCCACCTACCCACATAAAATCGCGTTTTGTATTATATATACGCTTTGTTTTTCCCCTGCCCGCCGCCCCGAAAAAACAGCAAAGGCCGTCCAAACCATTGAAATACATGGTTTCAGACGGCCTTTTGACCTGAAAAACCGCAACATATCGCAAAAGTGTTTGACAATGTAGCCTTACAGCTACACAATACCCCCATGAGATACATCATCGAAACAACAGCGCATTTTGACGAATGGTTTGACGGCCTGCGCGATTTGCGGGCAAAAGCCAAAGTTATTACGCGCCTGGAACGGATTGAAGCGGGCAATCTTGGCGACCATAAAGCCATAGGCGGCGGCCTTTCCGAAATCCGCATAAACGAAGGCAAAGGCTACCGCCTGTATTACACCATACGCGGCAATACCGTTATTTTCATGCTGGCAGGGGGCAACAAATCCACCCAACAGGCCGATATTGCCCGCGCCCGCCAACTCAAAGAGGACTTGAACCCATGACAAAAACCATCCCATTCGATCCTGCCCGCTACCTGAAAAACGAAGAGGAAATAGCCGTTTATTTGGAAGTGGCCGCCGAAGAGGCGGCAGAGGCCGGAGACAACAGCATTTTGCTGCGAGCCATCAATACCGCCGCCAAAGCGCGGGGCATGATGGAAATAGCCAAACAGGCGGGCGTTTCCCGCGAAAGCCTGTACAAATCGCTAGCCCCCAATGCCAAACCCCGCTTTGATACCATTGTCAAAGTATTGGACGCGCTTGGCGTGCAAATCAAAATCAGCGCAAAAACCGCCTAGCCTATCCCGCCACCCGCAACACAAACGCCCGTTTTCAGGCAAAGCGAAAACACCCCTACCAAGCGTTTATGTGGTAACTTTTAGGGGCTGTACTAGATAAGCCCTAAATTTCACACCACCGACGCAGCACTTTAAGCTGCTCGGACGGTGTACCAAAGTTAAAACGAAACTCACATTCTTTCAAGAAAAGAGGGAAAGATTTACGGTCAATTCCGTTATATTTTCGCAGAACCCGTTTTGCCTGATTCCAAAAATTCTCAATGCCGTTGATATGGTTTTGTCTGTCGGCAAACAGCTTGCTGTGGTTGATGCGGTGGTGGGTAAAACCACTTACATCCAACACGTCATAGCTGCTTAAACAATCGGTATAAACAATGCTGTCAGGCATGATTTTTCTTGTGATAACAGGAAGTAAGGTTTCTATTTTGGCATTCTTAACAACCACGGTATAAACCTTCCCACCCCGTTTAAGAATACCAAATACCGCCACTTTTCCCGCTGCTCCGCGCCCCCGTTTGCCTTTACGATGCCCACCGAAATAGCTTTCATCTAATTCGACAGCGCCATCAAAAACAGCGTCAGCTTCCAATGAAAGATAGTAGCTGATGACTTCACGAATTTTGCGGTAAAACAGTGCTGCTGAATTGGGGTGGATGCCCAATAAATCGGCAGCAGAACGGGCGGTAACTTCGAGTACAAAAAATTGAAGGAGTTTTTTTTGGATACTCTTTTTTAGTTTACAATGGGTTATCTTCATTTTTGCAGTCTATCATGACTGCTTATCTAGTACAGCCCCAACTTTTAAGGTAACATTTGCAAATTGAGAAAAATTAAAATTATTTAAATCAATGCATTAGAAGAAAAGTACCGTAGACCCCGCATCCACCAAACTCACTATTCCAGAGTATGCAGGAATAACAAAAACCGCTAATCAGACAAGGATTTAGCGGTTTTTCATTGCCTGCCGTGCGCTGGAATATTTCTTTACATTAATACTGCCCTCTTTTTCTGTCCATTTTCTATGCTGGATTTTAATTAAGAAACTGTCCTAATTATTTAGAAAAACTTCTATTTTTATACTATGAGCCTAGAAAAAGGAAGGAGATTTGGCTGTGAAATATATTTCGTTATATTGACAATATTGTGATTGACGATACCGTTTGGGAAAAGAAAAAATATTGCCGTTTGATAGATTACAGATTCATACAGAAATAACAAAACCGCTAAATTCCAGAATAAGTTGGCGGTTTTGTTATTTTTAGCATAACTTACCTTATTTTTCAAATAGTTAAGATAAACTGACTGCTCTTATTCCGCCTCTCCGAATCCGCGCAAATAACCGATCCGCTCACGGGTTTGCTGTGCATCACATTGCAGACGCAGGTATTCGGCACGTGCTGAATCCTCTGCTTTGGAGGCAGCACGGCGGCAGGCAGCTGTTTTACGGCCTATCCATTCGCGCTGCTCGTCTTGCAGACCCTGTTGTACGGTGGGATCAAGACTGCGCCAGACGGAGTTGATTTCGCGTTCGGAGGCCTGTTGGTCGTTTCTGACGGAATCAAGTTCCGTTTCGGATACAGAAGATTTGGGCGGCTCTTCCTCACGCGGCAAAGGAGCAAGATTGGGGGCGGGAGCATTATTGTTCTGCGCTGCGGACGAAGCTGTGTTTTCTTCCGGAACGGAAGCAGCTTCTTCAATAATTTCGATTTGACCGCCGTTTTTTGCCTGTTTCAGCGCATCTTCGATGGAAACGGCTTTGCCCCCGATGAGCAGCAGGCTTTTTACGCCGTACGGCAGCAGTGTTCCGGACAGGGCGTTGGCGGCTGCATCGAGGCCGTTTTCGGAGTATTGGATCTCAAAACCGCCGTTTTCGCTTTTCACCGGCGTGTATTTCAGAGCTTGGGAGAATGTACCGTTGTTGTTGTAACTCAGGCTGCTGCCGAGAATGCGTTCGGAGATGACTTTGTCGAGAGGCTTGTCACCGTAAATCAAAGGCGCGTTGGTTTGGGCGGTTTTAAGCGTTGATTGCGGAACGGTAACCGTCAATTCGGCCTGACAATAAGGTTTGGTGCTGCTGTTGTCCTGCCGGGGGTTGTTAAGGAGGACGGTAAGATCGGAGGAGGCCGCAATCACTTTGTCGGCATCGACAAACTGGCGGATGTCGTTATCCGCAAAGGTTCTGGCCTGCCTTTTAACGGCTTGTTGCAGGCTGTTTTGAATATTTTGCAAAACTGCCGGATCGGCACAGGAGAGTTCGGCCGGTTTGGGATCTTCCTTTTTGCCGCAGGCAGCCAAAAAACAAACGATGGCGGCAGCACTAAGGACGGAAAAACGTTTGGCGGTCATGGGATTCCTTTGCAGACTGTGTCGGATATTGGTTGCAGACGGCCTGTTTTGATATTTTAAACAAAGATGAAACAGGGAGGCCGTCTGAAAAAGACGCGCCATCATAGCAAAAGCACCCGCACAGGTTAAGCCGCTGCGGGTGCTTTTGCTTAGGGTTTACAGTTTACTGTTTCAGGAAATCGACGAAGCCGGACAGAATCAGAGCATTGATAATGTCCACGAAGAACGCGCCTACCATCGGCACAATCAGGAAGGCTTTGTGCGAAGAGCCGAAACTTTGGGTAATAGACTGCATATTGGCCACCGCCGTAGGCGTTGCGCCGAGACCGAAACCGCAGTGTCCTGCCGCAAGCACAGATGCGTCGTAGTCGCGTCCCATCAGTACGTAAGTAACATAGGTTGCGTAGAGAATCATAACGACGGTTTGTACGGCGAGAATGACCACCATCGGGCCGGCCAAGCCGGCAAGCTGCCACAGTTTCAAGTCGAGCAGGGCAATGGCGAGAAACAACGACAGCGATGCGTTGCCGAATACGTCGACGGCACGGTCGAACATATTCATTTTAAAGCCCAACGTCAGCACGTTGCGCAGGATGACACCGGCAAACAATGCCCATACAAACTGCGGCATACCGACAATCGCCAGCAAGACGCGTGTACCAATACGGGCAACTGCGCCGTTTGCACCTTCTGTAAACGGCGTGAGGGCACTGACCATATACGGACGGAATACGTCGTACATGATGGCGGATACGGCCAGACAGGCGGCGAACATGGCCAGAGTTTCGATGGCGGAATTGGCGGTAATCAGACGGGTTTGTTCGGCATGTTCGAATACATCGTCTGTGCTTTTATCGGGGTCGTCATCGGACATATTCACGCTGATTTTTTCCTGCTCTTCTTCACTCAGCGGCTTGCGTCCCATTTTGTTGATAAGGCGGCGGGCAACCGGGCCGCCGATAATGCCGCCGGATACCAGGCCGAAGGTGGCTGCGGCCATACCGAGCGCGGTCGCGCCGACAAAGCCGTATTCTTTTTCAAAAATGCTGCCCCACGCACCGGCCGTACCGTGTCCGCCGGTCAGCGTAATCGAGCCGGCAATCAGACCAATCAGCGGATCTATGCCCATCATGGAGGCCAGTCCGACCCCGACGGTGTTTTGTACCAGAATAAATGCGCCCACCACCACGGTAAACACTATCAGCGGCATACCGCCGGCTTTGAGTCGGGAAAAGTCGGCACTCAAACCGATGGAAGTGAAGAAAACCAGCATGAATGCGGTTTGCAGCGATTTGTCGAACTGGAAGCTGACATGGAATACCATGTGCAGGACGGTCAATACCAAAGCGGCCAAGAGGCCGCCGGCTACAGGCTCGGGAATGTTGAAATCACGCAGAAATTTGATTTTTTTCACCATCAGTTTGCCGAACAGCAGAACGATGGTGGCGGCGATCAGGGTGTAGTAACCGTTGAACACCCATTCGGTAGTTTGCATGAAGCAGCTCCAATCTTTTGTGTTGTGTAAAATAAAAAATGCCGGGACGCGATATTAGGGCAAGCGTTCGGTTTTGTCAAAACTGTGTAAGAAAGTGCAAATCGCCCCGCAATATCAAAGGCCGTCTGAAAAAACGTTCGACTTTTCAGACGGCCTGCTGTGTTTTTTGTACGCCGTTATGCGTCCGTATCCTGATGCGCCAAAGCCAAAGCCTGCAAACGCTGGTTTTCCGCACCGGCGGCATTGCCGGTTTGGTCGAACACTTTGGCCAGCGCAAGACGTGCCTGCGGTGTGTCGCGTTCGGCAATCCCTGCTTCCAGATAACCCTGTGCTTTGCCCCAAAGCTGCTTGCCGTAGGCCAAAAGGCCGAGGCTGACGAGTAGGTCGGCATCTTTCGGACGTTCTTGCAGCCAGCCTTCTGCAGCATCTACGGCTTTCCGCTGCGCTTTGTCGTCAAGATAGACTACGCTTTGTACGAAAGGCGGCAGCAGGGCTGCCTGTCCGTTTTGCGGATAGTATTTCCCTACCCATGCGGCGGCAGCTTCATACAAGCCGAGATTTTCGTATTTTTCGGCCACGGCCGCACAAAGCACACCTGATTTCAGCGTGTCGGGAATCCGTTTCAAAACACGTTTGAGGCCGTCTGAATCCGTTGCTCCGGCCAACAGGCGGCGGTAGGCCCAGTCGCGGTATTGTGCGGCTTCGTTTTCGTTGGCCGCATGCTGTTTTTCCAGTTCGGCGGTTTTGTCGAGAACGGCTTCCGTATCGCCGTGGTCGAAAGCATAGCGCAACTGCAAACGCAGCAGGCGGGTCAGGCGCGGGCTGATTTTCGCGGCGGCATCGAGGTTGGCCTCGGCAGCGGGATAATCGCGGCGGTTGAGCGCGTCTTCGGCCAGCAGCAGATAGCGGGAAAGCTGGCGTTCGGCAGGCAGTTCGGAGATTTCTTCCAAATAGCGGCCGCGCAGCCCGGCATCGTTCATACGGTCGGCAGCGTGGGCGGCAATCATCAGGGCAAGAGCGCGGATTTCGCCTGCCTCTTTGTTTTTCAACACTTTCGCCGCTTCCTGCTCGGCTTTTTGGTAGCGGCCTTCAAAATAGGCCAGACCGGCCGCATTGAGGCTGCTGCCGGCTTTGCGGCTTCTGCGGGCGGTGCCGAAGCGTTGCAAACGGGCAGGAATGCCCGCCAGTCCGCCGAAAAACTGCACCAATATATAGAAAAGGACGACGACCAGAATCAGTGCGGGAACAAACAGCTTCAAATCCACCCGCGCCAGCGTGGCACCAATCTGAAAATAAACGTTGCCGCTGAACATGGTGGAGGCAACGGACAGACCGACGGCTGCGGCGAACAGAATCAGTATCCAAACCAGTGCCTTCATGCCGCACCGCCTTTCGCCTTGGCCGGCTCGGAGGCTTTGCGTTCGGCAGGCTTGCCGTCCGCCTTGCCGCTCTCGGCAGCTTTGGCTTTCGTTTCACCGGATTTGGCCGCTTCCGGCTCTTTGGCCTGTTCAGTTTGCTGTGCTTTGGGTGCGTCTTGTGTTTTTGCCGCAGACGCAGCCTGTTCCTCCGCTGCGGGCGGGGTTTGAACGGCGGGCACGGAAGCTGCGGTTTCAGACGGCATCACAACCGGAGCCGATGCCTGTGCCGGTGCGGAAGCAGGGGCTTCGGCGGATACGGCCGGTTTCGCGTCGGGCAGCGTAACGGTTTGCGTACCGCGCACGGTATCCTGATATTGGCGCACGGCGGCGAGGCTGGCTTTCAGTGCGTCGTTGGAAACCAGGCGCATATCCAGCGATTTGAGTTCGGACAATTCTTTGAGCCAGGCCTGTGTTGCTGGCGAGCCGGTATCGAAATACCGCCGCACCGCCGCTTCGGCCGCATTCAGATCGCTCAAATACACTTCGCTGTTGTGCTGCATCAGGGCGGTGCGGGCATCAATCAGACGCAGACGCAGGTTTTCGCGCACGAAATACGCCTGTTCGGGCGCAAGCAGCATGGCATCGCTGTTGTCGAGTTTGCGCACTTCCACCAGCGAACCCAGCCCGCGGACGGTTTTGCTCCATGAACGCTGCCACCACGAGGCGTTCGGATCATCCTGCGGCCCGGTTTCTTCCGCACCGGGCTGCAAGGTGCTTTCCAGCACCAGCGGCATACCGGCTACGGCGGTTTCCAACCTGTCCAAACGCAGAGAAGTGCCGGTAACATCGAGATACGGGCGGTTTTTCAATGCGGCCAAATCGCTGCTTACCGCCTGCTTGATGGGCAGCAGGTCGGCCTGCTCGAAGCGGTTCAGACGGCCTTCGATGTTTTCCAAAACAGTAACGGCCACCGGCACGTTGCCCGAAAGCAGTAGCTGCTGCGAAGCCATATTCAGCGTGGCTTCGGTTTCGTCCACCAGCCAGTCGGAGCGGCTGCGCAGCAGTTCGCGGTAGGCCTCGGCGGCGTTGTCGATCTGCTGTTTGTTTGCTCGCTGGCCTTCGGAAAGCTGCATCAGGGCGGCGGCCAGCTCGTTTTGGCGGCGGCCTGTCTCCTGCAATATTCTCGCATTTTCGCTCTCGCCCACTGCGGCTTGGTCGATTTTCTGGTTAAACGCCATTTCCTGCGTTTTCAACACGTTTTGTCCCTGTACGAACAAGAATCCGCCCGTACCCAAAGCCAAAAGCGAAAGCACCAGCGCACCGGCGGCAAGGCCTTTCCCGCCCGACTGGCTGATAATGACTGGTGCCGGCGCGGCCTGTGTTTCGGCGGCTTTCGGCTCGGAGGGTGCGGCAGCTTTCGTACTTTCTTTTTCCGACGCAGACACGTTTTCAGACGGCCTGTCTGTGTTCAGGCCGTCTGAAACGGCGGGAATCGGTTTTTCGCTGGGTTCGTTGCCGTTTTCTACGGCTTTATCGGTTTCTTGTCCGCTCATCGGCTCTGCTCCGTGTAACGTTGTAAGAGGTCGGCGGCAAGTTTTCCTACTACTGCCACCCGTTTCGCGCCCGCCGCATACAAGGCATCGGCCACGCGCTGATGATTTGTGAAGTATAGCAAGGATTGCAGCATTTGCGTAAACGCCGGCCCGGCCTGGGCGAACAGGCCGCGCACCGCTTCGGCGGAGGCAATCCATGCCGCATCTGGCCTGGCGGCGGCCACAGCCTGCCAGTCTATGCTTTGCGGCCGTCTGAAATACACTTCGGCGGCGTGTACGGCAAAACCGTGCTGCCGCAGCGCGTCCGCCAGAAATTCGCGCCCGCCGTGTCCGCGCACAATCAGAATGTCCGCCCCGCGCGGCAGGGTGTTCCATACCGCCATCCGCAGCACCGCTTCGCTGTCGTTGCCGCTGTCGGGCGACAACACGGGATGCGGGCAATACGCCTGCAAGGCCTGCCTGCTGCCCTGCCCCACGGTAATCTGCGCTTTGCGGCCGTCTGAAAAATCCAGATATGGCGCGGCGGCGGCAACGGCGGACGGGCTGACCCAAAACACGGCACAGGCCGTCTGAAAATGCTGCGGCAGCGCGGCCAATGCGGCGGAATCGCTTTCGATGGAGAACGGGCTGGCGGCCACACCCCGCCATCCTGCATCGGCGCAAATACGCATATCGGCAGCGGCCTGCCCGGGAGGACGGACGATAAGAAGGGTGTTCATAACAGATTGGAAAACCGGAAAACACAGAAACATCGCAGCAGGCAGCGGGAAACTTTCCACCCGCTGCCTGCCGGAACAACACGAATCCGATAGAAAAACAGTATTGCCGCACCTGTTTTTCAGACGGCCTTATTTTTTGAGTTCGGCCAGAATTTCATCTACCGTCTTTTTCGCATCGCCGAAGCACATAACGCTGTTTTCATTGAAAAACAGCGGATTCTGCACACCCGCATAGCCGGTGTTCATCGAACGTTTGAACACCACCACTTCTTTGGCTTTCCACACTTCCAACACCGGCATACCGGCAATCGGGCTGTTCGGATCGGTTTGCGCGGCTGGGTTGACCGTGTCGTTCGCACCGATAACCAGCACCACGTCGGTTTCCGGGAAATCGCCGTTGATTTCGTCCATTTCCAGCACGATGTCGTAGGGTACTTTCGCCTCGGCAAGCAGTACGTTCATGTGGCCGGGCAGACGGCCGGCGACGGGGTGGATGCCGAAGCGCACTTCGGTGCCGTTTTTACGCAGCAGTTCGGTAATTTCGGCTACAGGATATTGCGCCTGCGCCACCGCCATGCCGTAGCCCGGGGTGATGATGACGCTGTGCGCTTCTTTGAGCATTTCGGCCACTTGCGCGGGCGAAGCCTCGCGGTATTCGCCGATTTCGCCGCCGTCCGCAGCGGCTGTGCTGCCGTCCGTGCCGAAGCCGCCGGCAATTACCGAAATAAACGAGCGGTTCATCGCCTTGCACATGATGTAAGACAAAATCGCACCGCTGCTGCCGACCAGCGCACCGGTAACAATCAGCAAATCATTGGAGAGCATAAAGCCCGCCGCCGCCGCCGCCCAACCGGAATAGGAGTTGAGCATGGACACTACCACCGGCATATCCGCGCCGCCGATGGAGGCGACCAAATGCCAGCCGAAAGCCAGCGCAACCAGCGTCATCAGCATCAGGGCAAACCAGCTTCCGTCAACCGATACAAAAACCAGCATCAGCAGAAACGATACGGCAAGCGAAGCCAGATTCAATTTGTGTTTGTGCGGCAGTTGCAGCGGGGCGCTGCTGATTTTGCCGTTGAGCTTGCCGAAAGCCACAATCGATCCGGTAAACGTTACCGCCCCGATAAACACGCCCAAAAACACTTCGACCAAGTGTATGGTATGCATTTCAGACGGCACATTACCCGGCTCGATAAAGCTGTTGAAACCCACCAAAACAGCAGCCAGGCCGACAAAGCTGTGCAGCAGCGCAATCAGCTCGGGCATTTCGGTCATTTCCACTTTTTTTGCCTTGTAGATGCCGATGATGCCGCCGGCCAGCATGGCAAGAATGATCCAGCCGATTGCCTGCGTATTTTCGGCAAACACCGTTACAAACAGCGCAACCGCCATGCCGGTAATGCCGAAATAGCAGCCCTGTCTGGCGGTTTCCTGCTTGGAAAGCCCCGCCAGCGAGAAGATAAACAGGATGGCGGCAACAATATACGCTGCCGTTACAAAGCCTTGGGACATTTTTCGGTCTCCTGTGGTTGGTTTGGTAAAAAAATCGGGATTTCAGACGGCCTTTTCGCTGCGCGACCGCCCGAGAAAAGTTTTGCCGGTTTTCAGACGGCCTCTGCGCCCTGCCCCGCTCCGTCTGCCTCTGTGCCGCTGTGGAACGCGCGTGCCTGGCGTTCGGCCTGCCTGCCCAAGTCGTCAAGCATCAGGCCGACATATTCAGGGAAGATGTAGGCCGCACCGAGTTTGGCGCGGGCGGCTTCGGTGGCGGGCATCAGGCTGGGGATGGGGGTGGTTTGGTCGGTTTCGCCGTCCCATTCGATGATAAAGCGTTTCCCTTCGTAGCGGATGGGAACGACAGGGCATTCGCGGTTGCGGCGGATCAGGCACAGAGCCTGACGGGTAAACACGTCATACAGCCAGCCGTCGCCCAAATCGGTGGAAAACAACAGGAAGGCGGAGGGTTCGGCGGTCTCGAAACCGGTGGCGGTAACGTAGTCTTCGCCGCGTCGGACGTGTTCCGCAAGCGTATAACACTCTTCGGTAAGCGGGGTGCGGCCGTAGCGTTCGCCCGCAGCGTGGCAGGCCTGGGCGTGCGACCAGTTTTGGTAACCGGCCTCTTTGGCCGCAGTGCCGAGCAGCGCAGCCATCTGCCCGCCGTGCTTGGCCTGCTGTTTCTTGGCCTGCTTTTTGAGGTATTCGAGGGTGTCGCCGGTGGTGTGGATGTATTTCATTATGCCTCGTTGTTATTTTCGCGTTTTCGGTCTCGGAGGCCGTCTGAAAATGGTTTTATATTTTTCAGACGGCCTTACTGGCTGCCTCTGCGGTTCAGAAACCGGCCTGTCTTTCAAGCTGCTCGGCAAGCTGCGGATCGAGGCGGAAGGCTTCGGCCAGCTGCGAGAGGAAGACGATTTCTCTGCGCGAAAGCTCGCCGCAAACCATGCGGGCGGCCAGATAGGCTTCGGCTGCTGCTGCGGTATCGCCGCCGGCAAGGTCGGCAAGCTGGGCGGGAGTGGCGGGGCTGCGGGTTTCGGCCAGCAGCCATTGCTGCGTTTCCGGGTCGCTGCCGCCTTCCTGCGTGATGAGGGCGCGTTCGGCTTCATCGATGCTGCCGTCGGCTGCTGCTGCTGCAATCATGGTTTTGAGAACAAGCTGCCCGGTCTGCTCGGCCTGCGCGCCTTGCGGTTCGAAAGCGTTTTGCGTCAGAAGGGGAACGGCTTGCGGGCTTTGGGCGGATGCGGATTGGCTGCCGCCGCCCGCGCGGTTCTGCTGCCAGCTTTGGTAGGCATGGTAAGCAAGTGCACCGAGAGCGGCAGACGTGCCGGTCTGCACCAAAGTTTTGCGGGTTTTCTTGCCCAGCAGCATGGAGGCCAGCCCGGCCGCCGCCGCACCGCCGCCGACTTTGGCCAGCAGTTTTTTGTCGCCCGCACTTTGTTTGAGGCCGCCGAGTACTTGGTTAAGGAGGTTTTGAAAATTCATATGTGTCATCTTTCGTTTGGTGGTCATTCCGTCTGAAAAAGCGTTTCAGACGGCCTTTCGTTTTTTTCAGACGGCATCAGCCTTTTCTAAACATATTCAGCATACGCCTGGTTACAAAGAAACCGCCGAAAATGTTCACGCTAGCAATCAGCACGGCAACAAACGCCAGCAGCGACACAAAACCGTTGCCCTGCCCGATTTGCAGAAGCGCACCTACCACGATGATGCCCGAAATGGCGTTGGTTACCGACATCAGCGGCGTGTGCAGCGAATGGCTTACATTCCACACAACGTAATAACCGATGACGCAGGAGAGCACGAACACAATGAAGTGGTTGAGAAACGCCGCGGGAGCAACCGCACCCACCCACAACACCAGCACCGCGCCGACCACGGCGGGGGCGAGTTTTTTCCATGCCGGCACGGGCTTGGCTTCCGGCTTGGCGGCAGCGTTTTCAGACGGCCTCTGCGCCTGCTGCGGCGCAGCGGAAACCTGGATGGCGGGAGGCGGAAACGTGATTTCGCCGTCGCGCGTTACCGTCATATTGCGGATAACCGCATCTTCAAAATCCAGCGTGATTTCACCGTCTTTGTTCGGACTGAGCAGTTTGGTCAGATTGGCCAGATTGGTGGCATAAAGCTGGGAAGACTGCCCCGCCAGACGGTTGGCCATATCGGTGTAGCCGATGATTTGCACGCCGTTGTCGGTAACATACAGCCCGCCGGGTTTGGTCAGCTCGCAATTGCCGCCAGTGGCTGCGGCCAAATCCACAATCACAGAGCCGGGCTTCATGCTTGCAACCATTTCTTTGGTAATCAGCTTGGGTGCGGGTTTGCCGGGAACCGCAGCGGTGGTTATGATGATGTCCACTTCTTTGGCCTGCTCGGCAAACAGCTTCATTTCGGCAGCAATAAACTCATCGCTCATCACTTTGGCGTAGCCGTCGCCGCTGCCGCCCGCTTCTTGGGGAAAGTCGAGCTTGAGAAATTTGCCGCCCATCGATTCGATTTGTTCGGCCACTTCCAAACGTGTGTCAAACGCCTTCACGACTGCGCCCAGCGAATTGGCCGTACCGATGGCCGCCAAACCGGCCACGCCCGCGCCAATCACCAAAACCTGCGCCGGCGGCACTTTGCCCGCAGCCGTAATCTGCCCCGTAAAAAAACGTCCGAACGCATTGGCCGCTTCAATCACGGCGCGGTAGCCGCTGATATTGGCCATCGAAGAGAGCGCGTCAAGCGACTGCGCCCGCGAAATACGCGGCACCATATCCATTGCCAGCACATTGACTTTTTTATCGGCCAGCTTCTGCACGAGTTCGGGATTCTGCGCCGGCCATAAGAAGCTCACCAGCGTCTGCCCCTCTTTCAAGCGGCGCATTTCGTTGCCGTTTGGCGCGTTTACTTTGTAAACCAGCGGGCATTTCCACACATCGGCGGCCGTGCCGGTTTGCGCACCAGCCGCCTCGTAGGCAGCATCGTCCAAACTTGCCGCTTCGCCCGCACCTTGCTCGACGCATACTTCAAAGCCGAGCTTTTTCAGCTGGGACACAGTGGCGGGCGTGCAGGACACGCGGGTTTCGCCGGAGAGGGTTTCTTTCGGGATGCCGATCATCATCTTGAATGCTCCTTTACGGGGGACGTTTTGAATGCAATATCGCGCGGCATTGGCGGGCAACACCGTTAAAATTTGTCTGCCTTATAACCGAAACACTTTACACTAGCAACTGTTTTTCCCCGAAGCACCGCTATCTTCCGCCTGCCAAACGGTTTTCCGCCGAAACGCCCGAGACCGGAAGAACAGAAGATGCGCCCTGCCCTTTGCAAAACTTTATCCCGCCGCAAGCCTGCCTTACAATACCGCCCCCGCAAACACTATAATTTAAGGAACACACCATGCGCCTCCTCCACACCATGCTGCGCGTCGGCAATCTTGAAAAATCGCTGGATTTCTACCAAAACGTACTGGGCATGACACTGCTGCGCAAAAAAGACTACCCCGAAGGCCGCTTTACCCTGGCCTTCGTCGGCTACGGCGGCGAAGCAGACCACACCGTGATCGAACTGACCCACAACTGGGACACCCCCGCCTACGACCTCGGCAATGCCTACGGCCACATCGCCATCGAAGTAGATGACGCGTACTCCGCCTGCGACAAAGTAAAACAGAAAGGCGGCAAAGTCGTCCGCGAAGCCGGACCGATGATGCACGGTACCACCGTCATCGCCTTCGCCGAAGACCCCGACGGCTACAAAATCGAGTTTATCCAGAAAAACAGCGGCGGCGATTCGGTGAAATACTAGTCTGCCCTCCGGAAGCGGCAGGCCGTCTGAAACGCTTTTTTTTGTACGGAGATATGGAAATTTTCGTTTTTTTAACGTAATCTCGCCTTATCTGCTTTTTTATTCCGTACGAATACCATGTCCGCATCCAACCACGCCGCCGCCTACACCGCCTTTAAAGACTTCTATCAGGAAGAACTCGACCGCAATCCGTTCTACCGCTACATGGTGCAAATGCTGCGCCGGCCGGACTGCCTGCCGCCCCACGTCCGCACAGAAGCCGTGGGCGAGCTGCACGACTTCGAGCACGAGTGTTTTCAAACGGCCTTTTTCCGCCTCAACATCCTCGCCGAAGGCCATGCGCACGAAATCGTCAAACCGAACGACTTTTTCTTCTTCCGCACTGCTTTTGAAACACAGGAATAAGCACACGGCGCGGCCAAATGGCGAGAGGCCGTCTGAAAAATAGATTTTCAGACGGCCTCGTTTTCTATTTTGCAAACTGCTATACAAATGCTTCGCCTCATAGCAACACACCCACCTTAACGGCACAGGCCGTCTGAAAAACAAACAAAAACACCCATCCCGCCGTCCGCACAACAAATAGGGTGTGTCGCACAGCGACGCACGCGCTCCCGCCGAAGAGGAAACAGGCCGTCTGAAAACCGTAAAACAGTTTTCAGACGGCCTGTTTCTCCTGTCCTATACAGACAAAAAAGCAGCCCGAATAGTGGGCTTCAATAACGCCAAACCTTCGGGCTGCTTTTTGTGTATCAGAAAGGTATTACGCAGGTACGCCCAAAATCACGCTGCCTGCTTTGAACAGGGCGGTGGCGGTTTGGCCGACGTGCAGGTCGAGGCCGTCGGAGCTTTCGATGGTGATGCCGGCGATGATGGACACTCCTCCGCCCAAGTCGATTTCCACCAGCGAATACACCGCCCCCCGGCTGATGTTGCTGATGGTGCCGGTGAGGCGGTTGCGGGCGGAGAGCTTGATGTGGGCGGCATCGGTGGCGATGATGACGCTGGTGGATTTGATCAGGGCGACAACAGGTTTGCCTTCTTTGAGTTCGAGATATTCGCGGCTGTCGCAGGTAATGGTGGCGGCGAGTTCCTGCCCGCCGGAGAGGGCAACAGTGATTTCGTCGTTGACAGCACCGTGCCTGATGGTTTTGACGGTACCGACAAGCTGGTTGCGTGCACTGGTTTTCATGGATTGCCCTTTATTATGTAATTAATTGTATTGTTTGAAAAAAATTTTCACAAACGCCATTTCGCGAAAACGGGCGCAATCTTAGCGGGAATGCGGTTTTTTGTAAATCATGCGGAAGGTTTAGGGAAGGGGAAAATTTTTCCGCCTCTGCCGCCGCCGTTCCCATACTGACTGGAATGACAGATATGTTGGAAACATGAATATTTTCAAATTATTTCCTTGCATCAGACAGGCTGCCGCATGGAAACGGCAGGGGTAGGAAAACGGCTTTCCAGCCGAAACCTTTGCAAAAGGCCGAATCTGCCCGAAATCCGTCATTCCCGCGCTGGCGGGAATCTTCTTTAATATTTTGAAATCATTTTAAAACAGTATGCCGCTTTATCACGGCAAAGATTCCCGCCAGCGCGGGAATGACGGAGAGGGAGGTTTGGCAAAGGTTTCAGACGGCCTGTTGCGCGCTCCATGCAGCCAGCGCGGCAGCGAATTCTGCGGGGGTGTTGAAATTGGCGTAGGGCTGCCACGCGGCGGGCATTGCGGTGTCGCGGGCTTGGATTTGCGCCACCCAGCGCATCACGCGGCGGCTGCCGCCATCGAGATAGGCGGCCAGGCCGTCTGAAAGTGAAGACGGCCAGTAGGCCAAAAGCGGATAGGCGGTTTCGGGCGAGCGCAGCATCAATACGGTTTCGCAATCGGGCGCGGCGGCGGCGTTCAGACGGCCTATCATGGCTTCGGGCCCAATCAGCGTGTCGCAGGTCATCACATACACGCCCGCCAAACCCTGCCGCCGCACCTGCCGTAATGCCGACAATACGGCAGAGAGCGGCCCTTGTTTTTCGGGCAACGCGTCGGCCAGGCGCACGGCGCGTTCGGGCAGCGGCAGGCTGTTGCCGCCGTCGGCCAGCCACAAGGGGCGGCTCGGGGCGGTGTGTGCGGCCAAATAATCAAGCAGCGTGCCGCCGTTTAGCGGTAACAGGGCTTTGGGGCTGCCCATACGGCTGCTTTGTCCGCCGCAAAGAATCAGGAGCGGGAGCGGGTTGGTGTCGTGCATGGTGTATGAGGCAGGCAGTTTGGGACGGAACCCAACAAGTTTTTGAAATATCGGCAATTTCTGTGATTCTGCCCAACCTGCCTGCCTTTTTTAATATTGGTTGGATATTTTCAGGCTGTCTTTTTTTTGGGGGCGGTAAGGCAGTCTGAAAACCGTTTCAGGCGGTATTTATCGTTTCAGGCTGCCACTCTAAACATATGCTTACAGCCAACGCCGCGTTTGGCAACAGTATGCGCGGTAGGCTTCGCCGAACCGGACGGACAGGATGCGCTCTTCAGGGATGATTTGGAAGCGGGTGATATAGGCGGCGAAAACGGCAACGCCTGCCCATGCGGCAGCCTGTGCCAACTGCAATGCCCATGCCGCCAGCAGCAGCACCATACCCAGATACATCGGGTTGCGGCTGAAGCGGTAGATGCCGTCTGAAACCACCAAACGGCTTTGTTCCGGCGTATGCGGATTGGCGGTGGTGCGGTGGCGGTGGAATGCGGCAACGCCTGCCAGCATTATTCCGAAAGCTGCCGCCGCAACAAGCACTGCCAGCCACGGCATCGCGGGCAGGTCGGCAGGCCGCCATGCCGCCAAAGCGTACATCAATACGGCACACAGCAGCATCACGGCAAGCGGCGGAATTTTCAGCTCCAATGCGTTCATGGTTTTCCTTTTTCAGACGGCTTTGGCGGTGTTGGTTGCAGGCAGGGCATTTCCGACCTATTGACTGCACGGATGACATGATAAGCCGTCTGAAAAGCAGCCTGAGAAACCTGCGCTATTTATCCCACGCGTTAAACACGCGGGTGAAGCCGCAGCTGTTGATGCGGGGGTCGAGCTGGGGGGCGATGACGTGTTCCCAGGCGGTGCGGCAGGCGCCGGGCGAGCCGGGCAGGCAGAATATCAGGGTGCGGTTGGCGATGCCGGCAACGGCGCGGGACTGGATGGTGGAAAGGCCGATTTCCTGCATGGAAACGGCGCGGAACACTTCGCCGAAGCCGGGAATGGTGCGGTCGAACAGGATTTCTACCGCATCGGGTGTGATATCGCGCTCAAACATGCCGGTGCCGCCGGTGATGAGCAGGACTTCGACGGCGGGGTCGGCGATGGCGGCGGATGCGGCGGCGCGGATGTCGTATTTTTCGTCGCGGCAGATTTGGCGGCCTTGCAGGATGTGGCCTGCGCTTTGCAGGGCGGCGGCAAGATAGTCGCCGCTTTTGTCGTCGGCGGCTTTGCGGGTGTCGCTGGCGGTGAGGATGCGGATGTTGAGGGGGCGGAATTCGGGTGCGGCTTTGTGCATGGTTTAGCCTCCGGTCATGGATAGGTTGGTAATGAGGCCGACTTTTTTGTCGTGCAGGTAGTGGTGTTCGGGCTTTTGGGCGACGGTTTGGTGCAGGTATTGGCGCAGGCCGTCTGCATCGGCGGCTTTCAGGTAGTCTCTGAGGTCGTAGGCGATGCCGCCGAAGAGGCACAGGTGCATTTTGCCTTGGGCGGTAACGCGCAGGCGGTTGCAGCTTTTGCAGAAGTCTTCGCTGTATGGGGCGATGAAGCCGATGCTGCCGGCGAAGTCGCGGTGGTAGTATTCGCGGGCGGGGCCGGCGTGGGGCTGGCGGGGGAGGAGCTGCCAGCCTTCGCGTTGCAGGCTGCGTTCGATGCGGGCGGCGGAAAGGTGCTGGCTGTTGAAAAAGCCGAGATTGTCGCCGGTTTGCATGAGTTCGATGAAGCGCAGGGTTACGGGGCGGGTTTTGATGTAGGCGAGTGCGTCGGGCAGGGTTTGTTCGGCGTAGCGGCGCAGCAGCAGGGTGTTGATTTTGATGCTGCCGAACCCGCTCTCAAGGATGGCTTCGAGATCGCGCAGGATGTTTTCGCATTCGCGCTTGCCGGTGATTTGGTAGAAGGTGTCGGGGTTGAAGCTGTCGATGCTGACGTTGAGTTTGTCGAGGCCGGCGGCGCGGTAGGCGGGGAAGATTCTGCCGAGGCGGAAGGCGTTGGTGGTGAGGGCGACGTTTTCGATGTGCGGGGCGGCTTTGCAGGCGGCAATGATGTCGGCCAGGTCGCGGCGCAGGGTGGGCTCGCCGCCGGTTACGCGGATTTTGCGCGTGCCGCATTGTGCAAAGGTGTTGGCCAGCGTTTCGATTTCGGCCAACGACATTTCGTCGGGCTTGGCTTTGCCTTGGTAGCCGTGGGGCAGGCAGTAGTTGCAGCGGTAGTTGCACAGGTCGGTTACGGACAGGCGCAGGTAGCTGAGACGGCGGTCGAAGGGGTCGGTAAGCGGGGCGGTGTTGTTCATGGCGTGTCTCGGAGTGCGTGGGGTGTGTTGTTTTTTGGGTATGTTTTCAGACGGCCTTTTGGGTTTTCAGGTAGCCGTGGCGGTGTGTGATTGGCGGCGGGTGTTGGGCTATAAGACAATCGGTGTGTTTTTGGCACTTCTTTTGCGCGTTCGTCTCAATCCAAGAAACCAAGCTGCCGGACAGGCATTTTATTCTGCCGCTTTTTGCGCCAATTGCAGGTAATCCGTCAAATGCTTGTTTTCTACGTCTTCAAGCGTATGTAATTTCAAATGGCGGCGGCCTTTGCCTTTTCCTTCCAACAAACCGTGCGGGTCTGCCATCTCGGCGCCACGGCCAAATTCCACAGTTACATGCTGTTTATAAACGAAAATGCCGCAAAACGGTTCGGGCGCGGCAAACAAAATACCGCCATATTTCACTTCTTCGCCTACTGTATCTGCCAGTTGTAATATTGTCGTGCGCACACTGTCGGCGATTTCATACAAAGCAGGATTGGCAATTTGCCAGTCATTCAGCAGATTTTGTACTTTTGGATTCATGGCCTCCTCCTGATTGGAATCCTGTATAAATTATGCAGCTTTTTTGTCGAAAATCGGGGAACGCGTGCGCCGCCGGCGGCACACCCTACGCAAATATCGGAAATTGGTTTTTCAGACGGCCTTTTGTTATTTTTCGCGCCGCAATTGCGCTATGCGGGCTGTGTCAAGGCCGCGTCCACTGCCGCAAGGGCGTGGATGGCGGTGCTGTCAAACACGGGCAGCGGGCTGGTTTCTTCGTTCGCAATCAGGCAGATTTCGGTGCAGCCGAGTATCACGCCCTGTGCGCCCGCGTCTTTCAGACGGCCTATCGCATTTTGGAAATACGCCGCCGATTCCGGCCGGATACGGTTCAGGCACAGTTCTTCAAAAATAATGCGGTGGATTTCGTCCTGCTCCGCGCTGTTTGGCACGATGGTTTGCACGCCTTGCGCGGCCATGCGTCCGGTGTAGAAGCCGTCGCTCATGGTAAAGCGCGTGCCGAGCAGGCCGACGGTGTCCAGGCCCTGCCGTTTGACCGCGTCGGCGGCGGCATCGACGATGTGCAGCAGCGGAATCTTGACGGCGGCTTCGATGGCGGGGGCAACTTTGTGCATGGTGTTGGTGGCCAAGAGCAGCAAATCCGCGCCTGCGGTTTCGAGTTTGGCCGCGCTCTTTGCCAGCACGCGGCCTGCCGCCGCCCAGTCGCCGCTTTTCTGCAAACGGACGATTTCTTCAAAATCAAGGCTGTGCATCACGATATCCGCGCTGCGGTTGCCGCCGAGCCTGCGGTTGGTTTCGCGGTTGATGGCCTGATAGTACAAAACGGTGCTTTCGGGACTCATGCCGCCGATGATGCCGATGGTTTTCATGGTTTTCCTTTTGCTTTGTGCCGTGTTTGCCGTGCGGGCGGGGATGGCGGCAGTTTTGGGTTTCAGACGGCCTTTTGCCGGTAAACAGATAGGTAGGTTGGGTTGCCAAACCCAACAGTTTTCACGTTTGCAAAGACTTGTCCGGCCAACCCGGTCTGCGGATTGGGTTTCAGACAGCCTTTGGTTTTTTGTAACTCGGGTTGCAAACCCAAGGGTTTTCAAGATGTTAAGGTTTTGTTGGGTCTCGACCCAACCTACGTATCTGAAACCTTTGGGATTGGGTTTCAGACGGCCTTTCGGGTTTTCATGTTGCTTTTTCAGGCAGCCTTTTTGTTTTCCGGAAACCGAGGAACGCGTGCGTCGCTTCGGCGACACACCCTACGCCAGCGGCGGAAACCGGTTTTTCAGACGGCCTGTCCGTTCCGTCATTCCCGCGCAGGCGGGAATCTTTTTTACGGCTTCTGTTTCGGCGGTTTTATCCGGCTTGGGTTGCGCTTCGGACAGGATTCCCGCCTGCGCGGGAATGACGGCGGTTGCGGGTTTCAGACGGCCTTTCGGGTTTTCATGTTGCTTTTTCAGGTAGCCTTTTTGTTTGCCGGAAATCGGGGGGCGCGTGCGTCGCTTTGGCGACACACCCTACGCCAGCGGCAGAAACCGGTTTTTCAGACGGCCTGTCCGTTCCGTCATTCCCGCGCAGGCGGGAATCTTTTTTACGGCTTCTGTTTCGGCGGTTTTATCCGGCTTGGGTTGCGCTTCGGACAGGATTCCCGCCTGCGCGGGAATGACGGCGGTTGCGGGTTTCAGACGGCCTTTCGGGTTTTCATGTTGCTTTTTCAGGTAGCCTTTTTGTTTGCCGGAAATCGGGGGGCGCGTGCGTCGCTTTGGCGACACACCCTACGCCAGCGGCAGAAACCGGTTTTTCAGACGGCCTGTCCGTTCCGTCATTCCCGCGCAGGCGGGAATCTTTTTTACGGCTTCTGTTTCGGCGGTTTTATCCGGCTTGGGTTGCGCTTCGGACAGGATTCCCGCCTGCGCGGGAATGACGGCAGTGGGGCTGCGGCGGATTTCAGGCCGATTTTTCAGACGGCCTTTGGTTTCAGGCTGCCTTACAGCTTGTAAAACACTTTCATCGCCGCCCATAAAATATCGGGCTGCTCTTTTATCACTTCGTGCGCGGCAAACGGCACGTTCATCAGATGCGCGGCGGGCAGGACTTGGCGCAAGCCGTTCAGGGCTTTGGCGGAGAGCAGGAAATCGTCTTCGCCGCGCACCGCCAGCACGGGGGCTTTGATGTTGGCGGTGTTTTCATTCGGGAATCCCGCCGCCGTGTCGTCCGTCCACAGGCGGCGCAGGTCGGCAACCAGCGCGTCCAAATCAGGGCGGGGATTAAGTTTTTGGTAGGCGGCGACCTGTTCGGACATCTGCTCATGCACGTCGGCAACGGTGAGGCTTGCCATCATTTCGCGCGGGGTGTCGCGGCTGTGCCATTGCGCGCCGACGGTCAGCACGGATTGCACACGGGCATCGGCGGCGGCGATGCGGTAGGCGGTTACGCCGCCGTCGCTGAATCCGAACAGGTGAAACTGGCGCAGCCCGACGGCTTCGATAATCTGCCGTGCGTCGTCGGCGGTTTGGGCGTAAGTCAGCGGCACGTCGCCGCGCGTGGAGCGTCCGTGTCCGCGCGTGTCGATGGCGAGGGTGCGGAAATGCGCTTGCAGGCGGGGCAGCAGCGGGGCGAAGTCCTCCGCCGAGCCGAGTCCGCCATGCAACAGGACGATGGCGGGCGCGTCGGCTTTGCCGCCGAGTTGGTAAAAGAGGTCGGCATTTTGGTAATGCAGGGTTGCGGTCATGGGGTTGCTCCTGTTCCTGTTTAGTGAGGAAGCGATGCCATTCGGCGCGGCGAAAGTGGATTGTACCAGTGCGGACAAAACGGCGGCAGCGGTTGTTTTGAGCAGGGTGCGGCGGGTGGCGGGCATGAGGTTTCCTTTGTTCTGAAAATCGGCTTACAGGTCAGGATTGCGGTTTTCAGTTGGTCTGGCATTGATGCCCGACAAGCAAACTCGCTGCGGCTTGCTTTGCCACACACACGGTTCGCCGGATTCTGCCAACCACGTGCTTGCCTGCGGCACCTACCCTATGGAGTCGTACCGCCCCCTCCTGCCCTGCCGCCGCAAATTTACAGAAACGCGCCGTCGAAGGGCTGCACGGTTACGCTTTCGCCTGCGTCCAACGGGCCGCTTTCGGCGGGCAGGACGAGATAGGCATTGGCGCGGGATACTTGCAGGATGCGGTGCGAATCCTGTTTGCCGCAGGGGCGCGCCAGCCATGTGCCGTCGGGCTGCTGTTCGATAATGCCGCGCTGGATGTCCATGCGGCTGTGGTTTTTCGTTACCGGCTCGCTCAGGGTGGCGGTGAATCGCAGCGGCTGCGGAATATCGGACGCGCCGCAGAGCTGCCAGAGGGCGGCTTTGAGGAAGATGTCGAAGCCGACAAAGCCGGATACGGGGTTGCCGGGCAGGCCGAAAAACCAGGTGTCCATCATGCGGCCGAACACGAAGGGTTTGCCGGGTTTGAGGCCGACTTTGTAGTGGTGGACGCTGCCGACGCGCTCGACGGCGGTGCGCATGAAGTCGTAGTCGCCGACGGATACGCCGCCGGTGGTAATCAGTACGTCGGCGGCGCGGATGACTTCGTCGAATACGTGCAACACGTCTTCAAGGTCGTCGCCGACTTGTTTGAAGTCGATGATTTCGACGGGCAGGCCGGACAGGCGGGCGGCGAGCATGGCGCGGTTGCTGTCGTAGATTTGGTCGGTGCGGCCGTTGTTGGGCTCGCCCGGCTCGCACAGTTCGTTGCCGCTGGATAAAAGGGCGACGCGGATTTTGCGCCGCACGGGCACTTCGGCATGGCCGAGGGCGGCCAAGAGCATGATGTCGGCTTCGCGCAGGATGCGGCCGGCGGTGAGGACGGTGTCGCCGGCGGCGATTTCTTCGCCTTTGCGGCGGATGTTCGCGCCTTCTGCCGCGTCTTTTTCCAGGCGGATGATGCCGTCTGAAAAGGCTACGTTTTCCTGCACGATGACGGTATTGCAGTCGTCGGGAACAACCGCCCCGGTCATGATGCGTACGCACGCGCCGTCCAGCAGACAGCCTGAAAACGCGCCGCCGGCCACGGATTCGCCCGCCACTACCCATTCGCTGCCTGCGGCGGATGCGGATTGCAGGGCGTAGCCGTCCATGGCGGAGATGTCGGCGGGCGGCAGGTTGACGGTTGATACGATGTCTTCGGCAAGGATGCGGCCGACGGCGGCAACGGCGGGGACGGTTTCGGTTTCGGGCAGACGGCAGCGGGCGGCGATTTTGTCGTGTATCAGGGTTTGCAGTTCTTGTACGCTGGTGAGTGCCATGGGGATTCCTTTGGTTTTGCGGTTGGTTGTGTGTGGGCTTTCCCGTCGGGATACGGCGGGAAAGAGGCCGTCTGAAAAGCCGCTTGGCAGGACGGGCCGGCGGTTTCAGACGGCCTTTGCCGTCAGCATTTGGCTTCGGCGTTTTTACGCAGATAGTACCACCAGTTGATCAGTGCGCACACGGCATACAGCACGATAAAGCTGTATAACGCGCCATTCACGCTGCCGGTCATTTCGATGGATGTGCCGTAGCTTTTGGGAATCAAAAAGCCGCCGTAGCCGGCAAAGGCGGCGGTGAAGCCGATAACGGCGGCGGCTTCGCGGATGGCGTCTTTCTGCGCGGTTTCGTGGTCGGTTTCGCCCGCGTCGGCACGTTTTTTGTGGTAGATGTTGAAGATGATGGGAATCTGCATAAAGGTGGAGCCGTTGCCCAGTCCGGCCAGCGCAAACAGCAGCATGAAGCAGGCGAAGAAGCCCCAGAAATTGCCGCCGTTGCCGGATGCGTCGGGCAGGAAGGCGAGTACGCCGAATACGCCGACAATCATGCCGGTAAAGACGACGTTGGTGATTTTCGCACCGCCGACCTTGTCGGACACCCAGCCGCCGAGCGGGCGCACGGCTGCGCCGATGAGCGGGCCTAAGAAGGCGTAGGAAAGGGGCATGCCGGGAAACAGGGTTTTGGTGAGCAGGGGAAAGCCTGCGGAAAAACCGAGAAATGAGCCGAAGCAGCCGAGATAGAGGATGCACATCAGCCAGTTGTGTTTGCGTTTGAAGATGCTGGCCTGGTCTTTGAAGCTGGCTTTCGCGCTGGCCAAATCGTTCATGCCGAACCAGGCGGCGATGGAGGAGGCGAGGATAAAGGGCACCCACACGAAGCCGGCGTTTTGCAGCCAGACTTGTTTGCCGCTGTCGGCCAGAATCTGCGGGTCGCCGCCGAGTGCGCCGAATACGCCTGCGGTAATCACTAGGGGGACGACAAACTGTACGGCGGATACGCCGAGGTTGCCCAAGCCGGCGTTCAAGCCCAGAGCCGTGCCTTTTTCAGCGCGGGGGAAGAAGAAGCTGATGTTGGCCATGCTGGACGAAAAATTACCGCCGCCGAAGCCGCACAGCAGGGCGAGGATAATCATGGTGCTGTAGCTGGTGGTGGGGTCCTGCACGGCAAAGCCGAGGCCGACGGCGGGCAGCAGCAGGCTGGCGGTGGAGATGGCCGTCCAGCGGCGGCCGCCGAAAATCGGCACCATAAAGGAATAGACGGCGCGCAGCGTGGAGCCGGACAGGGCGGGCACGGCGGCGAGCCAGAAGAGCTGGTTTTTGGTGAACTGGAAGCCGATGTTGGGCAGGTTCAGCGTGGCGACGCTCCACACCTGCCACATGGCGAAGGCGAGAAACAGCGCGGGGATGGAAATCCACAGGTTGCGCCGGGCGATTTTGCGGCCGGTGGTCTGCCAGAATTGGGGGTCTTCCGGCCGCCAGTCTTGGATGGGGTGGGACATAGGTTGCTCCTGGGGAAAAGGTTTTGAAATCAGATATTTTTGGCTTTCAGACGGCCTGTCGTGTTTCAGGCTGCCTTTGGTTTGCAGGCCGTCTGAAAAGTACGTCGGGCAGCCCGAAAAGCCGTTTGCAACAGTTTTTCAGGCTGCCTGTTCCATATTACTGCCCGCGGTTCGGTTTGAAC
Organism: Kingella potus; assembly: GCF_900451175.1. Taxonomy (NCBI): domain Bacteria; kingdom Pseudomonadati; phylum Pseudomonadota; class Betaproteobacteria; order Neisseriales; family Neisseriaceae; genus Kingella; species Kingella potus. The sequence goes on from NZ_UGJJ01000003.1 coordinate 63,355, forward strand.
GAAAAATGCATCCAAACCAGCGACACGCATACCGTGCCGTAAAGCAGCATAAAGGCGGTGGAGCGGATGCCGGTGTAGTCCAGCAGCACGCCGAACATAATCGGCAGCAGGAAGCCGCCCAAGCCGCCGGCCAGGCCGACCACGCCGGATACCGCGCCGATGTTGTCGGGATAATCGTTGGCCACGAATTTGAACACCGAAGCCTTGCCCACCGCCATGGCGATACCGGCGGTAAACATCAGAACGGTAAACAGGGTAACGTTCAGGCCGATATGGAAGTTCTGTACGCCTTTGGTGGTGTTGATTACGAAGTCGGTCTGCGGGTAGGACAGGATAAAGAAGCACACCCACAGCACCCACATCACATACCAGGTAACTTTATATGCGCCGAACTTGTCGGAAAGATAGCCGCCCAGAGCGCGCAGCACGCCGCCCGGCAGCGAGAAGCAGGCCGCCAGCAGCGCGGCAGTCTGCAAAGACATGCCGTATTCGCCGATGTAGTAGTGCGTCATCCACAGCGCGAGGCCGACGTAGCCGCCGAATACCACGGAATAATACTGGCTGTAACGCAGCACGCCCGGGTCTTTCATCAGCAAAAGCTGCTCTTTGAGGCTGACTTTGGAATCTACCAGGTGCTTCGGATCATGATAGCTGGTAAACCAAAACAGGATGGCGGTGCACAGCATAATCGCCGCATACACATTGGGCACGATTTTCCACGCACCGGCCGCCACCATTGCGGCGGGAGCCATTTTAATCAGCACCGGAGCCAGCAGCTTGTTGACCGCGCTGCCCGCGTTGCCCGCGCCGAACACGCCCATCGCCAAGCCCTGCTGCTCTTTGGGAAACCAGCGGGCGACATAGGGCGTACCCACCGAAAACGAGCCGCCCGCCAAGCCCATAATCAGGCCGATGGCCAAAAAATGCCAGTAGGCGGTGGCATACTGCATCAGATAGATAAACGGCACGCTCACCAGCATCAGCACAAACAGCACGATGCGGCCGCCGTATTTGTCGGTAAGAATGCCCAGCGGCACGCGTATCAGCGAGCCGGACAACACGGGGATGGCGGTAAGGATGCCGAACTGCGCCTCGGTAAGTCCGAGCTGTTTCTGAATCGGTACACCCACTACGGCAAACATCAGCCAGATCATAAAGCAGACGGTAAACGACACCGTGCTGGACACCAGCACCGAATAACGTTTGTAGTTTTCGGATTTCATTTCCGATTTCCTTTGTTGCGGTTAAATATAAACAGATTGTGTACCAATCTACCGGCCGTTCCGCATACCGTTTTGCACGGAATATTGCGCCATACGGAACAGCTGCACCGCCATTCTATGCCTGCCCCGTGAAAAAATCAGTTGCCCTAATGCGGAAGCCGCACTAGCCGAAAGGAGTAGCCGGCCTACCTATTTCGTATCTGATTTATACTCTCATTTTCCCAAGCCGCATACGCCTGACGCGAAAGGCCGTCTGAAAACGGATTTCCCGTTTTCAGACGGCCTGTTGCCGCACACTTGCCAGCACGGCATAAAGCCTGCATGATGCGCCACTTTTTCCATCCGCCGCGAAAGGAAACCCATGTCCCTCACCCATCTTGACGAACAAGGCAAAAGCCGCATGGTCGATGTCGGCGATAAAGCCGTAACCCGCCGCGTGGCCGTAGCAGGCGGCCGCGTCGTATTCCCGCCCGAAGTTTACACGCAGATTCAGGCGGCAAACGGCCAAACCGCCAAAGGCGCGATTACCGAAGTCGCCCGCGTCGCCGGCATCATGGCCGCCAAAAACACCGCCGCGCTGATACCGATGTGCCACCCGATGATGCTGGAGCGCTGCAAGTTGGAACTCGAATACGACGACGCATCATACAGCCTGAACATCAGTGCCGAAGTGGCCGTTACCCACAAAACCGGCGTGGAAATGGAAGCCCTCACCGCCGTAACCGTAGCCGCACTTACCGTGTACGACATGACCAAAGCACTCAGCCACGACATCGAAATCCAAGACGTGCGCCTGTTGCACAAAACCGGAGGCAAACATGACTTCAGCCGCTGAAATCCAAATTTTATACTTCGCCGCCCTGCGCGAAGCGGCAGGCAAAGACAGCGAAACCGTTGCCCTGGACAACAGCGACACCGCCGCCGCCGTATATTCCCGTCTTGCCGCGCAATACGGCTTTACCCTGCCGCAAGAGCGTTTGCGCTGCGCCGTCAACCACCAATTCGCCGCATGGGACACCACACTCGAAGCAGGCGACACACTGGCCTTTATCCCGCCCGTAGCCGGAGGCTGAAAATGTTTGACCTTACCGAATCCCCCATCGATGCCGCCGCCCTGCGCGAGCGCCTGCTCGGCAACGAAAACTGCGGCGCGTTCAACTGCTTCGAAGGCTGGGTGCGCCGCAAAAACGAAGGCAGCCGCGTCGATTATCTGGTGTACAGCGTTTACCGCGAACTGGCACTCAACGCGGGCAACGAAGTCATCGCCGAAGCCAAACGCCGCTTTGCCATCGCCGATGCCGTGTGCGTGCACCGCCACGGCCGCCTCGAAGTGGGCGACATGGCCGTGTGGGTGGGCGTGGCCGCCGGACACCGCGACGCAGGCTTCGCCGCCTGCCGCTTCATCATCGACACCGTCAAAGCCCAAGTACCGATTTGGAAGGAAGAGTTTTACACCGGCCAAAACCAAAGCGCGTGGCTCGCCAACCCCGAATCGCACGGTGCGGGATAAGCCCGCGCCATATCCGTATTCCGTATCGGGAGGCCGTCTGAAAACGCATCCGGCCAAGCCGCAAACGCTTGGCCGGTTTTCAGACGGCCTCCTCCCAAAGGCACAGGCAAATGTGCCAATCCTTGCAAATAATCTTTGGAGACAGTTTTATGAATCCGTTTGCCATCCAGACCAAATATCGTTTATTTGATTTAATAGATTTTGTTGTGGATGCAACTAAGAAAAATATCTCAGACGGCAGGGATTACTTCGAATATCGTGATATTTTTATAGAGAACATATCTATTGACCTAGCCGATGACCCATATTGTTTTGTAGATGAACCATTGGATGACGATTTGATTGATGAAGATGAAAATCCGGAAGGATATTCTGATTTTGTGATAAGCAATAAACTTAAACTCCTTTACTATGGGCAACAATTTGTTTCCGTAATAGAAAATTCACTATTGCAAAAAAATGAAGCAAGCATAGGGGAAATTGTACAAAATCTTAAATTTTATTCTAAGCATGACACTTATATGGATATGAAATGACAATCCAAGCTGCCATAGCAGCAAGCCGCAGCCTGCATCATGTAACGCGCTGCTCCAAAACAGCCTGAAAGCCTTCGGGCTGCCTTTTATCCCTCGTGTATAATGCCCGCCGTTTTGACCGAAACCCCGCAATATGAACAAAGTCCTTCTGTCTGCCGCCTTTCTCGCGCTTGCCGCCTGCGCCTCCCAGCCCGTTTCCTACTTTACCCTGCCCGACAGCCGTTTCCAAATGCCCGAACACACACAGGGCAAAAGCGAAATCGCCGTACGCGTCGTCCTTGCCGCGCCGCTGGATAAGGGCGGCCTGACCTACCAGACCGACGCGCTGCAACTGAACCACGCCCGCAGCCATCTGTGGGCGCAGCCGCTCGAACAGGCCGCAGCCGCCCGTTTTGCCAACGAATTCAACCGCGCAGGTTCGGCGCGGCATTATTTCGTTCCGTCCCACCAAAGCAGCGCGGCGCAGTCGCTTACCGTCTATCTGGAAGCCTTCCAGGGCACCTACCGCGGCAGCACGCTGGTCGAAGGCTATGTCCGCCGCGCCGACGGCAGCCGCCGCTTCCGTGCCGAAACGCCGCAGCAGGGCGACGGCTACGAAGCCATGCTGCAATCGCTCTCGCAGGGACTTTCCTCTGCTGCGGAGCAAGTGTCCGGAAAATAAACCACGCCCCGCGCCATGTCCGAATCCACCGCACTCAGCCTCGCCGTCGTCGGCCACACCAACACCGGCAAAACCTCGCTCATGCGCACCCTGCTGCGCGATGCCGCTTTCGGCGACGTGCAAAACGCCCCCTCCACCACCCGCCACGTCGAACGTTCCGCCGTAAACGACGGCGCGGACACCCTCGTCCTCCTCCACGACACGCCCGGCCTCGAAGACGCGGGCGGCGTGCTCGACTGGCTGGAAACGCACACCTCCGTCCGCAGCGACGGCATCGAACGCCTGCAACAATTCCTCACCTCCCCCGCCGCCGCCGCAGAATTCAACCAGGAAGCGAAAGTCCTGCGCCAGCTCCTGCACAGCGATGCCGCCCTTTACGTCATCGACGCACGCGAGCCGGTGCTGGAAAAATACAAAGACGAACTGACCGTCTTGTCTTGGTGTGCCAAACCGGTGATGCCCGTGTTCAACTTCACCGCAGGGCAGGATCTGTCTGCGTGGATCGCCATGCTCGCGCGGCGCAACCTGCACGTTTGCAGCAGCTTCGACACCGTTGCCTTCGATTTCGACGGCGAAATCCGCCTGTGGCAAAACCTTGCCACCATGCTGTCCGACGGCAGCATCCTCGACAGGCTGACCGCCGCCCGCAGCCGCGAATGGCAGCGGCTCGGCAGCGAAGCCAAAGACGCGGTCGCCCTCTTCCTTATCGAAGCCGCCGCCTGCCGCCGCGAAGCAGGAGAAAACGAAGACACCGCGCCGCTGACGGAAGAAATGCAGCAGGCCGTACGCGCCCTTGAACAGCGTCTGCACCAAAAACTCCTGCACCTCTACCGCTTCTACACCGACGGCGTGGAAAGCGCGCAATGGGTGCTGCACACGCAAAACCAAGACCCCTTCGACAGCGGCACGCTGAAAGAATACGGCATCCGCACCGGTACGGGCGCGGCAGCGGGCGCACTCATCGGCCTCGGCTTCGACCTCGCCACCCTCGGCGGATCGCTCGGCATGGGCACCGCCATCGGCAGCCTGATCGGCGGCGTACTGCCCAATGTGAACGATTTGTCCGACAAAATCAGCGGCAGGCAGATTCTGACCGCCGCGCCCGAAACCCTTACCCTGCTCGCCGCCCGCGCCCTCGACCTGCTCGCCGCCCTGCAAACGCGCGGCCACGCGGCGCAAAGCCCCGTCCGCCTGCAAAGCGGCCGCACTCCGTGGCCGCCGTCCAAGCTGCCGCCCGAGCTGCAAAAAGCCCGCGGCCGCCCGCGCTGGTCGCCGCTCAACCCGCAGGGCGCGGACACCGCCGACGGCGAAAGCAAAACCGCCGCCGCCCAAGCCCTGGCCGCACGCCTGTAATGCCGGCGCAGGCCGTCTGAAAACACAGCCGCCGCACCGCCACACCCGTCCCGCCCACCGCCCACCCGATGATGCAGCCCGATTTCGATATTCCGACCTTCCTCAAAAACCTGCCGCTGCTGCCCGGCGTATACCGCTTTTTCGACAAAGCGGGCAATGTGCTGTACGTCGGCAAAGCAGTCAATCTCAAACGGCGCGTGTCGGGCTATTTCCAGAAAAACGACCATTCGCCGCGCATCGCGCTGATGGTGAAGCAGATACACCACATCGTAACCACCGTTACCCGCTCCGAAGCCGAAGCGTTAATCCTCGAAAACAACTTCATCAAATCCCTCGCTCCCAAATACAACATCCTGTTTCGCGACGACAAAAGCTATCCCTACCTCATGCTCAGCGGCCACACCTTCCCCCGCATGGCCTACTATCGCGGCACGCTCAAAAAGCCCAACCAATACTTCGGCCCCTATCCCAACAGCAGCGCCGTACGCGACAGCATCCAGATTCTGCAAAAAGTATTCATGCTGCGCACCTGCGAAGACAGCGTGTTCGCCAACCGCGACCGCCCCTGCCTGCTCTACCAAATCAAACGCTGCACCGCGCCCTGCGCCGGCTACATCAGCGAAGAAGACTACCGCGACAGCGTGCACCGGGCCGCCGCTTTTCTCAACGGCAAAACCGCCGAACTCACACAAACGCTGCAACAAAAAATGCACGATGCCGCCGAAAATCTCGAATTCGAACAGGCCGCCCGTTACCGCGACCAAATCCAAGCCCTCGGCATCATACAGAGCAGCCAGTTTATCGACAGCAAAAATCCCGACAACCCCAACGACATCGACCTGCTCGCGCTGGCCGTTTCAGACGGCCTCGTCTGCGTACACTGGGTGAGCATACGCGGCGGGCGGCACGTCGGCGACAAAAGTTTTTTCCCCGACCTCAAAAACGACCCCGACCCGCAAGGCCAAGACTACGCCGAAGCCTTTGTCGCCCAACATTATCTCGGCAAAGCCAAGCCCGACATCATCATCAGCAATTTCCCCATACCCGCCGCCCTGCGCGAAGCATTGGACGGCGAACACGGCCGCCAAATCCAATTCGTCGAAAAAACCAAAGGCGAGCGCAAAGTATGGCTCGGCATGGCCGAACAAAACGCCCGCATCGCCATCGGACAACGCCGTCTGCAACACACCGGCCAGCAGCAGCGCACCGGCGAACTGGCCAAAATCCTCAACATGGATTCAGACGGCCTCAACCGCCTCGAATGCTTCGACATCAGCCACACCCAAGGCGAAGCCACCGTCGCATCCTGCGTCGTGTACGACGAACACAACATCCAACCCGCACAATACCGCCGCTACAACATCACCACCGCCAAAGCCGGCGACGACTACGCCGCCATGCGCGAAGTACTCACCCGCCGCTACGGCAAAATGCGGCAGGCCGAAGCCGCAGGCGAAGCCGTCAAATGGCCCGACGCAGTACTCATCGACGGCGGCAAAGGCCAAATCGGCGTAGCCGTATCCGTGTGGCAGGAACTCGGCCTGTCCATCCCCTTGGTCGGCATCGCCAAAGGCCCCGAACGCAAAGCCGGCATGGAAGAACTCATCCTGCCCTTCACCGGCGAAACCTTCCGCCTGCCGCCCAACAGCCCCGCACTGCACCTGCTGCAAACCGTGCGCGACGAATCGCACCGCTTTGCCATCACCGGCCACCGCAAAAAACGCGACAAAGCCCGCATCACCTCCACGCTGGGCGAAATCCCCGGCGTAGGCAGCAAACGCCGCCAAGCCCTGCTCACCCGCTTCGGCGGTCTGCGCGGCCTCGCCGCCGCCAGCAAAGAAGACCTCGCCCAAGTCGAAGGCATCAGCAAAGCCCTGGCCGAGAAAATTTACGAACACCTGCATTGAGGCCGTCTGAAAACGGCATACCGTCAGTTTGCGCCGCGCACGCTTTTCCGGCACAACCCGGCCGCGCCATATACACGGAGGCCGTCTGAAAACGGCCAAACCCGCTTTTCAGACGGCCTCCCCCGCTGCTTTCCCGCCCTGCCCCGCTGGTATAGAATGCCGCACCTTTCAGGCCGTCTGAAAACAGGTTTTCACTTCGTTGGAGCTGCGCTTTCAGACGGCCTCTCATTACACCAACAATCAAAGGACACACCAACCATGCCCGACTACCGCTCCAAAACCTCCACCCACGGCCGCAATATGGCCGGTGCGCGCGCCCTGTGGCGTGCCACCGGCGTAATGGAAACCGACTTCGGCAAGCCCATCATCGCCATTGCCAATTCCTTTACCCAATTCGTACCCGGCCATGTGCATCTGCACAATATGGGCCAGCTCGTTGCCCGCGAGATTGAAAAAGCAGGCGCGATTGCCAAAGAGTTCAACACCATCGCCGTGGACGACGGCATCGCCATGGGACACAGCGGCATGCTTTACTCGCTGCCCAGCCGCGATCTGATTGCCGACTCCATCGAATACATGGTCAACGCCCATTGCGCCGACGCGCTGGTGTGTATTTCCAACTGCGACAAAATCACCCCCGGAATGCTGATTGCCTCGATGCGCCTGAACATTCCCACGATTTTCGTCTCCGGCGGCCCGATGGAAGCAGGCAGGGTCTTGGGCATTGCCAACATCCAGCCCGAGCGGCGTTTGGACTTGGTGGACGCGATGATTGATGCGGCCGACGACAAAGTTTCCGACGCCGCCGTCGACGAAATCGAACAAAACGCCTGCCCCACCTGCGGCTCGTGTTCGGGCATGTTTACCGCCAACTCGATGAACTGCCTCACCGAAGCACTCGGCCTGTCGCTGCCCGGCAACGGCTCCTATCTGGCCACCCACGCCGGCCGCAAAGAGCTGTTTCTCGAAGCCGGCCGCATGATTGTCGAAATTACCAAACGCTATTACGAGCAAAACGACGAATCCGTTTTACCGCGCAGCATCGCCACCAAAAAAGCCTTTGAAAACGCCATGACCATGGACATCGCCATGGGCGGCTCCACCAACACCATCCTGCACCTTTTGGCCGTTGCCCACGAAGCCGGCGTTGATTTCAAAATGGCCGACATCGACCGTCTCAGCCGCCAAGTGCCCTGTATTTGCAAAACCGCGCCCAACAACCACGACTACTATATGGAAGACGTACACCGCGCCGGCGGCATCTTCGCCATCCTCAAAGAGCTGGACAAAGCAGGCAAACTGCACACCGACGTGTACACCATCCACGCCCCCACGCTCAAAGACGCGATTGAAAAATGGGACGTTACCAATCCCGAAAACACCCGCGCCATCGAGCGTTTCAAAGCCGCGCCCGGCGGCGTGCGCACCACGCAGGCCTTTTCGCAAAACCGTATGTGGAAAACATTGGACTTGGACAGGGAAAAAGGCTGTATCCGCAGCGTCGAACACGCCTATTCGCAAGACGGCGGCCTGGCCGTACTCTTCGGCAACATCGCCGAGCGCGGCTGCGTGGTCAAAACCGCCGGCGTGGACGACAGCATTCTCAAATTCAGCGGCCGCGCCCGCGTGTTTGAAAGCCAAGACTCCGCCGTCGAAAGCATTCTGGCCAACCAAATCGCAGCCGGCGACATCGTCATCATCCGCTACGAAGGTCCCAAAGGCGGCCCCGGTATGCAGGAAATGCTGTATCCCACCAGCTATCTCAAATCCAAAGGCTTGGGCAAAGAATGCGCACTCCTAACCGACGGCCGCTTCTCCGGCGGCACATCGGGCTTGAGTATCGGCCACGTTTCCCCCGAAGCGGCCGAAGGCGGCGCAATCGGCCTGGTGCGCGAGTTTGACACCGTCGAAATCGACATCCCCAACCGCAGCATCAACCTGAAAATCTCCGACGAAGAACTCGCCCGCCGCCGTGCCGAAATGGAAGCCAAAGGCAGCGGGGCATGGAAGCCGGAAAACCGCGAACGTTATGTTTCCGCCGCCCTGCGCGCCTACGGCGCCATGGCCACCTCCGCCGACAAAGGCGCGGTGCGCGACGTATCGCAGATTGAGCGGTAACCCGTTTTCAGACGGCAGCAAAACATTTCGAGGCCGTCTGAAAACACGCTTTTGGCGCAGGCGGGCAACCCCGCCCGCCGAACAGAAAGGCCGTCTGAAAACACGCCAAACAGGTTTTCAGACGGCCTTTGCCATTGCCCCGCAAACAGGGTACATTTACGCCCCGAATACATCTTTTTACGGAACACACCCCATGGAACAATTCGCCAAATCCTCCAAACTCGACCACGTCTGCTACGACATACGCGGCCCCGTCCACAAAAAAGCCCTCCAACTCGAAGAGGAAGGCCACAAAATCCTAAAACTCAACATCGGCAACCCCGCCCCCTTCGGCTTCGACGCGCCCGACGAGATTTTGGTGGACGTAATCCGCAACCTGCCCACCGCGCAGGGCTATTGCGACTCGAAAGGGCTGTATTCCGCCCGCAAAGCCATCGTCCACTATTACCAAACCAAAGGCCTGCGCGACGTAACCGTAAACGACGTATATATCGGCAACGGCGTATCCGAGCTGATTACCCTGTCGATGCAGGCACTGCTCGACAACGGCGACGAAATCCTCGTTCCCGCGCCCGACTATCCCTTGTGGACGGCCGCCGCCACACTCGCAGGCGGCACGGTGCGCCACTATCTCTGCGACGAAGAAAACGGCTGGTTTCCCGACCTCGCCGACATCGAAGCCAAAATCACGCCGCAAACCAAAGCCATCGTCGTCATCAACCCCAACAACCCCACCGGCGCGGTATACAGCAGGGAAATCCTGCTCGAAATCGCCGAACTCGCCCGCCGCTACGGCCTGATGGTGTTTTCCGACGAAATCTACGACAAAATCCTCTACGACGGCGCACAACACCACCACATCGCCGCCCTCGCCCCCGACCTGCTCACCGTTACCTTCAACGGCCTCTCCAAAGCCTACCGCGTGGCCGGCTTCCGCATGGGCTGGATGCTGCTCAACGGCCCCAAACACCACGCCAAAGGCTATATCGAAGGCCTCGACATGCTCGCCTCGATGCGCCTGTGCGCCAACACCCCCATGCAGCACGCCATTCAGACGGCCCTGGGCGGCTACCAGAGCATCAACGAATTTATCCTGCCCGGCGGGCGGCTTTTGGAACAGCGCAACAAAGCCTACGAAATGCTGACGCAGATTCCCGGCGTAAGCTGCGTCAAACCGATGGGCGCGATGTATATGTTCCCGAAAATCGACACCGAAATGTACCGCATCAAAGACGATATGGAATTTGTTTATGACCTTCTGGTGCAGGAAAAAGTCCTGCTGGTACACGGCACAGGCTTCAACTGGATACGCCCCGACCACTTCCGCATCGTTACCCTGCCCCATGTCTACCAGATTGAAGAAGCAATGGAAAAATTCGAACGCTTCCTGAAAAACCGCCGCCGCTAAATGCCGGCACACCGCACAAAGGCCGTCTGAAAACCAAGTTTCAGACGGCCTTTATTATTTTTCATTATTACTTGCACGTTTTAACATTTGGCGTTATAAATACAAACCATTTTTAATCCTTTAACGAGTTTGTAAAGATGAAACCCAAAATTCTTGCCTGCGCCGTTGCCGCACTCTTTTCCCCCGCCCTGTATGCCGCCGATGCCGCCGAATCCGACGCATTGGAAACCGTGGTCGTAACCGCCGACCGCAACGCGCAAACCCTCGACAAAGCCGCGCCGAACGTATCCGTTATCGGCCGCCAAACCCTCAACCGCGCCGCAGCGTCCAATATCGACGACATCGTCCTCTACGAGCCGGGCGTGGAAGCCCCGTCCGACAACAACCGGCGCGGCCATGCCGGTGTCAGCATACGCGGCATCGGCGGCAACCGCATCCTCATGATGGTGGACGGAGTCCGCATCCCAGAAGCCTACGAAGGCGGCGGCACCAACGGCGCCATCTCCGGCCGCGACATGGTCGAACCCGACACCCTCAAACAAACCGACATCGTCAAAGGCCCCTACTCCGCGCTCTACGGCAGCGACGCGCTCGGCGGCGTGGTCAATATGGTTACCTACTCGCCGCGCGACTTCGTCGATGCCGACAAACGCGGCCACTTCGGCCTCAAATACGGCTGGCGCAGCCGCGACAACAGCCACGGAGCCACCGCCTCCTTCGCCGGTTTCCACGAAAACGCCGAAGGCCTGCTGATGATTACCCGCAGGCAGGGGCACGAAACCGAAAACATGGGCGCAAACGAAAGCTACACCACCGCGCGCACCGCCTCCAACCCGCAGAAAAACAAAGCCTACAACATCCTGGCCAAAGGCAGCGTCGGTAATGCCAACCACCGCTTCGAAACCCTATACGAGCTTTTCCGCCGCAAAAACGACACCGTTCTTGCCAACGGCCTGGGCAGCTCCGTGCGCGGTCCCGTTACCACCGCCACCACCCTCAACGAAGCCTACGACCGCATCCGCCGCGAGCGCATCGCCGCAGGCTACCGCTACACCGGCGAAGGCCGTCTGAAAGAAGCCGACATCAGCCTGTACCGCCAGAAAATGAAAAGCGACGACGACGCCATCACCTCCTCCGTCTCCACCAGGGGCGGCCGCACCACCGCCGACAGCACCCGCTATTCCGACTACGGCTTCGAGCAGACCATACGCGGCATCACCTCGCGCGGCGTATGGGATCTCCAAACCGGCGCAATCCGCCACACCATCGTAGCCGGCGCGGAATACAAACACACCGAAACCGCCCGCCCGCGCGACAGCCTCACCGTCGACAACCTCACCGGCGCCACCAGCAAAATCTACGCCGGCAGCACCTTCCCCAACAAAACCTTCCCCGACAGCCGCCGCAAAACCTTCAGCCTCTATGCCCAAGACAGCCTCACCTTCGGCAACGGCATCATCCTGACCCCCGCGCTGCGTTACGAAAAAGACAAGCTCGACACCAAAGTCGACGAAGCCTACCGCAACGCCAACCCCAATTCCGCCAATATGCCCAAATTCAGCGACTCCGCCCTTACGCCCAGCCTGCGCCTGAGCGTGCCTGTGGGCAGCCGCTTCACCGGCTTTGCCACCTACTCGCAGGGCTTCCGCACCCCGCCCTTCGACAGCGCGACCATGGCCTTCGCCAACACCACCTACGGCTACGCCGTCGTGCCCAACCCCAACCTCAAATCCGAACGCTCCAACAGCTTCGAGCTGGGCATGAAGTTTAAAAACGAACGCGCCAAAGCGCAGCTCACCGCGTTCTACAACCGCTACAAAAACTTCATCGGCCAAACCCACATCGGCACCGCCATCATCGGCGGCCGCCCCATCCTGCAATACCAATACCAAAACCTCGACCGCGTGCGCACCTACGGCCTCGAAGCCGCCGCCGCCTACAAAATCGGCGGCGGCTGGCAGGCAAATGCAAGCGTTGCCTGGATGCGCGGCAAACAGGCCGACGGCCGCCCGCTCGACTCCGCCTACCCCCTCAACGGCGTAATCGGCATCGACTACGCGCAGGAAAAATGGGGCGCGGGTACGAAACTGCGCTGGGCGACAAAACAAAACCGCACCAGCTCGAGCACCATATTCCAAACCCCCGGCTACGGCGTATGGGACACAGGCGTATGGTACAAACCCGTGAAAAACGTCGAACTGAGCGCGAACATCTACAACATCGGCGACAAAAAATACTGGCAGCACGCCGACGTGGCCGGACTCCAATCCTCCGCCCTCAACGACACCTACACCGACAGCGGCCGCAACTTCGCCATCGGCGCACATATCAAATTCTAAAACCACGCGGGGCGGATACCGTTTTCAGACGGCCTCCGCCCCAATTCAGGCCGTGCCGCCCGCCGGCACATCTTCCATACCGCGCAAGCGGATTGACGAAAGAAAAACCCGTGAATACCAAGCTCCCCGCCCTCGCCCTGATGCTCGCCCTCGCCCTCGCCCTCCAAGCCCACGCGCAACGCATCGTCGTACTGACCCCCGACGTGGCCGACGTAGTCGTCGAACTCGGCGCGCTCGACGAAATCGTCGGCAAAGACCAAACCGTGCAAAACCCCGCACTCAAAGGCAAACCCAGCATCGGCATCCACCGCCGCCTCACCGTCGAACCCATAGCCGCCGTCAAGCCCGACATCGCCATCGGCTCGTGGATGGCGCAGCCCGAAAGCATCTTCGAACACCTGAAAAAAGCCGGCATCAACGCGGTAAACGTCGCCCCCGACGACAGCATCGAAGCCTATCCGCAAAGCATACGCCGCATCGGCGGGCTCATCGGCAGACAAGCCCAAGCCGACAAAGCCGCCGCCCAATGGCAGGCAGGCATGAAGCAGCAGCCCGCCAACGGCAAACGCTATCTGTTCAGCTACGACGGCCGCATCGTATCGGGCAAAAACACCGCCGCCGACGAAATCATCCGCCGCGCGGGCGGCAGCAACGCCGCCTCGATGATAGACGGCCTCAAACCGATGACCCGCGAAGCATGGACGGCCGCCAAGCCCGACATCATCATCATCGCCGACCACAACACCGCCATGATCGGCAGCGTGAAAGAATTTGCCGCCCGCCCCGAAATCGCCGCCACCCCCGCCGCCAAAAACGGCAAAATCTACCTGTGGAAAGCCAACGATATGTTCCGCTACGGCCTGGACACACCGCAAATCGTGCGCAAGCTGAACGCGCTGGGCAAATAAAACGCACAGGCCGTCTGAAAACACCGCTTCGGCCCAGCCAAAGCCGTTTCCCCGTTTTCAGACGGCCTGCCAACGGTAGGGTGTGTCGCCCAAAGCGACGCACGCATTCCCCGCCACGCAGCAAATCCGCGCCTGTCCGCAAAACAAAAACGCGTGTACGCCGCAGGGCAACACCCGTACAAATCCAAGAGGCCGTCTGAAAACCTCCACCAAGCGAAACCCCTCACCATGAAACCCATCCCCCTCATCATCGGCATCATCTTCACCGCCGCCGCCGTCTGGTTCTGCTGCGGCATCGGTTTCGGCGGCTGGGACTGGCCGCACAATATGGACGAAACCGCCCGCCAAATCCGCCTGCCGCGTATTTACACCGCGCTCTTGGTCGGCGCGGGTCTGGCCGCATCGGGCGCGGCCTTGCAGGCCTTGTTTGAAAACCCGCTGGCCGACCCGAGCCTGATCGGATCGTCGGGCGGCGCGGCTTTGGGTGTGATTTCCGTGATCGCGCTGGGCGGCGGCGCAGTGAGCGTGCCGGTGGCCGCGTTCTGCGGCGCGTTGGGCGTGTGCCTGCTGATTCTGGCCGCACACCGGCTGGTGGGCGGCGGCACGCCCGGGCTGCTGGTGTTGGGCTTCGTATTGAGCGCGTTTGCCGGCGCGGCAGTCAGCATGATTCTGTTTCTTTCCGACGACATGACCCTGCGCAGCGCGAGCAACTGGCTGGCCGGCAGCCTGTCGGAAGCCGGCTTTTCCTCGCCGCTTCTGGCCTTGGGCAGTATGCTGCCGGGCTTTGTCCTGCTCCTCTCGGCCGGACGGCGGCTGGATGTGCTGATGACGGGCGAAGACACCGCCGTCAGCATGGGCGTATCGGTCGGCCGCGTGCGCGTGCAAACCGTGGTCGGTGCGGCCTTGATGACCGGCGGCGCGGTGTCGCTGGCGGGCATCATCGGCTTTCTCGGCATGATGATCCCCAACGTATTGGCGCAGGCCGTGGGCGGCGGCCGCAGCCGCCTCACCGCGCTTTCGGCCTGGGCCGGCGCGGTGTTTTTAATGCTGGTAGACGGCATCTCGCGCTGGCTCACCTACCCCGTAGATCTGCCCGCAGGCATCGTCATCGCCCTGCTCGGCGGCCCATTCTTCCTGTATCTGTTCCTCCGCTCCGCGCAACGCTGAATTTCAGACGGCCACATCATGACCACGCACACCTTCCAAGTCCGCAAGCTCCACGTCGCCGTAAAAGGCAAAACCCTGCTGTCCGTTGACGCGCTCGACTTTCCCGCCGCCAGCATGACCGCCGTCATCGGCCCCAACGGCGCGGGCAAATCCACCCTGCTGCGCGCCCTGATCGGCCAAACCGGCCAAGGCGAAATCCTGCTCCACGGCGCACCCGCCGCGCCGCAGGTGCGGCAAGGCAAAGCCGCCTGGGTCGGCCAGCACGGCCGCTACAATATGCCCATGAGCGTGCGCGGCTACATCGGCCTGGCCGCCTACGCCAAAAAAGGCCGTCTGAACCACGAACAGGCCGACGCGCTGCTGGCCTATTTCGATCTCGCCGCACTCGCCGGCAAACGCATCGGCAGGCTTTCCGGCGGCGAACAGCAACGCGCCAACATCATCCGCGCCCTATTGCAGGACGCGCCCGTCCTGCTGCTCGACGAGCCGTGCAACCACCTCGACATCCGCCACCAGCACCGCCTGATGCAGCACCTGTCCGGCCGCAAAGCCGACACCTCCGCCGTGATGGTGCTGCACGATCTCAACCTCGCCGCGCGTTATGCCGACCACGTCATCCTGATGGACAAAGGAAAAGTCGTCGAAACCGGCAGCCCCGAAGCCGTGATGCGGCCCGAGCTTTTGGAACAGGTTTACGGCTGGCCGATACGCCGCTGCGAAGACAAAGACGGCTTTTATTTCAGAAGCTGACCCGTCCGGCCGCAAGGCAGACAGGCCGTCTGAAAGCACGGCTTTGCCGCAGCCGCAACCGCCCGCTCCCGCCGCCCCGTTTTTCAGACGGCCTGCCCAAAAGTAGGGTGTGTCGCCCAAAGCGACGCACGCGTTTCCCGCCACGCAGCAAATCCCTCCTGGCAGCAAACCACAACCACACCCGCCGCAAGCCATACATCCCGCACCAACACCAAAGGCCGTCTGAAAACGCAGCGTATGCTTTTTCAGACGGCCTTTCCAAAAGTAGGGTGTGTCGCCCAAAGCGACGCACGCGTTCCCCGCCACGCAGCAAATCCCTCCTGGCAGTAAACCACAACCGCATCCGCCGCAAAGCCATACATCCCGCAAACACCAAAGGCCGTCTGAAAACGCAGCGTATGCTTTTCAGACGGCCTGCCCCAAAAGTAGGGTGTGCCGCCCAAAGCGACGCACGCGTTTCCCGCCACACAGCAAATCCCGCCCAGCAGCAAGCCACAACCGCATCCGCCGCAAAGCCATACATCCCGCAAACACCAAAGGCCGTCTGAAAACGCAGCATATGCTTTTCAGACGGCCTGTCCCAAAAGTAGGGTGTCGCCCAAAGCGACGCACGCGTTCCCCGCCACAGCAAATCCCCGCCTTGCAGCAAACCACAACCACACCCGCCGCAAAGCCATACATTCCGCACAAACACCAAAGGCCGTCTGAAAACGCAGCATATGCTTTTTCAGACGGCCTCTATACATCTGGCGGCGCGGGTCTCCGCCTATCTCCCGTCCAGCAGCTCCGCGATTTTTGCCGCCACCGCCGCCGCCGCACGGTCTTTGCCGCCGGCAGGCAGCACGGTTTCCCCGCCTTCCCCGATCAGGGTAATTTGGGTATCGCGCCCGCCCATCGCCACGGAAACGTCGTTGGCCGCAATCAGCGGAATGTTTTTTTTCAAACGCTTGGCGCGGGCGTATTCCAAAACATTGCGACTTTCGGCGGCAAAGCCGACGCAGAAAGGCGGATTCGGCAGGGCGGCGGCGGCGGCGAGAATGTCGGGGTTTTCTTCGAGTTCGATAACGGGCGGTGCGCCGCCGCCGTCTTTTTTCAGCTTGTGTGCGGCGGCGTTTTTCACTTTGTAGTCGGCCACGGCGGCCACGGCGATGAACACGTCGCTTGCCGCCGCGCGTGCCATCACTTCGCGGTACATCGCTGCGGCACTCGGCGCGTAAACGGTTTCATACAGTCCGGCAGGCAGGGCGGCCTGCATCTGCCCGTATACGAGCGACACCTGCGCTCCGGCGGCGCGGCAGGCGCGGGCGAGTGCCGCGCCCATGGTGCCGCTGGACAGATTGGTAATGCCGCGCACGGGGTCTATGGGTTCGAAGGTGGCTCCGGCGGTAATCAGCACCTTGCGGCCGCGCAGGCTTTTTTCCGTCCACAAATCGGGCAGCAGATCGGCAAGGGCGGCAGCTTCGGCCATCCGCCCCTCGCCGCTTTCGCCG
The DNA here is from genome assembly GCF_900451175.1 of Kingella potus. Taxonomy (NCBI): domain Bacteria; kingdom Pseudomonadati; phylum Pseudomonadota; class Betaproteobacteria; order Neisseriales; family Neisseriaceae; genus Kingella; species Kingella potus. The sequence goes on from NZ_UGJJ01000003.1 coordinate 80,725, forward strand.
CAGGCCAGATCGCCCGATTCCGGCGGGAAAACGGTGATGCCGTCGGCAACAAGCTGCGCGATGTTTCTTTGGTTGGCGGGATTGCGCCACATCTGCACGTTCATCGCCGGCGCAACCGCCAGCGGGCAGTTGCGGGCGGCGGCCAGCACGGCGGGCAGGTTGTCGGCAATGCCGCACGCGATTTTGGCGATGATGTCGGCACTGGCGGGAGCGATAAGGAAAACGTCGGCGGCACGGCCGAGGTTGATGTGCGCCATGCCGTTGCCCGCGCCGCCTTCGTGCGTGTCGCTCAAAACGGGATTGCCGCTGAGTGCCTGAAAGGTAAGCGGGGAAACAAATTCCGTGGCGGCGCGGCTCATCGCCACGCTGACTTCGTGTCCCTGTTTTTTCAACAGGCGCACAAGTTCGCAGGATTTGTAGGCGGCAATGCCGCCGCTGATGCCGAGCAGGATGTGTTTGGACATGGCGGGATTCCGTTGCGGGTAAAATGGCGCGCATTGTAACGCATCGGGAAAGGACGTTTTATGCGCAAACTGATCATCACCGGACATACGCGCGGGCTGGGTGCCGCACTGGCGCAGCTTTATCTGCGGCAGGGACGGCAGGTATTGGGCTTGGCACGGGGCGGGGCCGCTTGGAGGCCGTCTGAAAACCTGCGGCAGGTAAAGATAGACTTGTCCGACGGCGCAGCCCTGTCCGCGCTGCTTTCAGACGGCCTGCTGCGGGATTTTCTGGCAGGCGCGGAAGACATCCTGCTCATCAACAATGCGGCGGCGGTATCGCCCAATGCGCTTTTGGGGCGGCAGAGGCCGTCTGAAATTCTTGCCTCCGTGTCCCTGAATATTGCCGCGCCGCTGCTGCTGGCAAACGCAGTACTGGCGGCGCGGCCGGCGGGCGTGCCGCTCGACATCCTGCACATCGGCAGCGGCGCGGGGCGCAAAAGCTACGCCGGCTGGAGCGTATATGGTGCCACCAAAGCCGCGCTCGACCACCACGCCCGCTGCATGGCGGCGGAAGGCCATGCCAAGCTGCGCGCCGTCTGCCTTGCCCCGGGCATAGTGGACACGGATATGCAGGCACAAATCCGCGCATCCGACGCGGCAGCCTTTCCCCTGCATGCGCACTTCGTATCGCTGAAAAACCAAAACAGCCTGCAAACCGCACAAGAAACAGCGGCAAAGATTGCGGCCTACATCGAATCGCCCCACTTCGGCAAAGATGCGGCAGCGGACATACGGGATATTTGTCCGTAAGCCGCACCCCCATTTCCGCCCGCCATCCGCAAAGCGGCAGGCCGTCTGAAAACGCGGCATCCGGCTTTTCAGACGGCCTGCAAGCCTTTTGTGTTAAAATCACGCCTTATTTTTGTTCCCGCAAGCCACTCCCACCATGACCGACGATACCATCCGCCACGACCACAAATTCGCCCTCGAAACCCTGCCCGTCAGCCTTGAAGACGAGATGCGCAAAAGCTATCTCGATTATGCGATGAGCGTGATTGTCGGCCGCGCCCTGCCCGATGTGCGCGACGGATTGAAGCCCGTACACCGCCGCGTGCTCTACGCCATGCACGAGCTGAAAAACAACTGGAACGCGGCCTACAAAAAATCGGCGCGCATCGTCGGCGACGTAATCGGTAAATACCATCCGCACGGTGATTCTGCGGTATACGACACCATCGTGCGTATGGCGCAGCCCTTTTCCATGCGCTACGTTTTAATCGACGGACAGGGCAACTTCGGCTCGGTGGACGGCGACGGCGCGGCTGCCATGCGTTACACCGAAATCCGCATGGCCAAAATCGCCCACGAAATGCTGGCCGACATCGAAGAAGAAACCGTCAACTTCGGCCCCAACTACGACGGCAGCGAACACGAGCCGCTGGTTCTGCCTACCCGCTTTCCCGCACTCCTGGTCAACGGCTCGTCCGGCATCGCCGTGGGCATGGCCACCAATATTCCGCCGCACAACCTCACCGACACCATCAACGCCTGTCTGCGCCTCTTGGATGCGCCGGACACCGAAATCGACGAACTCATCGACATCCTGCAAGCCCCCGACTTCCCCACCGGTGCCACGATTTACGGCCTCTCCGGCGTGCGCGAAGGCTACAAAACCGGACGCGGCCGCGTGGTGATGCGCGGCAAAACCCATATCGAACCAATCGGCAAAAACGGCGAGCGCGAAACCATCATCATCGATGAAATTCCCTATCAGGTAAACAAAGCCAAGCTGGTGGAAAAAATCGGCGAACTGGTGCGCGAAAAAACGCTGGAAGGCGTGTCCGACTTGCGCGACGAGTCAGACAAATCCGGCATGCGCGTCGTCATCGAATTGAAGCGCAACGAAAACGCCGAAGTGGTGCTCAACCAGCTCTACAAACTCACCCAGCTTCAAGACAGCTTCGGCATCAATATGGTGGCACTGGTCGACGGCCAGCCGCGCCTGCTCAATCTGAAGCAGATTTTGGCCGAATTTCTGCGCCACCGCCGCGAAGTCGTTACCCGCCGCACCCTGTTCCGCCTGAAAAAAGCCCGCCACGAAGGCCACATTGCCGAGGGCAAGGCGGTTGCGTTGTCGAATATCGACGAAATGATCCGCCTGATTAAAGAATCCGCCGACGCGCCCGAAGCCAAAGAAAAACTGCTTGCCCGTGCATGGCGCAGCAGCCTGGTGGAAGACATGCTCGGCCGTACCGATCTCGACTTGCGCATGGCACGTCCCGAAGGCCTGAGTACCAAACTCGGCCTGCAAAGCGACGGCTACTATCTGAGCGAAATCCAAGCCGACGCAATTTTGCGTATGAGCCTGCGCAACCTCACCGGCCTCGATCAGGAAGAAATCGTAGGCGACTACAAAAACATCATGGCCAAAATCATTGATTTTCTGGATATTCTCGCCAAGCCCGAACGCATCACACAAATCATCCGCGAAGAATTGGAAGAAACCAAAGCCAATTTCGGCGACGGGCGCAAGAGCGAAATCAACCCGTTTGGCGGCGACATTGCCGACGAAGACCTGATTCCGCAACGCGAAATGGTGGTAACGCTCACCCACGGCGGCTACATCAAAACCCAGCCGACCACCGATTACCAAGCCCAGCGGCGCGGCGGACGCGGCAAACAGGCGGCCGCCACTAAAGACGAAGACTTTATCGAAAGCCTGTTTGTCGCCAACACCCACGATTACCTGATGTGCTTCACCAATCTCGGCAAATGCCACTGGATTAAAGTGTACAAGCTGCCCGAAGGCGGCCGCAACAGCCGTGGCCGGCCGATTAACAACGTTATCCAATTGGAAGAAAACGAAAAAGTCAGCGCAATCTTGGCCGTGCGCGAATTCCCCGAAGACCAATACGTCTTCTTCGCCACCGCGCAGGGCATGGTGAAAAAAGTGCAGCTTTCCGCATTTAAAAACGTGCGCAGCCAAGGCATCAAAGCCATCGCGCTCAAAGATGGCGACTGCCTGGTCGGCGTGGCGCAAACCGGCGGCGCAGACGACATCATGCTGTTTTCCAATCTCGGCAAAGCCATCCGCTTTAACGAATATTGGGAAAAAACCGGCAGCGACGAAGCCGAAGATGCCGATGGCGAAAACGATCACGACGTTTCAGACAGCCCATCCGACGACGAAAACGAAGAGGGCGGCGACACCGCCGTTATCAGCGGCAAACACGGCGTGCGCCCGAGCGGACGCGGCAGCGGCGGCCTGCGCGGTATGCGTCTGCCCGCCGGCGGCCGCATCGTCAGCCTGATTACCTTTGCGCCGGAACGTGCCGGAGACGAAACCCTGCAAGTGCTTACCGCCACCGCCAACGGCTACGGCAAACGCACCCCGATTGCCGATTACAGCCGCAAAAACAAAGGCGGACAAGGCAATATTGCCATCAATACCGGCGAGCGCAACGGCGATTTGGTGGCCGCAACCCTGGTGAGCGAAAGCGACGATTTGATGCTGATTACCAGCGGCGGCGTACTCATCCGTACCAAAGTCGGACAAATCCGCGAAACCGGCCGCGCCGCGCAAGGCGTGCGCCTGATTAATCTCGACGAGGGCGAACAGCTCGTCAGCCTCGAGCGCGTGGCCGAAGAGCCGGAAGACATCTCTATCGAGGACGAAACCGGTGCAGCGGAAAACGGTACGGAAGAATAAAAACTCAACCGAAAGGCCGTCTGAAAACCCGTTTTCAGACGGCCTGAACCTTAACTTCCCGCAACATAGCCCGTTTATGTATCTTTCCATGCACCGGCCTATTCAAAAGCAAGCAGATACAGACCAGCTGTCTGATTTTTACACACCGCAACCCGGGCAGCCTGAAAACGGCGGCTACTTGGCGGTTTGCCGAAAGGGCGAGATACCATTTGAGCCATACGACCCCGATGGATATTCCGATAACGAAGACTGATATTCAGGCAGCCCTGACCATCCAAGCACAAAGAGCAAAAAGATGAATGTATTTCACTCCGTATCCGAACTGATGGACGAAGCCCGCTTTTGGCAAATCATCAACCAATCGCTTGCCGAAGCCGAAGCCGCACACGAATACGGCGATGAGCAGCAAGACGCGCAAGTTGCCGCACTGACCGATGCGCTTATGGCATTGGACCGGCAGGAAATCGCCGCTTTTGAAAACCGCTTTTACCAGCTGCATTGGTTTTCTTACCGCCAAGATTTGTGGTGCGCGGCGTATTTGATGTGCGGCGGCTGCTCGGACGATGGCTTTGATTATTTCCGCTATTGGCTGGTATCGCGCGGCGAAGCGGTTTTTCAGACTGCCTTAGCCAAGCCCGATAGCTTGGCGGATTATCCGTTTGTAACCGCAGACAATGATTACTATGAATTTGAAGCCATTGCTGCCGTGGCAAACGATGTGTTTGCAGAAAAATTTGGCGGCGAGTTGTACGAATACACCGCCTTCCGTACCGAAATTCCTCAAATGGAATTTGAATGGAGCGATGAAGACCCCGAAAGCATGAAACGCATTTGCCCGAAACTGTTTGCAAAATTTAAAGAACAATGCTTTTAAATGGACTTTCAGGCTGCCTTTGGCAATTAAGGCAGCCTGAAATCACAAAATGTCCTTTATCATCCAAGCCATTTCGCGCCATTTCAGACCCGCTCACGCAATCATCCATACGTGGCAGACGACGCATCGTGCCGACCAACCCTGTTGGAACAATGCAGGTGGCCGCAGCGGACGACAGGCCGTCTGAAACCCTTGCCAACAGCTCCACAACCGCATTATGCCTTCTGCAAAGCGGCATTAGCCCCAACCGGCCTCCCCTATTTTCAGACGGCCTCCCGTCCTACCGCCATGAAACAAATCATCTCGCCCCACAACAGCCAACTCAAACACCTCGCCAAACTCGGCACATCCGCCAAATACCGCCGCGAATGCCGCCAGACCGTTCTCGAAGGCACACATCTGCTTGACGCGCTGCTGCAAACCGGCACACAGCCGCAACAGGTTTACCTCGCACAAAGCTGTTTGGACAAACCCGAAATACAGAATCTGCTTTCACGGATACCGCCGGCACACACCACCGCCGTCGAAGACCGCCTGCTCGCCAAAGCCTCCGCCCTTGCCGACGGCGGCAGCATCCTCAGCCTGACCGGCATCCCGGAAACCGCCGCCCCGCCGCAAAGCGGCGACTGCGTAGTGCTCGAACACATCCAAGACCCGGGCAACATCGGCACCATCCTACGCAGCGCGGCGGCGGCAGGCATATACCAAATTATTGCAGACACAGGCTGCGCCGATCTCTGGTCGCCGAAAGTGCTCCGTTCCGCCATGGGCGCACACTTTCTGCTGCGCCTCTATCCCGCCGCCGACCTGAAAGCATGGCGGCAAAGCTACGAATCCCCCCTATTCGCCACCACCCTTGCCGAAAACAGCATCAGCCTCTACCGTATCAACCTGCGCCAACCGTGCGCCTGGCTGTTCGGCAACGAAGGCGGAGGCATTACTCCTGCCGCCGGAAACGCCGCAACGCATACGGTCAAAATCCCCATGTCCGGCGCAACCGAATCCCTCAATGTCGCCATGGCCGCCACCGTATGCCTGTTTGAACAAATGAGACAACGGCTGGGGTAAAACGCAGGAGCCAACCTGCATCATTCGTCAAACGGCATACCATTCCATCCGTATATATATATATATATATAGCGGAATAAAACAGATAAAGATACAAAACAGCAAGACGCAGACAATATGGCAAGACGTAGCAACGCCGTAGATTTTTTATTTTGTCCCACCACCTGTCCGCACCTGCCCATCCAAAAGCGGGCCGTATTGTCCAAACAGGCTGAAACTGGTGCATAGCGGCCATTTCCAAACACTTCCAAGCCCTTTTCTTTTACTGCTTTACTGAAAGGCCGTCTGAAACAGCGTTTCAGACGGCCTTATTATCTGCGGATAGGCAAACAGGCTGGTACGGACAAAAAAACAGCCCGAAAAATCGGGCTGTTTTTTCATGTTGGTGCCGACAGCGAGACTTGAACTCGCACGATCTAGGATCACTACCCCCTCAAGATAGCGTGTCTACCAATTTCACCATGTCGGCAGAAAGACTGCTTTATTTTTTCACTTCACCGGAACTGTCAGACCCGGCAGGCTGTGTTTTTGTTTGGCTGCTTTGCTGTACGTTGCTGAAATCCAGCTTATGTTTGCCAGAATGGCTGTATATATAAGTGAGAGCCAGGCAGCTCGCGAAAAACACCGCCGCTACAATATAAGTGCTGCGACTAAGGAAGTTTCCGCTACCGGCAGAACCGAATACGCCTTGCGCACTACCGCTGCCGCTGGCAAACGAAGCACCTGCATCCGCACCTTTTCCGTGCTGCATGAGAACGAGCAGGATAATGGCTAATCCGGCAAAACCGTTCAAAATCATAATCAGGGTTTTAAATGCTTCCATAAATTCAGGCTTGTTCTGCAGATCGGATAATGGCGGAAAATTTTTCGCAGGAAAGTGAAGCTCCGCCTACGAGTGCGCCGTCAACATACGATACGGACAATATTTCCGCAGCGTTTGTTTCGTTCACGCTTCCGCCATAAAGAATGCGGATATTAGCACCTTGATTGCCGTATGACAAGACTTCGTTGTAAATAAAGCGGTGCATTTGTGCAATTTGTTCTTTATTTGCTACTTTTCCCGTACCGATTGCCCAAACCGGCTCGTAGGCGACGGCGAAAGTATCGCTTGCCAAGCCTTTCAACACCGACAATTGGCGGGCGACTGTATTTTCCTCATTGCCGCTTTCGCGCTCTTGCAGGTTTTCGCCGACGCACAGCAGCGGGATGAGTCCGGCATCAAGGACGTTTTGGATTTTCTGTCTGCGTATTTCGTTGTTTTCACTAAAATACATACTGCGCTCGGAGTGTCCGACCAAAACCATTTCTACGCCTGTGTCTTTCAGCATTCCGGCGGAGACTTCGCCGGTGTATGCGCCGGTGCCGGGGAAGCGGCTGACATCTTGGGCGCAGGTAAGGATGCGGTTGTACGGGGCGTTTTGCACGGCGTTGCGCACCTGTTGCAGATAAACGGCGGGCGGGGCGATGCCGATGCAGACGTTTTCCTGCGGCGGCAAGGCACAGATTGCGGACAGCAGTGTGGCGTTTTCTTGCAGGCAGCCGTTCATTTTCCAGTTGCCGACCACCCATTTTTTATTCCACATAGTCTTTCAAACTTTCTGATTTCAAGCGGGGCGCGATTGTACCCGAATTATCGGAGGCCGTCTGAAAACGCATCTTGCTGCGTGCCGGTATGTCTGCAACGGTTTTATGCATCGGGACGGCTGTCAGTAAAACCCGGCTTCGCCTTCGGGGCGGGTTTTAAAGCGTTTGTGCAGCCAGTAATACTGCTCGGGCTGTTCGCGCACGCGCTCTTCGATAAAATCGTTCATGCGCTGTGCGTCGTCCGTCGGATTGCCGGTGGGGAAATTTTCCCATGCCGGATAGAAACGCAGTTCCACCGTGCCGTCGGCGTGCCGCGTCGGGATGGCGGGGATGACTTTTGCGCCGGTTAGTGCGGCAATGCGGCTCAAGCCGGCGATGGTGGCCGTCTGTATACCGAAGAAGCGGACAAATACCGAATCTTTGCGCCCGAAATCCTGGTCGGGCAGATAGAGAAACGGGGCATGGCTTTTTTTAAGCTGTTTGATGATGGCGCGCAGGCCTTCGGTGCGTCCGATAAGGAAAACGTTGCCGTAACGGTGCCGGCCTTTGAGGATTTGCGCGTCGAGTGCGGCGTTTTTCTGGTGGGAATACATGCTGATCAGCGGCACGTCTTGGTTGAGTGCGTACACGGCCAGTTCGAATGCGGTGAAATGCGGATAGAGCAGGATGACTTTTTCTCCTGCCGATAGTGCTTCGTCGAGATAATGTTTGTCGCGGCAGCGCACCAGCTTTTTCAGACGGCCTGCATTGCCGTACCAATACAGGCCGTATTCCGCCACGAGAATGCCCATGTGTTTGAAATGTGCTTTGAGTACCGCTTCGCGCTTGTCCGCGCTCCATTCTGGAAAACATTTTTGCAGATTGGTGCGGCCGATGCGGCGGCGCGGCGCAACCAGCCAGTAGGCTGCCAAGCCCAGCATACGGCCTGTTTTCTGAATCATGGAAAACGGCAGAAGCTGTATCAGATACAGGAAGGCAAACAGAATCTTCATACGGGTTTTCAGACGGCCTGGCAACGCAAAGCGGGCATTATACGGCAATTGGGCTATAATGCGCCCCGACTTGCCACCCGCTTTTCCGAGGACTACCAAATGAACAAAAACCGCAGGGGCTGCGCCCGCCAAGACCGCGTCAGAGAGCAAATCATGCGCGAGCTGGCCGAGCTTGTGCGCACCGGTCTGAAAGACCCGCGCGCGGGCTTCATCACCATCAACGAAGTGGAGGTAACGCGCGATTACAGCCACGCCACCGTGTTTTACACCGTACTCGACGATGCAACCCGTGCCGTTACCGAAGAAGCCCTGGAACACGCCAAAGGCCATCTGCGCAGCGAATTGGCCAAACGCATCAAGCTGTTCAAAACGCCCGAGCTGCATTTCAAATACGACCAGTCGCTCGAACGCGGCATGAGCATTTCCGGCCTGATAGACCAAGTGGCTGCCGAAAAACCTGTGGAAGACTAAACCGATGGCACACCTTATCCTGCACCCGCTCGAAGGGCTGGAAGTTGCCGGCAGAGGCCGTTTGGATTTCGGCTGCCGTAAAGAAGCCGCGCTCTCGCTGCTGGGCGAGCCGTGCAGCAGCAACGACCACGCCTTTTATTACGAAACGCTAGACTGCCATGTGTATTTCGACGCACAGGGCATAGTTGATTTTTTCGACATACCCGAAGGCCCTTTCCTGCAAAGCGGCAACAGCGTGGAAATCTACGGGCAGGACCCGTTCTCCCTGCATGCGGACGGCCTCTACACCCTTTTGGCGCGGCACAACGGCACGGCGAAAATCACCGGCGACGCGCCCTATTCCTACCGCTTCTGCGGCATCAACACCGCCATCTGGCGCGAAACCTACGAAGACGAAATCCGCCAGATGATGGCCGAATACCCGCACGAAGCCGAGCTGCTCGCCCTCGAGCTGCCCAAAGGCAACAACTATTGGAGCATAGGCATAGGCTCGGCCGACTGTTACAGCAAAAAGCCCAAACGCTGCCTGCCCTAAACGCCGCAAAGGCCGTCTGAAAATGCGTTTTTTATTTTAAAACCCGCTTTTCAGACGGCCTCAATACGGCGGAAACCCCTGTAAAACAAGCGTACGGGGCTTGCGCAGCGCAAACTGCAAACAGGCCGTCTGAAAACCGTTTTTCCTTTTTCAGACGGCCTCACAACAAGAAAACGCCATGCCGATTCATCTGATTGCCAGCATCTGCCTCATTCTTTACTGCGTTTTTTACGCGGCAAACCTGCGCCGCGCCCGCACCGCAGCCATCCTTCCCGCAGGCTGCAGCGGCTTGGCGTTTTCCGTGGAAAAAAGCGGCTGGTATTCCGTTTGGCTGCACGCTCCTTCCGCACCCGCCGCCGCGCCGCCGTTCGCGCTGGCCGACACCGCAGGCAGCAGAAAAAACCTGCTGTCCGCCCTATTCCACGCTTCCTTTGCCCGCAGCGGCGGCAGGGAAACCCTGCTGTATTACGGCCGTCTGAAAAAAGGCGCGTACCGCTTTGAAAGCGGCAGCGCGTATCCCGCCCGTTTTCTGATCAAGAAAACCGTGCCCGAATGGCCGCTTGCCATCCCCGCAGCCGTCATCCTGCTGCCGTCCGCATGGTGGCTGCTGCCGCTGCTTCCCGCCCTCTTTCTCCTGTTCCGACCCAAGCCATGACTGCCAAACCTGCCAAACGCCCGGTACACGGCGTACTCCTGCTCGACAAACCCGCCGGCCTGTCCAGCAACACCACCTTGCAGAAAGCCCGCCGCCTCTACCGTGCCGAAAAGGCGGGGCACACCGGCGTACTCGACCCGCTGGCCACAGGGCTTTTGCCCGTGTGCTTCGGCGAGGCGGCCAAATTCGCCCAATACCTGCTCGATGCCGACAAAGCCTACACTGCCACGCTCAAATTCGGCGAGGCCAGCAGCACCGGCGATGCCGAAGGCGAAATCGTCGCCACCGGCCGCGCCGACATTGCCGAAGCCGAATTTCAGACGGCCTGCGCCGCGCTGACAGGCTCCATCCGCCAGGTGCCGCCGATGTTTTCCGCGCTCAAACACGAAGGCAAGCCGCTTTACGAATACGCCCGCAAAGGCATTGTGATCGAACGCAAGCCGCGCGACATCACGGTTTATTCGATTGAAACCGAACGCTTTGCCGCGCCCGAAGCCGTCATCCGCGTGCGTTGCAGCAAAGGCACCTACATCCGCACCCTCTGCGAAGACATCGCCAAGCAGCTCGGCACGTTCGCCCACCTCACCGCCTTGCGCCGCACCGCAACCGCCGGTTTCACCCTTGCCCAAAGCCACACGCTCGAAGATTTGGCCGCACTCGGCGAAGCGGAACGCGACGCGCTGCTGCTGCCCTGCGACGTGCTGGTACGCCACCTGCCCGAACTGGTTTTGGACGGCCGCGCCGCCGAAATGCTGCGCTGCGGCCAATGTCCGCAGTTTGCGGGCAGTGTCCGCGCCGACAGCCCCCTGCGTGTTTACAGCCAAAGCGGCCGCTTTATCGGCCTGGCCCGCTATCGGGAAAACGAAGGCCGTTTGCAGGCACTGCGGCTGATGAGTACCGCACAAACCGAGTAAACGCAGACACACGGCAGGCCGTCTGAAAAGCACGTTCAGACGGCCTCAAACACTTAAAATCGCGAGACAACACAGAAAAGACACAAGGCCGCAGATTTTTTTATTTTGCGCTGTTTAAAAACAAAGGAACAAGCATGGCCAAAGAAACCCGGGGCAACACCTACAACCGCATACTCGATGCCGCGCTCAAGCTCTTCAACGAAGAAAGCGAACGCGCCACCACCACCAACCACATCGCCGCCCATCTCGGCATCAGCCCGGGCAACCTCTACTACCACTTCCGCAACAAAGACGAAATCATCCTCCAACTCCACCACCGTTACAGCGGCAGCATGATGGCCTGGATACGCGAAGCCGACGCACCGCAAAGCCTCGCCGACGTAGCCGCCTACCTCAACGGCATCTTCGACATCATGTGGGACTACCGCTTCCTGTTCAGCGACACCAACGCCCTGCTCTCGCGCAATGCCGAACTTTTGGGCGACTACAACGAATTTACCCGCGCCAAAGCCTCCCCCCTCGTCCTGCACTATCTCGAACACCTGGCCGCCATCGGCATTTTGCGCGCCGACAAGGAAGACCTGCAAAACCTCGCCCTCAATATGTGGATTATCACCAAATACTGGTTCGACCTGCACGGCTCCGTCCGCCGCAGCGGCAAGCCCGCCGCAGACACCAAACACCTCGGCGTACTGCGCAACCTCAGCCTGCTCAAACCCTATATCGGCCCGGAACACCGCTCCGCCTTCGCCGCCATCTGCGCCGGACTCAAAGGGGAAGCGGGCAAATAAACGGATGCGGATAAACGATGTGCGGCAAAACCCAGCCCATCCGCGCATTTTCCGCCAAACACACAAGAGGCCGTCTGAAAAACATTTTCAGACGGCCTCTTGTCATTTCCTGCACGCTTGCTACGCGCTTAATGGTGGTGATGGTGGTGGTGGTGCGCTTCGGTGTTGGCACGTTCGCTGCCGATCGGAATAATCAGCGTGGAATAGGCAGCCGATTCGCCGCAGACTTTGCTGTCGCCAAACGGGGTTTTGTGTACCACTTTCACTTTCCACAGCCCTTCGGCCAGCGGCAGGATATTGACTTTGCCCTGCTTGTCGGTTTTGCCGGAAAAGGCCTGCGGCTCGCGGTGGTCGTGGGCGGCTTCGATGTCGCGCGCAACAATGGTGTCGGCGGTGGCGGTAACCGTTGCGCCGGCCAGAGGCTCGCCCTGATACAGAATCTGCACCGGAAACAGCGCGCCCTCTTTGGCGGCATTCGGATTGTCCAGCGGCACGATTTCAAGGGTTTGCCCGATGGGGCGGCTGATGGCGGCCTGATCAACCGCGCCGTCGACAATCACAATGCTCTTGCCGAACATCCGGCTCTGTTCGCAATACACCGCCTCCGGCCGTTCGGACAGGCTTTTCTGCGCCCATTTGCCCGCCGCGTCTTTCGACCAGAAAGTCGGCTTGTACATCGCGCCGACAATATAGCTGCCTTTTTTCAGACGGCCTGCGGTGTATTGGTAGTTTTCCCCCTGCCGCTTCATCGCCGTGGTGGTCCCTTTCGGCGTGGTCAGCGTCAGCGGCACGAAAATATGTTCGCGGTCGGCGGGGATTTTTTCGGCATGGGGGAAATTGTGGCTGTATGCCAGCTCGGCGTTCAAAACGTCGGCGGAAGACAGCTCGGCGGGCGCGTTCACCCAAACTTCATGCGCCTGCGCAAAGGCGGCGGTACACAGCAGCGCGGCAAGGAGGGATTTTTTCATTTTTTCTTCCTGAATAAAGTAATCGGACACAACACAATACGGCAAACAGAGCAACAAAATGTCTGCTTGTTTTGTTATGGTATTACATTTGTAAAAACAGGACAAGACGGGAGGAAAATGCCGATGGATAAGATGCGGCAGCAAAACGGTTTTTGATTGCAAGGCCTTTCAGACGGCATATCAAAAGCGTGAGGCCGTCTGAAAATAAAAAATATTTTCAGACGGCCTTTCTTTCAGCAACCGCAGCAGACAGACACACCTTACCGTACTGCACAAACCCATGACGGTTCAAAATCATGCCCCACAAAACGCCTTTGGTGTTCCGCAGCCTGATTTGCCGGCCATCCCGCCGCAGCCCGCCCTCCCGCGCCGCTACGGCTGTTTTTCCGCCACGGCCGGTGGTATGATGGCTGCGTTTCAGACTACTTTACTGTTTTTATGGGCATTTACGAACGTATTTTCCATTCCGTTCTGTATGAAATTTCATCGGTAGCTTTTGCCGCGCTGGTGCTGCTGGCGTTTACCGACCACCGCATAGGCGCGGTTTCGGGGGCTATGTTGGCGGTGATTACCGCCAGTATGCTGTGGAATTTCGTGTTCAATATCCTGTTTGACCGCATCGTCAAAGGCCGGCGCGAACTGCGCGGCCCGCGCATCCGACTGGTACATACCCTGCTGTTTGAAGGCGGCCTGGTGCTGCTGACCACGCCGATACTTGCCTACATGCTCGATTTGACGCTGGTGCAGGCCTTTGTTACCGACATCGGCATCACCCTCGCCGTGATGGCCTATACCTATGTGTTCAACTGGGCATACGACCACACCCGCCTGCTGTTTGTACGCCATCACGGGCAGCCCGCCGCCCGCTGATTCCGCCGTCTGCATCCCCGAACCGCACAAAAACCTGCCTGAAATCCGCTTGCTGCGCGTGATTTCAGGCAGGTTGTGTTTTCCGGCTCTGTGCCGCAGACGGCCTCTTGCTTGCACGCTAACGTCCTATGTAGGGTGTGTGGCACAGCCACGCACGCGGTTTGAAGGTTTCAGACGGCCTCTGCATTCGAATGGTTCAAACGCGTGCACCGCAGGGACGGCACACCCTACTTTAACAGCAAAAGCCGTCTGCAAACGGACTTTGCGGATTACGGTTCGACGGAAACGGTTGCCGGAAGTTTCGTCAGTGCACAAATGCGGTTTCGGAAAACCAAAAGGCCGTCTGAAAACCGTATTTTCAGACGGCCTCTTGCTTGCACGCTAACGTCCTATGTAGGGTGTGTGGCACAGCCACGCACGCGGTTTGAAGGTTTCAGACGGCCTCTGCATTCGAATGGTTCAAACGCGTGCGTGGCTGTGCCACACACCCTACGGCGGGCGAAAACAGAGAAAAGGCCGTCTGAAAAACGCAAACAGAATGTCGGACGATAATGGGAGGGGCCTTGCAAAACGTCATGCAAGAATCTGTTTTATCCAGCTCTCTTGAGCCTTGTTCCAATAGGTCTGCGACTTATCCTGACCTTACCTGGTGCAAACCATTAAAATACCGCTTTCAGGCTGCCTGCTTGCCAACCGAATGGAAAAACCGCATGACCATTTACCGCTACCGCCATCCCCCCGTTACCGTTGCCTTTGTCTGCTTTGCCTGCCGCATCAAAACCACGCGCAGCAAATGTGCCCGCGTGAACGAGCCTGCCGTGCTGTGTCCGCAATGCCGCCGCCCCTGCGACAATATTGGCGACCGCCGCCCCGTGCCGCCGCGCCGAAGCGGGCAGGCATGGCAGAAAATGGAACGCGACTACCGATCTCTGCAACAGCGCATTTTGGCCGCGTACCAGCAATGGCGGCGCGAAGCGCGCAGGGCGGCTCTTTCGCATTGGCAATTGGCGCAAAAATTGAATTTGCCCGATATTGTGGCGCGTGATGAATTTTGGTTGGAAAAGTTGGACGCGCTGCCCGATGTGCCGTATGCGGCAAAGATGCCGTATCTGCGGGACTGGCTGGGCGCAGCCGCCGGCAATACGGCATGGCACAGCCATTTGGGGCAGGCCTATCCGCATGAATTGCAAGAGTTGGCAGACAAGCCGTTTAACAAAGGGCGGCAGGCGCAGATTGACGAGCGCGTTGCCCGCCATAACCGTCTGCATTTGCACGATTGGTTTGGGGAGTTGGTCGAGGCCTGCACGGTTTACCACGGCGAGCATTGGTATGACCGCGAGGTACACGAATGGGTGCGGGATTTGTGGGAGTGATGGGCAAACAATGGGGCGGCATCGGATAAGCCGCCCGCCGCAGGCATGGTTTTTATTCTGCCTCTTCTTGTT
Organism: Kingella potus; assembly: GCF_900451175.1. NCBI lineage: Bacteria > Pseudomonadati > Pseudomonadota > Betaproteobacteria > Neisseriales > Neisseriaceae > Kingella > Kingella potus. The sequence goes on from NZ_UGJJ01000003.1 coordinate 96,044, forward strand.
CCAGCATTTTTTTGGCCTCTTCTGCTTGTTTCGTCAATTCTTTTGACACCTTCAAAATATCCGCATTGCCAAGCCAAAATCTTTATAGTTTGATGCTGATTTTCAGGCTGCTTTTCTATCTGCCTTACGCCAATTCTTCATGCACCATTTCGCGCACCGCGCCCGCATCATCTATCAATTCAATGCCAATCGCATCTATGCCGTCGCGCTGCAATTGTTCAAACGGAATCGTCCCGCCGTTCGCCAGCCTGACACGGCCGCTTTCATCGCAGAAATCATCACGTTATTCTTCGTAATCAATGTTGTAAAACACGCTGACACGGATTTGGTACAGCCGGCCGTCCAAGTCTTGCAGCGGGCGGTTATCGATTTGCGCCGGACTGTATTCGTCGCACAGCATGGCGTTGTAGCCGTGTAATGCGCCGTCAAACAGCACGGCTTCGCTGCCGCTGGCGGGATCGACGGCAAGCATTTTGGCGGGTGCCTGCTCGGTGGCAAGCAGGCAATCTACACTTGCGGTCTTTCCGTTTGTTTATTTTCGGCTTCGATCATATCGGTTTATTGCCTTTAAACACTGAAAAATTCTCCAATTTTGCCCCTTTGCTCAAAATATGTCTTATGGCAGATTTCAAGGTGGCAAATTCATTGATTTCTTCTATTTCATAATCTTCAGCCTGGTCTAACTTATCCAGCCGTACAGAAGAGTAATAAGTTAAAAAACGGTTGTTATTGTTTTTTATGGCAAATAGTTGGTGATGTTCTTTGCCGTCTTTGCAAATAATTTCTTCATAACCTTTGGTTTGTAAATTTTTCAGAATCATCATTTAGTCTTGAACCATATCTATGTGCATTTGGCAAACCAAGCTGTGCCTGCCTTGATGCTGTCTGAAAAGCTGCCTGAAAAAGGTTTAGTCGGTTGCGCTGGCAGCAAGGGCGGCGGCGTGTCCGGCGGCGGGATCGCCGTATGGCTGGGCTTGCCATACGCCGAATTGGAAAACAACGCCTGCGCGGGCCAGTTTGGCGCGGAGGGCGGTTTGTCGGTGGGGCTGGTAAAGGCAGGCTTCGGTGTGGGGCATTTGGGATTTTGGCTTTGCGGCAGCCTGCACATTCGCTTTCAGGCAGCCTGAAAGCCATTCGGTTTCATACTGCCCGCTTTGTGCCGGCGCATTGTCCTGCGTTTTCCGGCATAGGCTTGGGGGCGACGCCACGATGATGTATTCGATAGAATCGGTTTGATGGGGTGTTTCCGTAACGGGAGGCCGTCTGAAAAACAGGAAAAACGTTTCAGACGGCCTGTTCGGGCTTTTTCGCAAACAAAACCACACGGTTGCCGTAATGGTGTTTGCCGTTGATGAGAATTTGGCAGGCCGTGCCGAGCAGATGCCATGCGGTGCCTATTTTGACGGTAATGCTTACGCCGTTTTCTTCATATTCCAACCACAGCCCCGCTACAGAAGAGAGCTTGGCCGACGCCATCGCCACTTCGCGCCCATGCACTTTCCTGCCGTTGATGTATATCGTTTCGCCGCTTTTTTCAAAATTCCAAAAATTATGCACCTCAATCTCGATGCCCCGATATGCGGTTTTCCATGTTTTTTCAAATGTTTTCATGTGTGTGCCTATTTAAATGCCGTTTGTATGCGGCTTCCGTCAGTTTCAATGTCTCTGCAAGGTCGTTGTCCGTGTGGTCGCTCAGGCGGCGGGCGGGACGGATTTCTGTGTCGTGGTTCATATCGTTCTATACAGAGGCCGTCTGAAAACTGCTTGGGCAGGATACGGCTGCCTGCTTCACACTTCGGCATACAGCAAGACAAACGCCGCCGTTGCCACCAGCAGCATAGACAGCGAAAACAGGTATTCCGCCAAGCGCACCAGGCGTGCGTAGTAACGCTGTTCGTCATTTTTCTGCGCCAGATAGCCAATCACCACCACCAGCAAAAAGCCGATAGACGAAAACAAAAACAAGTCGTCTGAAATCATTTCGCTGAATTTTATGGATTGCTTGGCGGCCAAAATGCCGACAATAGCCAAGCCCATGCCGGCAATGGTGCTGCTGGTGGAAATCAGCGTGTTCAGCGATTGGGGGTTTTGTGCCATGGGTATTCCTTATTTCAATATCGGCAGCAGGCCGGAGGGCTGGCTAATCCGGCGGCTCTGAGCCAAGCCGTGCGTGCTTTTTTGTCGGGTTGGGCAACCCAAACCGTGTTTGCTTTTCAGGTAGCCTTTGGGGCATGAGTGTACGCACTAACAACGGGGCTGCGTTTAAAAACAGATAACGTCCGTCAATGCGCCTCTTCCCAATTTCCCCCCACGCCCACTTCCGCCACCAGCGGTACGTCCAGCGCATTTCCGGCTGCGGCGGCCATGATTTCGGGCAGCTTCTGCTTCACCAAATCCAGCTCGTTTGCGGGCACTTCCAACACCAGCTCGTCGTGCACCTGCATGATGAGTTTGCTTTTGAGGCCGTCTGAAACGAGCCAGCGGCTGACGGCGGTCATGGCGCGTTTGATGAGGTCGGAGGCCGTGCCCTGCATGGGGGCGTTGATGGCGGCGCGTTCTGCGCCGGCGCGGGCGTTGGCGTTTTTGGCGCGGATGTCGGGCAGATAGAGGCGGCGGCCGAACAGGGTTTCGACGTAGCCTTGGGCGGCGGCCTGTTCTTTGGTGCGCTGCATGTAGTCGGCCACGCCGGGATAGCGGGCGAAATAGCGGTCGATGAAGTTTTTGGCCGAGAGGTTGTCGATGCCCAGCGATTTGGCGAGGCCGTACTGCCCCATGCCGTAAATCAGGCCGAAGTTGATGGTTTTGGCGTAGCGGCGCTGTTCGGCGCTGACGCTTTCGGGCGGTACGCCGAACACTTCGGCGGCGGTGCGGCGGTGGATGTCTTCGCCGTTTTTAAAGGCTTCGAGCAGGGTTTTGTCGCCGGAGAGGTGCGCCATGATGCGCAATTCGATTTGGGAATAGTCGGCCGATACGATGAAGCTGCCTGCGGGCGCGGTGAAGGCGCGGCGCACGCGGCGGCCTTCTTCGGTGCGGATGGGGATGTTTTGCAGGTTGGGGTTGTTGCTGGCGAGGCGGCCGGTGATGGCGACGGCTTGGGCGTAGTTGGTGTGTACGCGGCCGCTTTTGGGGCTGACCATTTCGGGCAGCTTGTCGGTGTAGGTGGATTTGAGTTTGGCCAGGCTGCGGTTTTGCAGGATGATGTTCGGCAGCGGGTAGTCGGGCGCGAGTTGTTCGAGCACGGCTTCGTTGGTGGACACGCCGCCCGAGGCGGTTTTTTTCAGGCCTTTGGTGGGAATGCCCATTTTGTCGAACAGGATTTCCTGCAACTGTTTGGGCGAGTTGAGGTTGAACGGCTGTCCGGCGGTTTCGTAGGCCTGTTTTTCCAGTTCGAGCAGGCGGCGGCCGAGTTCGTGGCTTTGGCGGGCGAGTTCGTTTTTGTCGATTAACACGCCGTTGCGCTCCATCTCAAACAATACCTGCGCCACGGGCAGCTCCATTTGTTCATACATTTCAAGCTGTTTGGCATCCATCTGCTGTTTCAGCCAGCTTTCGATACGCAGGGCGAAATCGGCATCTTGGGCGGCGTATTCGGCTGCCTGTTCCAACGCCACGTCGGCAAACGAAATCTGCTTCGCGCCTTTGCCGCACAAGGATTCGTAGGTAATCGCAGGCAGGCCTAGCCAGCGTTCGGACAATTCGTCCAAACCGTGTCCCAAATGGCTTTCGACGATATACGAGGCCAGCATCGCGTCGCCGGCAATGCCGTTGAGGGCGATGCCGTAGTTGGCGAAAACGTGTTGGTCGTATTTGAGGTTTTGTCCGATTTTGTGCAGCGCGGGGCTTTCGAGATAGGGTTTCAGACGGCCTAACACGCTGTCCGAACCAAGCTGTTCCGGCGCGGCGGCGGGGCTGTGGCCGAGCGGGATATACACGGCTTCGCCGGCGGCAAAGGCAATGCTGATGCCCACGAGCTGCGCGTCCAGCGGGTTGAGGCCGGTGGTTTCGGTGTCGAGGCCGATGCGTTCGGCTTTGGATAATTTGTCCAACACTTCGGCAAACTGTGCTTCGGTGGTAACGGCGCGGTAATCGAGCGCGGCGGGCGCGGGGGCGGTGCCGATATTTTCAGGCAAGCGGTTTTCAGGTAGCCCCTGCTCGGCCAAAGCGGCCTGTTCGCCGACGTATTCCGCGCCGAACAAATCGCCGCTGCCTTCGTGCAGATGCGACTCAGCTTCTTTGAGCCAGGTGCGGAAATTCAGGCGTTTGAATTCCACCGCCAACTGCGCCCATTTGGGCGTGGTGCGGCGCAGGCTTTCGAGGCCGTCTGAAAGGTCGGCGTGCAGATCGACATCGGTTTTAATCGTTACCAAGTCATACGAAAGCGGCAGCATGGGCAGCGCGGCTTGCAGGTTTTCGCCCACTTTGCCCTTGATTTCGGCCGCGTGCGCCATCACGCCTTGCAGCGTGCCGTATTGTTCCAGCCATTTCACGGCGGTTTTGGGGCCGCATTTTTCCACGCCCGGCACGTTGTCCACTTTGTCGCCCATCAGCGCGAGATAGTCGCGGATCTGGTCGGGGCGCACGCCGAATTTTTCTTTCACGCCGCCGCAGTCCAGCGTTTCGCCCTTCATGGTGTTTACCAGCGTAACCTTGTCCGACACCAGCTGCGCCATGTCTTTGTCGCCCGTGGACACCACCACGCTCCAGCCCGCCGCTTCGCCCTGCACCGCCAGCGTGCCGATTACGTCGTCGGCCTCGACTTCGGGCACAACCAGCACCGGCCAGCCCGCCAGCCGCACCAGTTCGGGCAGCATCTGCGCCTGCGGCCGCAATTCGTCGGGCATGGGCGGGCGCGTGGCTTTGTAGTCGGGAAACATCTTGTGGCGGAAATTGTCGCCCTTGGCATCGAACACCACCGCGCAATATTCGTGCACATAATCGGCACGCAGGCGGCGCAGCATGTTCAGCACGCCGTACACCGCCCCCGTGGGCGTGCCGTCGGGCGCGGTGAGCGGCGCCATCGCGTGAAAGGCGCGGTAGAGATAGGAAGAACCGTCGACAAGAAGGAGTGTGGGCTGGGTCATGGTAAGGCCGTCTGAAAACAAGAAAATGGGGGATTATAAACCTTAGGGCGCGGCGGCACGCCGCAGGCGGGGTTTACGGCGAATCAAACAAATCCTGCTGCGCCGTGCCGCCGCTGACGCGCACATCGGCCGCGCCCTCGGCAAAGGTAATGTGCAGCCGCTGCCCCTGTTTGAGCTGGGCGGCATCGCGCACCACCTGCCCCCGGCTGTTTTTCACTACCGAAAAACCGCGTGCCAGAATGTGCTGCGGCGACACGGCTTCGAGCAGGGCGGCCTGTTTTTCCAAACGCTGCTTTTTCGCCGCCAGAAGCAGGCTTGTGCCGCGCGTCAAGGCCGTCTGAACAGCATTCAGACGGCCTGCCGCCGCCGCCAAGTCCGGACGGCCGTGCCGCAGCAGCAGGCTTTGGCGCGACAGCCTTTCCCCGTGCAGGCGCAGGACGGTGCGGGCGGCGGCAGACAGGCGGGCGGCGCATTCCTCCGTGCGGGTACGCTGCGCATCGAGCTTGCGGCGCGGGTGGCACAGCCTGCGGGCGCACCAGTCGGTACGCTGCGCCGCATCCTGGTAACGGTGCAGCACGGCGGCTTGCAGACGGCCGTGCGCCTGAATAATGCGGTGCAGCAGCGCGGCGCGGTCGGGCGCGGCCAGTTCGGCGGCGGCTGTGGGCGTGGGCGCGCGCAGGTCGGCGGCAAAGTCGGTAAGGGTGAAATCGGTTTCGTGCCCCACCCCGCTGACCACGGGAATACGGCAGGCAGCCACGGCGCGGACAACGGCTTCTTCGTTAAACGACCACAAATCTTCGATACTGCCGCCGCCACGGCAGACAATCAGCACATCGCACTCGCCGCGCTCCGAAGCCGCGCCGACGGCACGGGCAAGCTGCGCCGCGCTGTCCGCGCCCTGCACGGCGGCGGGATAGAGGATGACGGGAATGTCGGGGGCGCGGCGTTTGAGCGTGGCGCACACATCGCGCAGGGCGGCGGCGGCCGGGCTGGTTACAATGCCGATGCGCTGCGGGTCGGCGGGCAGCACCCTTTTGCGTTCGGCGGCAAACAAGCCTTCGGCCTGCAAAGCGGCTTTGAGCTTTTCGTAGGCCTCGTAAAGCCGCCCCAAGCCTTTGAGGCGCACTTCGTTCACCGTAATCTGAAACTCGCCCCGCGCTTCGTAAATGGAAATGCGGCCGCACACTTCGATATGGTCGCCCTCTTTGAGCGCGGCAAACCGCTGCGCCACACCTTTGAACATGGCGCAGCGCACTTGGGCGCGGCTGTCTTTGAGCGAAAAATAATAATGCCCGCTGGCGGCGCGGGTCAGATTGGACACCTCGCCGCCCACCCACAGGCCGGAGAGGTGTTCTTCCAGCAGGTTGCGGGCAGCGGCATTGAGTTCGGAAACGGTGAGTGCGGCGGCGGAAAACAAGTCGGACATGGCTGTCGGGCGGGGACAAAAGCCGCGGATTATACGGGAAACCGCCGCTGCGGACGGCTGAGGCCGGACAAAATAAAAAATCTGCCGCCTCCGCCAAGCCTTAGTCCGGCAAGGGAGCGGCCTAAGGCATTGGAAAAACCATGCAGGACAAATCCGTCCCATACGCCGTGCCGCCTGCGGCCTTGTATCTTTCCGATTTTGTTCCGCTATATAATGCGCCGCCTTCCCGCACGGAGGCCGTCTGAAAACCGTTTTCAGACGGCCTCATCCTTTTCCCGCCTGCCGCGCCGCAATATGCAACGCACCCCGCCCCCCGCGCACGGCACGCAAAACAGCCTTTGCCGCAGCGGTCGCAGGCTCTGTCCGCCGGCGGCATTGAGGCCGTCTGAAAACACAAAAGCCGTTTTTCAGACGGCCTCTGCTTAAAAACAAAACACACCCGTTCCGCCATGCCCCTTACCCGCCGACAATTCCTCGCCTCCTCCGCCGTCATGGCCGCCGCTTCCGCCGCCTCGTGGCGGCTTTGGCGGCCGCAGCTTCCCCCCGTTACCGTCAGCCGCCCCGGCCTGCCGCTGGGACACGCCCTGCGCGACGGTGGCCTCCCCGCCCGCCCCTCCCGCACCGTCCGCTGCGACACCCTGATACTCGGCAGCGGCGCAGCCGCCCTCTCCGCCCTCTGGTATCTCGTCCGCCACGGCAAACGCGACATCCTGCTGGCCGAAGGCTTGGAGCGCAACGGCAACAACGCCGGCTTCTACCATACGGGACTCGCCGCCCCCACAGGCGCGCACTACCTCGCCCTGCCCTCCCAGGAAAGCACATATGTGCGCCAAATGCTTGCCGACCTGGGGATTATGGCAAACGGCGTATTCAACGAAACCGACCTGGTTCACGCCCCGCAGGAACGCCTGCTCTACCGGGGAAAATGGCAGGAACACCTGCTGCCGCAAAACGATGCCGACAGCCGCCGCTTTTTCGCCCTCACAGGCCGTCTGAAAACCGCCTACGGCAGCGACGGCCGCAAAATCTTCGCCATTCCCGTCGCCCTCTCCTCGCAAGACGGAAACTGGCGGCGGCTCGACACCCTCACCTTCGCCCGCTGGCTGCAAAACGAAGGCTACCGCTCCCCCACCCTGCTCTGGTATCTCGACTACTGCTGCCGCGACGACTACGGGCGCGGCATAGCCGACGTGTCCGCCTTTGCCGGCCTGCATTATTTCTGCGCACGCGGCCAACACGCCGACACCGTGCTTACCTGGCCCGACGGCCTCGCCCACCTCTCCGAAGCCCTGCGCCGCCATTGCGGCCTGCGCCCGCTTGCCGCCCCGCCGCAAGGCAGCGAATGGCATTTCGACACCCCCGCCTCGTGGGATGCGTCCGCCGTCAAAATCGAAAAGCGCGGCGGCCGCGTGTCCGTCCTGCTGCGCCACAACGCCAACGGCGATACCGTTCTGGCCGACGCACGGCAGGTCATCTGCGCCATCCCGCCGGAAGTCGCGGCGCACATCGTTGCCGACGCGGCGCAATACGGCCTGAGGCCGTCTGAAACCGCCCCGTGGCTGGTGGGCAACTTCATCCTCAACCGTTTTCCGAAAGAACGCGGGGAAAGCGGGCCCGCATGGGACAACGTCGTCTTCGGCAGCCCCCACCTCGGCTACGTCGCCGCCGGCAACCAACTCATCCGCACCGCCAAGCCGCCGCGCACCGTCTTCACCTCCTACACCGCCCCCAACCACGACACCGAACGCAACATCCGCCGCCACCTGCTCGAAGCCGGCAGCGGCGACCTGCTGCACTACGCCGCCCACGACCTGCTGCAAGCCTACGGCAGCGGCTTCTGGCGCAGCGTCGAAGCCGTGTTCCTCACCGTACGCGGCCACGGCATGGCGGTTCCCCGCCCCGGCTACCTCACCGACCCCGCCCTGCTGCGCCTGCGGCAAAACCGCCCCCCGCTCGTCTTCGCCCACAGCGGCATGAGCGGCTACTCCGTATTCGAAGAAGCCGCCTACTGGGGCGTGGAAGCCGCCCGCCAAACCATAGAGGCCGTCTGAAAACCCATATACAGCCTTTCAGACGGCCTCTCGGCTTGATATGGCGTAAAACGCGTGCGTCGCTTAGGCGACACACCCTACGATAAACCTAAAACGAAACTCTGCCTAAAACCGCGTTTTCAGACGGCCTGCGTAGGGTGTGTGGCGCAGCCACGCACACGGCTTGGGATTTTCAGACGGCCTCTTGCCTTGCTATGGCACAAAACGCGTGCGTCGCTTTGGCGACACACCCTACGATAAACCCAAAACGAAACTCTGCCGAAAACCGCGTTTTCAGACGGCCTGTGTAGGGTGTGTGGCGCAGCCACGCACGCGGCTTGGTAGTTTTCAGACGACCTCTGCATTTGATATGTCGCAGAACGCGTGCGTCGCTTAGGCGACACACCCTACGGTGAGAAATCAGGCGCGAACACCGCTTGGGCAATATTGCACGAGCGAAAACAGACAAACAGGCCGTCTGAAAACGGGCTTGCGCTTCTTGCCGTGCAGGCTGTCTTTTTCGCCGCTTAGTGCTATATTCCTGCCTCTTATCCGAACTGCCGCCTGCCATGACCCCACCCGTTCCCGCCGTTTTGATTGTTGATTTGGAAGTCGATCCGAAAACCCAAACCGTATTTAAAATCGGCGCATACCGTCCCGATTTGGAGCGTGGTTATGAAAAAGCGGTGCGCACTGCGGCCGGCCTGCGTGCCGCTTTGGCGGAAATGGCGCATCTGGCCGACGGCGCACGCCTGCTGATGGGACACAACATCCTCGAACACGACCTGCCCTATCTGCGCAAGGCCGCGCCCGATACTCCCTGGCTGAATCTGCCCGTGATCGACACGCTGCGCCTCTCGCCGCTGGCGTTTCCGCAAAATCCCTACCACCGCCTGATCAAAAACCACAAAATCATTTCCTCCGCACTCAATTCCCCCGAAGCCGACTGCCGCGCCTGCTGGCGGCTTTTTCAAGACCAATGCGCCGCGTTCGGCAAGCTGGCGGCTGGGCGGCCGGAGGAATTTGCCGTTTATTGCAGCCTGTACGGTGCGCTGCCTTATGCGGAAAACGGAGTGATTGTGCTGCCCGAGGGCTGCGGCACGGCCGTGCGCAACGCAGAAAAAGACACCCGACGGCTGATTGACGGTATTTGGGCAATGATGCAGGACGACAGCGAAGCAGGCCGTCTGAAAGTCTGCCAAACCCGTTTCAAAAAGCTGATGAAGGAAGACATCTTCCGGCCGGAGCTGCACACGCCGCTGGCCTACGCGCTGTCATGGCTGCGCGTGTCGGGCGGCAATTCGGTGCTTGCGCCGTGGGTGCGCTACCAATTCCCCGATACGGCGCGGCTGATTGCCGAATTCCGCGACCGCGACTGCGGCGATACCCGCTGCCGCTACTGCGCCAACACGCTCAATCCCGAGAAACAGCTTTACCGTTTTTTCGGTCTGCCCGCATTCCGCGACGTGAAAGGCATAAACGGCGGACAGGAAGCCATCGTCCGTGCGGGAATGCAGGGGCGGCACGTTTTGGCGGTGCTGCCCACGGGCGGCGGCAAATCGCTGTGCTACCAGCTTCCCGCGATCAACCGCTACTACCGCAACGGCGGACTGACGGTGGTGGTGTCGCCTTTGCAGTCGCTGATGAAGGATCAGGCCGACGGCATGGAGCGGCGCGGCATTTCCGGCGCAGCCATGCTCAACGGAATGCTGCCGCTTGCCGTACGCGCCGACGTGCTGGACAAAACGGCTTTGGGCGATGTCGGCATTTTGTTTGTCGCACCCGAGCAGTTCCGCAACAACAGCTTTATCCGGGCCATCGCCCACCGCCAAATCAACGGCTGGGTGTTCGACGAGGCACACTGCCTGTCAAAATGGGGGCACGACTTCCGCCCCGACTACCTCTATGCCGCCAAATTCATTGCCAAACGCAGGGAGGAAAACGGCGAAACCGCACCGGTAAGCTGTTTCACCGCCACCGCCAAGCCCGATGTTTTACAGGACATTACGCAGCATTTTCGCGAAGAATTGGGCATAGAATTCAAGCAATTTATCGGCGGCAACGAGCGCGACAACCTGTTTTACGAAGTATTGGAAGTTTCAGACGGCCTCAAAAGCCGCCATATAGACGAACTGCTGCACCGCGAATTGGATCATCAGGCAGGCGGCGCGGTGGTGTTTGTGGCACGCAAAAAAAGTGCCGAAGAATATGCCGCATATCTGGAACAGCAGGGCTGGGCATGCAAACATTTCCACGCAGGCCTGCAACAAAACGCTAAAGCCGAAATACAGGATGCGTTTGTCAACGGCAGCCTGCGCGTGATTGTGGCCACCAACGCTTTCGGCATGGGCGTGGACAAGCCCGATGTGCGGCTGGTGGTACACGCCGAAATCACCGGCTCGCTGGAAAACTATCTGCAAGAGGCAGGCCGTGCGGGGCGCGACCGGAAAGATGCGAAATGCGTGCTGCTGTTTGACCGCAACGATGTGGACGTGCAGTTCAGAATCAGCCGCTTGTCCCAAATCGAGCCGCGCGATTTGAAATCGGTGTACGGCAAGCTCAAGAAGCTCCATGCCGCCAACGCCGGCAAAACCGGCAACGACGACCTGGTCGTAACCGGCGGCGAAATCCTGCATGACACCGAAGCATACATGAGCTTCGACAGCGGCGAGCGGCAGGCCGACACCAAAGTCAAAACCGTGCTGGCGTGGCTCGAACGCGCCGGTATGCTGGAACGCAGCGAAAACCAAACCCGCATTTTTCCCGCACGCTCCGGCCGTCTGAATCTGACGCAGGCAGTGGAAAAAATCCAAAAAGCCAATCTGCCGCAGCGCAAACGCGAACTCTACCAAACCATCGCCGAAATCGTGTTCGCCGCGCCAGACGACGCGCCTTTAAGCACCGACGATCTGGCCAAAGCCACCGCGTGCAGCTTTACCGAGCTGCTCAGCCATCTGCACGATCTGGAAAAATTGGGCATTTTGAGCAACGATACCAAAATGACCGTCAACCTGCGCACCGATAATGTCGCCTCGTCTGCCAAGCGTCTGACGCAGGCTCTCGCACAGGAAGAAAAACTCTGGCAGATTCTGCACGAAGAAATCCCCGCAGCCGACAGCGGCGACTGGCAAAACTTCTCGCTGACCGCCGCCTGCCACCAAATGCACGAAGCGGGTTTCGATCAACTGCTGCCCGCCGACATCAAGCTGATGATGGAGTCGCTCGCCGACGACAAAGCGGCGGCCGACACATTGGGCAGCAGCGGCAGTTTCAACATCCGCAACATCGGCAACAACATCCTGAAAGTGCGTTTCAAAAACCGCAGCGAAAGCTGGGAAGACCTGCAAAACCACGCCGAACTGCGCCGCAGAATCTGCCGGTGCATCCTGCCGTTTCTGACTGCCAAAACCGATTTGCGCGCCAAAGACGTGGTGGTGGAAACCGGCATCGGCGAAATGGTGCGGCATATCGGCGGCGACTTGGAGCTGTCGGCGCAGATTCCCGAAGCGCGGCGCGAAATCCTGCTCAACCGCGCCCTGCTGTTTATGCACAAGCTCGGCATCTTCAAAATCAACCACGGCATGACCATCCTGCGCCACGCCATGACCATCCGTCTGGACAAAAAAGCACTGGAAGAAAAACGCCGCTATCTGAAAAGCGACTACCGCCCGCTGGAAGTGTTTTACGGCGAAAAACGCTTCCAAATCCATGTGATGCAGGAATATGCTCTGCGCGCGCTCAAAAATATCGACACCGGCTTGGAACTGGTGCGCGACTATTTCCAAACCCAAGAAGCCCAATTCAAAGAAAAATGGTTCAAAGACCGTCTGAACGAGCTGCAAGAACCCGTTTCCCGCGCCACCTACGCACAGATTGCCGACAGCCTCAACAAGCAGCAGCAGGCCGCCGTTACCGATAAAAACGACAGCAACCGTCTGGTACTGGCCGGCCCCGGTTCGGGTAAAACGCGCGTCATCGTCCACCGCGTCGCCTACCTGCTCAAAGTCTGCCACGCCGACCCCGCCTCGATTATCGTCCTCACCTTCAACCGCCTGGCCGCGCAGGAAATCAAACGCCGCCTGTTCGCGCTGGCCGGCCGCATTGCCGCCGCCGTTACCGTGCTGACTTACGACGGCATGGCCATGCGGCTGTTGGGCGTGCGCTTCGACGACAAAACGCAGGACGACGGTACAGACCGTTTCAAACAATGGTGCACCCAAGCCGCCGCCGTGCTTTCAGACGGCCTCCAAGCCGAAGAAGCTGCCGACGATGCCCGCAGCCGCATCATGGCGGGCTTCCGCTACATTCTGGTAGACGAATACCAAGACATCAGCGAAGAACAATACAGGCTGGTATCCGCGCTGGCCGGCCGCCAATCGGAAGGAGACGACAAGCTGACGATTCTGGCTGTGGGCGACGACGACCAAAACATCTACGCTTTCCGCCACACCAGCAACGAATACATCCACCGCTTCCAACACGACTACGGCGTGGCACAGCCCGACTTCCTCACCTTCAACTACCGCAGCACCCGCCACATTGTCGCCGCCGCCAACTGCCTGATTCAGAGCATACCAGGCCGTCTGAAAGCACAACACCCGATAGCCGTAAACCCGGAACGGCAGACGCAGCCCGACGGCGGCACATGGGCGGAAAAAGACCCGGAACGGCAGGGGCGCGTGCGCGTAATCAGGCTGCCCGCCGCAGGCAGCCGCAAACAGCGTGCCAACATACAGGCGCAGGCGGCGTTGGCAGAACTCGAACGGCTGCGGCGCATCGGCGGCTTCGGCTACGGCGATGCCGCCGTACTGGCACGCGGCCACGACATCCTCAAACCGGTGCAGGCATGGTGCGAGCAAAACAGCATTCCCTATTTCCTGTCTAAAGAGCGGAAAAGCGGCATCCGCCTCAAGCGCAGCCGTGAATTTGTACGCCTGACCGACGAGTTGTCCAAAGAAAGCGCACCCGTGGCAGCAGAACGCTTCATCGAAATCGTCCGCAGGCAAAACGTGTCGGCAAAATGGCAGACGGCATTCGACCTGATGGCACAGGACTTCTGCCGCGAATATCCCGCCGATGGCGGACACCCCGGCTTTTCGGTTCCGTTTTTGAAAAACTGGCTCTACGAATATGTCGGCAACGATACCGACAGCCCCTCGGACGGCCTGTTTCTCGGCACGGCACACTCGGCAAAAGGCTTGGAGTTCAAACACGTTTTCATTTTGGACGGCGGCTGGGACAAGGCAGGCGACGACGAGCAGCGTCTGTATTACGTGGCGATGACCCGCGCCGTCGAAACCCTGACGCTGTTTCAAAACACGCCCCGCCACTTGTGGATAGAAAAACTCTCGCACGGCTCGGTCGAAACCGTAAACCGGAATTACGCGCCGCTGCCGCAATTGGACACCGAATACCGCATATTGTCGGCATTGGGCGAATTGGATGTGGGCTTTATCGCTCGGGACGAATGCTGCACGGACGGCCCGCCTTCGTATGGCAAGATCCGCCACAAGCTGGAAGCCGCCGCCCGTTTGCAGCCCGGCCAAGAATTGGCAATACGCCGCAGCTGCGGACGTTATCAGTTTCTGGCTGGCGATACCGTTGTCGCCCAAACCGCCAAGAAAACCGCCCTGCCCGAGCTGGAAGGAGACGGCATCAACCGCGCCCGAGCCTTTGCCGCCGCATTTGCCGTACGCTACCGCGACGAAGGAGAAGAAATTTTCCGACAGAAAATTCCCGAAAAGGTGGACAAATGGCCGATAGTCATCCCGATGCTGGTTATCCCGCCGCAAACCTAAACCCCGCCCTGCGGCCGCAAAGGCCGCATTCGGAATGCTTCGGCGAAAGCCCGTTTTCAGACGGCCTCTGCATTTAATATGTCGTAAAACGCGTGCGTCGCTTTGGCGATACACCCTACTCGCGGGTACTGCGTGAGCGGCACGCCTATGGCGGTCTAAATATACAAACAGATATACAAACAGGCCGTCTGAAAAACGGGTTTCGGAAGAAACTGCGTTTTCAGACGGCCTCTTGCTTGGTTTGACGCTAACGGCCTGTGTAGGGTGTGCGGCACAGCCACGCACGCGGCTTGGGTTTTCAGACGGCCTCTCGGCTTGCTATGGCACAAAACGCGTGCGTCGCTTTGGCGACACACCCTACGGTGCAAATCGGGCGGGTACTCTGCTTGGACGGTACGCCATACGGCGGAGAATCGGGACGTGCGCTGCGTGGGCGGCAAGCCTGCGGCGGGTTTGCCGTTTTTATTCCGCGTAGTCGGCATTCAGGATGGTGATGCCGCTCTGTCCAAAGGCAAGTGTGGTTTTGAGGCTGTCGAGGGCGGCGCAGATGCGGCGGGTAACGGCTTCCGCTTCTTCCATGTGCCGTTCGGTCATGCCTGCGGGCGGCATGGTGTGTCTTTCTTGGTGTGAGGCCGTCTGAAAAGTGTTTTTCAGACGGCCTTTGCTGTGCTTTACTGCTGCTGTGCTTTGAGTTTTGCCAGCTCTTCTTTTACTTGGCGCACTTTGTCTTCGGTGAAGAGTTTGCCGAGGTTGCGCCAGATGCTGTGGTGGCCGTAGGGGCCTTGCTGCATTTCGCGTTTGGCTTCTTCTATCGGCCAGTCTTGGTAAACGATTCGGTACATGGCGGCGATGAGGCCGGTGCGGTCTGCGCCGTGGTAGCAGTGGATGAGGACGGGGCCGTGCTGGCGGCGTTGTTCGATGAGGTGGAGGGTTTGGGCGATGTGCTTGGGCGTGATGCGCCAGGTCAGCAGGGGGCGGTTGAACAGCTCGGCTCCGCTGCCGGCCAGCTCGGTGTGGTTGTCGTCGCGGTCGAAATAGCGCAGGTTGACGACGCTTTTGATGCCCAGATGCTTGATGTGCGGCGCGTCGGCGCGGGTAAGCTGCTCGCTGCGGTAGAGTTTGTCGTCGATTTGGTAGAGGTTGGCATCTTCCTTCACGGGGCTTGCCCAGCGGTAAACGGGTTCGGAGGCGGCCGCGCCGTTTTGCGCGTGGGCGGCGAGGGGAAGAAGGGCGGCTAGGATGAGGGCTCTCTTGCGGGACATGGGTTTTCCTTTTGTTTGAAATGGCGCGGTATGTGCCGTTATCGGCTCTGCGTGGCGGTTTGCCGACGCTTGCGGCGGGTATTTTTAGCGGAAATGCCGCCGCAAGGCTGATTGCCGGCACGCCTTAGGGTATCATTGCCGCCTTTTTCCATCCAGCCGTGTTTGAGCCGATTTTTCAGACGGCCTATTTGAGGAGCCTGCCATGGCGCAGTTTTTCGCTATCCATCCCGACAATCCGCAAGACCGCCTGATCCGCCAGGCGGCCGCAATCATACGCGGCGGCGGCGTGGCCGCCTACCCCACCGATTCGTGCTACGCGCTGGGCTGCCGCTTGGGCGACAAGGAGGCGATGGAGCGGATTCTGCGCATCCGCAAAATCGATTTGAAGCACCATCTCACGCTGATGTGCGCCGATTTGGCCGAGCTGGGCACCTACGCCAAAATCGACAACGCGCAGTTCCGCCGGCTCAAAGCGGCCACGCCGGGCAGCTACACCTTTATTTTGCAGGCCACCAAAGAAGTGCCCAACCGCACGCTGCACCCGAAGCGCAAAACCATCGGCCTGCGTGTGCCCGACAACGCCGTCGCCCTCGCCCTGCTGCGCGAATTGGGCGAACCGCTGCTCTCGTGTACGCTGATGCTGCCGGAGGATGACGAGCCGCTGTCCGATCCTTATGAAATCCGCGACCGTCTGGAACATTCGGTGGATCTGGTCATCGACGGCGGCTGGTGCGGCACCGACCCGACCACGGTGGTGGATATGACCGACGGCATCGCGCTGGTGCGCGAAGGACGCGGCGACAAAGCCGTGTTCGGCCTGTAAACCCGTTTTGCGGCTTTTGAGGCCGTCTGAAAAAACACCGCCACAACCCCGTCCTACTTGTTTCCCGCTATGCAAAAACTTATCGAAATCCTAAAATTTTTCTGCGGATTGGTTCTGCTAAACGCCATTCCGGTGCTGGTGTTTATGTTTGTACGCATCAATAAAGAAGCCGGACAAATCAGCGACACCGCCGCACTCTATCAAAGCGTCATCTTCGCCGTTGCCGTTTGCGCCGTACTGTCCGTGTTCTACCACCTCTACCGCTCCGTACGCTTTGCCAACGGCTGCTTTCTCGAAGCACGCGAAATGCCGCTGCGGCACAAAGCCGGCTGGGCGGCCATGTATCTGGCCCTGATGCTGCTTGTCGCCCAATACGGCCTGCCCGCCATGAACGCCCTGTTCGGCACACCGCTTGAAACGGAAAACCAGCTCGCCCTGCTGCATTGGAAAGACAACCTTCCCGCTGCCGTATTCGTCGCCGATGTCGTACTTGTCGCCCCGCTGATGGAAGAATGGCTGTTTCGCGGCGTGCTGATCGGCATGTTCGGCCGCCTTCTCGAACACCCAGCAGGCCAAGCCGCAGCCGCAGCCGTATCCGCCCTGCTGTTTGCCGTGATGCACGGCCTGGGGTACGCACCGCTTGCCGTTTACGGCCTGATGGGGCTGGTACTCGCCGCTGCCTACCTGCATTTCCGCGACATCCGCTACCCCATCGCCATCCACATGGCCAACAACGCCCTTGCCCTGCTGGCGATTTACCAGGCCGTCTGAAAACGGGTTTTTCCTGCGGCACACCGCCTTGCAAACACACCGCCCCGCACAAGCGGAAACATCCTCCCACCCCGCCCGACACAAAAACGAAAGCAAAACATGAAGTTTGATCCCGCCCAAATCCTGCTAATGATCGCCCCCATACTGCTGGCCATCACCCTCTCCGAAGCCGCCCGCGCCTACGCCGCCCGCTACTGGGGCGACAACACCGCCGAAAAGTTCGGCCGCCTGAGCCTCAATCCCATCGTCCACATCGACATTTTGGGTACCATCATCGTCCCCGCCATCCTCATCCTGACTGGCGCACCCTTCCTCTTCGGCTGGGCCAAACCCGTCCCTGTCAACAGCCGCAACCTGCGCAACATCCGCCTCGGCATCCGCAGCATTTCCGCCGCCGGCCTGCTGGCCAATTTGCTGATGATGTACTGCTGGGGCCTGCTGCTCTCGCTCGTTCCCATCGTTCCCGCATCCTTCCGCGAACCCCTCTCCGGCATGGCCGGCTACGGCATCTCCTTCAACGCCATCCTGTTTGTCCTCAACGCCCTGCCCATCCTCCCCTTCGACGGCGGCCGCTTCATCGACACCTTCCTGCCCGCCAAATGGTCGGTACAGTTTCAAAAAACCGCCCGTTACGGCACATGGGTCATCCTCATCCTATTAATCACAGGCATCCTCGGATACCTCATCCTCCCCCTGGCCTCCGTCCTGTCATACACCGCCTACTTCATCGCCACCCTCATCGGCAGCCTGTTCCTGCTCTAAGCCCCTGCCGAAGGCCGTCCGAAGAGGCCGTCTGAAATTTCAGACGGCCTCTTCCGTTTAAAAAAGGGACGTTTCCGCATCGGAAAGCGTGCCGGTATGCCGATGGCAAGTGTTCCATTTGGTTTCCCAGTGGCAGATGCGCCATTCGTACCAGGTCGGAAAGCCGTATAACTCGGTGTTGCGGCGGATTTGTTCGCCGCAGTCCGCATCAAAGTGGCATTTGACAGCCGGATCGGGCTGTTGTCTGAACGGGGCTTCCGCATCGGACACCTTTTCTGCATCAAACTTGTGAAGAAGCGTATTCCCACAGGGTTGGTAAAAGGATTGGAACAATGCCGTGCACCCACGAATAGGCATAATGTTTAACGGCTGCATCGGGACAGTAAAACGACTGTCGGCGTGAACCTTTTATTCCGCTTGCAGCAGATGCACATCGCGGCCGCGGTGGTGCGCGGCGGGTACGGCCGTGTGTCGTCAGGCTGCCTTTGTATGTGTGATGGCTTGGGTTTATGGTTTGCTTGCTGGGGCAAAGATTAGGCTGGCGCGCACGCCGTTGGCTTGGTTTTGCAAGACGAGTTTGCCGCCGTGCAGGCGCATGATTTCGGCAACGAAGTTGAGCCCTAATCCGCTGCTGCGCCTGCCGTTGGCGCGTGGCAGGGAGTAGAAGCGTTGGGGGATTTTGGCTAGGGCGTAGTCGGGGATTGGGTCGCCTTGGTTGTCGATGTGCAGGGCGTTGGGGCTTAGGCTGATGTGGATGGTGGTGTGCGGGGTGGCGAAATCTAGGGCGTTGGCGAGTAGGTTGTTGATGGCTTGGCGCAGGAGCATGGGGTCGCCTTGCAGGACGGGGTTGGATGTTGTGTTGAGTTGCAGGGCGAGCTGTTTGGCTTGGGCGATGGGTTGGTTGTCTTGGAGAATTTGTTGGCAAAGGGGGGCGAGGGGGGTGGCTTGGGTGGTGCTTAGGTGGTCGCTGTTTTCCAGTCGGGCGAGTTCTAATAATTTGGCGATGAGTTGTTGTTGGTTTTGGGTGTTGCGGATGATGCGGGCGACTAGTTGGTGTTGCTCGGGGGTGAGTGGGCTGTCTTGCAGCAGTTCTAGGGCGGCGGCTTGGGCGGTGAGCGGGGTTTTGAGTTCGTGGGTGAGCCCGAGAATGTAGTTTTCTATGTGTTGGCGGTGGTTGAGTTCGTGGCGTAGTTGGGTGATGGCGTGGACGAGTCGGTAGAGATAGCTGTCGCCAAATTGGGGCTGGGGGGCGGGGTGGTTGGCTGCCATGGCTTCGGCGTAGTGGCGGATGCGGTTGATGCTGCGGGCGAGCCAGTAGGCTAGGCTGATGAGTAGGATAAGGGTGGCGGCGATGTGGTATTGGATGTGCGGGCTTTGGTTGAGCCATGCGTGGGCGGTAAGCAGGGTGCTGATGCCCAGTAGGATGAAAAATAGGCGCAGGCTGATGTTTTTGAAATATTTGCTCATTGGAAGCTGTATCCGATGCCGTGGTGGGTGTGTATGCAGTTGGGGTCTATTTGGGCGTTGCGGAGTTTTTGGCGTAGGGCACGGATGTGGCTGTTGATGGTGTGGGGGTCGGATGGGTGGTTGCTGCCATACATGGCGGTGAGCAGTTCGGCTCGGGTGTAAACGCGCTGGGGATGGGCGATTAGGGTGCGTAGTAGGCGGTATTCGCCCAAGGTGAGCGGCAGGGCTTGCCCTTGGTGGCGGATGCAGTGGGCTTGGGTGTCGTCTTGCCATTGCGGCTGGGCTTGGGGGTGGGATGAAAACGGGTTGTTTTGGTTTTCAGACGGCCTGTTTGGGTTGTGGCTGCGGCGCAGCAGGGCTTTGATGCGGGCGTTGAGTTCGCGTGGGCTGAATGGTTTGCCGATGTAGTCGTCTGCGCCCAGTTCCAGCCCGAGTATGCGGTCGGTTTCTTCGTCTTGGGCGGTGAGCATGATGACGGGCAGGCTGGGGTGTTGGCTGCGTAGGATTTTGAGGTAGTCAAAGCCGTTGATGTCGGGCAGTCCTACGTCTAGCAGGAGTAGGTCGTAGCGTTCAATCGCTAGGTGTTGGCTGGCGATTTGGGCGGTGGGGGCGATTTGGCTGGTGTGGTGGTCGCGCGTGAGGCTGATGGCGATGATTTCGGCGATTTCGGCTTCGTCTTCTAGGATGAGGATGTGGGGCATGGTGGCGTGGTGGATTGGGGTTGGGGTGGGTTTCAGGCTGCCTCAATGGGCTGGGCTGGGATTTTAGCGTACAACGTAATTTTCATAAATTCTTGATAACTTGTTTACTGTTTTTTGATGTTTGTTTTGCATAATGGCTGTGTGTTCAATTTAGGCAGCCTGAAAACGGGTTGCGTTATCGGAGTTTGATGATGGCTAGTAAGTTGTGGAGTATTTTGGGCTTGTGTGTGGTGTTTGCGGTTGTGTTGATGCTGATACATGATTTGGCGGTGCAGCGGGATTATTATGATTCGAGTGCGCTGTTGAGTTCGCTGGATTATCAGATGATTATCCGCAGTATGAAGTATGGGATGGTGTTGGTGATTATGGTGTTTAGTGCGTTTTTTTTGAGTGAGATTTTGCAGGATTGGCGCATTCATCCGATGCAGTATTTGTTGGTTGGCTCGGCGTTGTCTGTGTTTTATTTGTTGCTGTTGTCGTTTGCGGAGCATATTGGGTTTGTGGCGGCTTATGTGTTGGGCGCGGTGGCGTGTATCGGCTTGCTGTGGTGGTATTTGCGGTTTGTATTGAAAAACAGCGGCGGGGTTTATGCGATGGTGGGATTGCTGTGTTTGGCGTATGCGATGATGTTTGTTTTGTTGCGGATGCAGCAGTATAACTTGCTGGTGGGCTCTTGCTTGCTGTTTGCGGTGTTGTTTGCGGTGATGTATTGCACGCGCCATGTGGATTGGTATGCGCTGGGGGGTGGGAATCAGGCGCGTAAACATGAAGTGAAGGAAATGAAGCGGTTTCGGGAGGTTGATCGGGAATATTAAGGGGCCATAACTAGGTATAAGGCAGAAAAAATGAAGATAACTAATTGTAAAATAAAAAAGAGTACCCAAAGAAAACCCTTCCTGTTTTTGTACTCGCAATTACCGCCCGTTCCGCTGCTGATTTATGGACGCTTCGTCGTTTTTGCCCAGCAGCAGTTCAACTGTGCCATTGGGCGCGCGGCGGTGCAGCGGATAGTATTTGCTCAAAGATGCCTGCGTGTCGGTATCAACCATCAGCACCCTGAACCCCATATCCGCCAGCACCGCAGCCAGAGCCGCCGTCAGCGTTGTTTTACCCGTTCCCCCTTTTGTAGAGACAACTGTCAAAATAACCATAAGAATATCCTTTTATATCAAAAGCATATTCTCTTGAAGGCCTTAAAAGCAATCGCACCGTATCCAGTTTGAACTCACAGAAAATGGTATTTTCCGTTGACAAAAAACAAACACAGCGCGGTTTGTCCATAGGATGTCGCTTGCCACGCAGGCGTTTTTGCTGCACGAACGAAGGCCGTCTGAAACCTGAAATACGGTTTTCAGACGGCCTTTTGTTTGGCAAACGGGTACGCCGTCGAGCGGAACGCTTGGGGATTCCCGCACGCGCCGTGTCTGCTCAGAAGCTGTGTTCGGCGGCGGGGAAGGTTTGGTTTTTTACGGCTTGGACGTAGGCGGCCACGGCGGCCTGTATGCTGGTTTGGCCTTCCATGAAGTTTCTGACGAAGCGGGCGGTGCGGCCGGGGAAGATGCCGAGCATATCGTGCATGACGAGAACTTGTCCGTCGCAGTCCGCGCCCGCGCCGATGCCGATGGTGGGGGCGGACACGGCTTGGGTTACGGCTTTGCCGAGGGCGGCGGGGACGCATTCCATCAGGATCATGGCCGCGCCGGCTTCGTCGTGTGCCTGCGCGTCGGCCCTCAGTGCCGCGCCGCCGTCGGTTTTGCCCTGTACTTTGTAGCCGCCGAAGGCGTGGACGGATTGGGGGGTGAGGCCGATGTGGGCGCAGACGGGGATGCCGCGCAGTTGCAGGAAGCGGGTGGTTTCGGCCATCCATACGCCGCCTTCCAGTTTGACCATGTGTGCGCCGGCGGCCATCAGGCGGGCGGCGGAGGCGAAGGCCTGCTCTTTGCTTTCCTGATAGGAGCCGAAGGG
The DNA here is from genome assembly GCF_900451175.1 of Kingella potus. Lineage (NCBI taxonomy): Bacteria > Pseudomonadati > Pseudomonadota > Betaproteobacteria > Neisseriales > Neisseriaceae > Kingella > Kingella potus. The sequence goes on from NZ_UGJJ01000003.1 coordinate 118,130, forward strand.
GAGGTCGGCAACTATCATGGCGTTTTTCGCACCGCGTGCGACGGCGGCGGTGTGGTAGCACATTTCGTCGAGGGTAACGGGCAGGGTGGAGGCGCGTCCCTGCACGGTCATGCCCAGCGAGTCGCCGACAAGGAGGATTTCGACTCCGGCTTCTTCCATCAGGGCGGCGAAGGAGGCTTCGTAGGCGGTGAGCATGACGGCTTTTTCGCCTGCGGCTTTCATTTTTTTGAGTGTGTTTACGGTGATCATGTGGGGTTTCTCGGTGTGGTGCGGGAAGTTTTCAGACGGCCTGTGTGTATCGCCGTGCCGTCGGGACGGGGTTTTCAGATGTCTTTCAGGTTCAGGTAGTGGCGGTTGCCCTGCATATGGCTGATGGTGCGCAGCAGCAGCTCGAAGTGGTCGTCGTTGTCGGTGAAGTCCATTTCGTCGTTGTTGGCAATGAGCAGGGGGGCGTTGTCGTAGAGGTGGAAGAAGCGGCGGTATTCTTCGTTGATGCGGCCGAGGTAGCCTTCGGGGAAGAGGTGGGGTGCGCCGCCGCCGTGTGTGCGCGGGCGTTTTCCTGCCGCCGTGTCGCCGGTTTGCAGGTAGATAACCAGGTCGGGTACGGGCATTTCGGGCATGATTTTGTGCTTGGTTTCCCAAAACAGGGTTTGTTCGTTGGCGTTTTCGTTGTCGTCGAGGACGACGGGAACGAAAATTTTGTCTTTTTCCAGCAGGAAATCGGCGACGACGCGGCCGTTTTTGGCTTCTTCGGCGTTGATGATTTCAATGGCTTTGGCACGGCGCAGCAGGAAATGCAGTTCGGCGGCGAGGCCGTGGTTGGCGGCGTTTTGGTAAAAAAGCTCCAAAAAGGGGTTGGTTTCGGGGCTTTCGGTGAGATACAGCGCGTCAAAATATGCGGCCAGCCGCCGCGCCAGCTCGGATTTGCCGCTGCCGATCGATCCTTCGACCACGATGTATCGGTAATCCATTTTTTGTTTTCCTGTGTCGCAATGTGTTTTCGGAGGGCGGATTATACGGAATCGGACGGGGGCTTTCCAATGGCGCAACAGGCCGCCTGAAAACGCGGTTTCGCTTGGCAGACGGCTTCTTGCTTTTAATAGGGGGCGGGGCTTTTTTCCAGCAGGCGCAGTATCAGTGCCGATGCCAGCGTCCGCAGCCACACGACGAGCAGCAGGGCGGGATAAAGCAGCAGGCCGAGCTGTGGGACGCTTTCGGGCAGGAACAGCAGCAGAATCAGCGCGGCGGCGGCGGTTTCAAAGATGAGGCCGTACTGCCCTGCGATGGCGGCACGGGCTGCGTGGGCGGGCAGCAGCAATATCCACAATACGCCGGCGGCCAGGGCGGCAAAGGGGCGCAGCGGCAGGGAGGCCGTCTGAAAACAGGCGGCGCGGCGGATAAAGCGGACGGCGCGGGCATAGTGCGCCATATGGGCAAACAGCAGATACAGCGCGGCGTTAAACCAGAGGATGCAGGCGGCTTGGGCGGGTAGTCCGCCATCGGTTTTGGCAATCCATAAGCCGAGGCCGGTAAGCGGCAGATTGGCCAGTATCCAGTTGATATTGTCGTTTTTGCCGTTTTTGTCGCTGAAAAAGAGGAAATAATACGTCCAGCCGGCCGCAAGGACGCAGAAGAGGAGAAACTCTGCGGGCGTGCCTTCGCCGTAGCGTTCGGAAAACGGCAGCAGGACGGCAAAGAGGGCCGGCAGGGTAAACAGATAGACGGGCGCGGCTTTCGCGCTGTATTTCACCGCCGACCATTTGTCGGAAAGGAAGCGGCCGAGCAGCGGGACATAGAAAAGTGCGCCCAGTCCGAGCATATAAGCCGCAGAGGCGGCCAACGCGACGGCGGCGGCAGCCAGGCCGGCAAACAGCAGTTGGATACCGGCAGGCTCGCTCTCTCCGACGGAATAGCCCCACACGCCGAAAGTCAGGAAGGCGGAGACCATGACGATGAGCCACGCGCCGCGCCATTCGCCGCCCCATTCGAGCAGGCGGGCAAGCGCGGGGCGGAAAACGGCCAGCGCGGCGCGTTCGTCTTCGTCGGTTTCTCCGGAAAGCTCCGGCCACACCACCATCACGGCGCAGACGGCGCGGAATCTGCGCCAGAAGCCGGGGCTGCTGCCGAGGAAGCGGTCGAAGGCGCGGGTGTAGCGCGGGCTTTCGGTGCCGCCCTCCGCATCATGCGGGGACGGCGTTGCCGCAAGGCCGTCTGAAACGGGAAATCCGGCCAAGTCCGCGCCGCCGTCTCCGCCCGTCAGGCGGGCGAGACGGCGGTAGTGCGTGAGCTGCTGCGTTTCTGCGGGCGTGATGATGCGCCCGTGTACGTCTTCGTCCCAGTGGAAATAGTCCGCCCACTGCAGCCACAGCAGCGGATGGATGATGTTGCGTAGGCGCAGAAAGTCTGCAAACTGCGGCGACAGCTCCTGCGCCGCGCCCAACGGCAGGCCGTCGAGTATTTCGTGCAGCGTCGGCCAGCTTTGCGCCAGCGCATTGCTGCCGCCGACGGCATAACAGCGTTCGGCAAAGGCAAGGGGATCGCCGCCTGCATCAAAACCGCCGTTCCCGCCGTATTCGTGCAGATATTGCGTTGCCTGCGCAAACCCCGCCGCACCTGCTTGTGCGCCGTATTCGGGGGAAACGCTGCTTTGTCCGGCGGCACGCCGGCGGAAGTATTCGCGCCAATGCTGCCGCAGCGGGCTGTCGGCCAGCTGGTGGCGCAGCAGGAAGCGGAAGGTTTCCTGTTCGAGCCGTTCGCACTCTTCGGGCGCAAATGCGTTGAAAAAGGCAAAGGTCTGCCTGCGGCGGCGCATCAGCATGGAAAGCCCGCCCGCTTCATACCACGCTTCGAGTTGGGCGGCGATGGCTTGGTATTGCGTGTCGAAGCCGTCGGAAACACTGTTACCGCTGCCGCCCGTTTCGTTTTCAGACGGCCTGATGTCCAGTCCCGCCATGCGGCATTCTTTGCGCCACAGGGTTTGCAGCTTTTTCGGCAGGCCGTGCGGGCGTTCCAGCCACTCTGCCAGATGGGCGGCGGCGCGGGCGCGTTCTTCTTCTTCGTTTAGGGCGGCAAGCTGTGCGGCAAGCTGCGGCCACAGTTTCAGCAGGCCGCGCCCGTCGGCAAGGCGGTGGATGTGGTGGAGGCGGGCGATAAATTCATCGGCGGTGCAAAGTTCGCTTGCGTGGCCGTCTGAAAAGCCGTATGCCGCGTTTTCAAACGCTTCCCCGTTTTCAGACGGCCTTTGTGCCTGTTCCGCTTCGTCCGGATACGCCGTTTCTTCTGCTTCGTCCCATTCGTCAAACATCCAAGCGTCGCCGTCTTCTTCGTCCGCGCCGACATAGGGGGCGGCGGCCAGTGCGTCTTCAAAGGCTTGGCGCAGCCGCTGGTAGGCCGCCGCGTCGTCGTCGGGGCGGGTGGTTTTCAGCAGCCCGGCGTAGGCGCGTTTGACGGCGCGTTCGTCGTTGGTGGGGGCGATGTTCAGGATTTGCCAGCAGTTCATGGTTTTTCTTCGGTCGGCAGGTTGGGAAACGGAGTAGCAGAAAGTGCGGCTGCGTCAGGGAGCGCGTGCGCCGCCCCGCGCTTTTCAGACGGCCTCAAACGGTGTTCACGGCGCGTCGCCCAGCATATAGCCCAAGCCGCGCTTGGTTTTGATGGCCGATGCGCCGATTTTTTTGCGCAGGTTGTGGATGTGCACTTCCACCGCGTTGCTGTCCACTTCCTGATCCCAGCCGTAGAGTTTGTCTTCGATTTGGGCGCGGCTGACGATGTGCGCCGGCTTGGACACCAGCATTTCGAGCAGCCGCCATTCGCGGGCGGTCAAATCCAAAACCCTGCCGTCGAGCGCGGCGGTTTTGGCGGCGGTATCGAGCGTGAGCCGCCCGAATTGCAGGATGCTGTCGGCACGCCCGCGGCTACGCCGCACCAAGACGTTCAGCCGCGCGGCGAGTTCTTCCAGCGCAAAAGGTTTGCACAAATAATCGTCCGCGCCGCCGTTCAGGCCGGCCAGACGGTCGGGCAGCGCGTCGCGGGCGGTCAGAATCAGCACGGGTATGGCGATGCCGCCGGCGCGCCAGCGTTGCAGAATGTCCATGCCGTCGATATTGGGCAGGCCCAAATCCAAGACTGCGGCATCGTAAGGAGCGGCGGAAGCGGCGGCCAGCCCTTCGAGGCCGTCTGAAAACCAGTCGGCCGCCATGCCCAGCTTGTTCAAACCGGCGGCTATGCCGTCGCCGATATGCGGGTCGTCTTCGATCAAAAGTATGCGCACGCTTGCTCCGTTTGATTTAAATATATTTTAAAAACATTGTATTGCAAAATAGGCCGCAGAAATTTTCCTACTTTAAGATTCGCTTAATCTTGCTTTGGTTTAATGCGCTCCATCGCAAGGGACAAACTTCCCGAAGCCGAGAAATCCGTTAATTTCATCAAAGGAAACCATCATGAAAAAATTCATCTTCACCATCCTGACCGCCGCCGCCGCCGCCGCCGCCACTGCCGACGACCGCATCGAACAGCAGGTTTACAGCGATCCGGCCTTCGGACAAAAACGGGAAGCCGCCGTCAAAATACTGGAAAAACGCGGCTACCAGATACACCAAATCGAAGCCGACGACCATTGGGGCAAACCCGTTTTGGAAGTGGAAGCCTATAAAAACGGCCGCGAATACGAGATCCTGCTGTCTTATCCCGATTTGAAAATCATCAAAGAACGGCGCGACCGCTGATTTTATCCCTCCGCACACCCGTCCGACTTTATCTGCCGAAAGGAAGCATGATGAAAGCCCCAAACATTTTTAAGCGTAACCCAAAATTCATCGCCGCCGTCTTGGCCGCCGCCTGTGCGGGCTCGGCTTTCGCCGGCCCGTCCCAAACCTGCCCCGGCGCACCCGCCGCCCCCTGCGAGGCCTATAGCGCAGACGCTGCGCCTGCCGGCAAACAGGCCGCTTTCGCCCAGGCGAAAATCAGCGCGGCACAAGCGGTGGACTATGCCGCCGCCAAAACCAAAGGGCAGCCTGTGGAAGTGGATTTCCGCTACAAACACGGCCGCAGCTACTATAAGGTTGAGATTGCCGACGGCACGGCACAGCAGGAAGTGTTTGTCGATGCGGCCACAGGCAGCATCATCGACAGCCGCCCCGACTACGACAGCAAACCGCGCCGCCCCGTGCCGAATGTGGCCGTGTCGCTGAAACAGGCCATCGCCGCCGCCGAGGCGGAAACAGGCGGTAAAGCCAAAGATGCGGAACTGAAATACAAGCGCGGCCGGCCCGTGTACGAAGTGGAAACCGTAAACGGCGCACAGAAACACGAAGTGCGCGTCAATGCCGCCGACGGCAAAATCATTTCTTCCCATCTCGATCTCTAAACCGCCCCGCAGCTCCGAGGCCGTCCGGACACCGTTTCAGACGGCCTTTTGCGCGTCCCCGCCCTCCTCCGCCGCTTCCGCCAGCCGCTCCCGCAGCCAGCGGTGCGCCGGATCGGCATGGCTGCGTTCGTGCCACACCAAAAGCTCGTCGTATCCGTCCATCGCAAACGGCACTTCGCGCACTTCCAGTCCCTCTTCGCCCCGCACCAAACGCGAAGGCACCACGGCCAGCAAATCGCTTTGGCGCAGAATGGCGGGAATCTGCGCAAAACTCTGCACCGACACCGCCACATTGCGCCGCAGCCCCATCCGCGCGATCGTCTCATCTGCCGCACCGGTAAAAACGCCGCCGAAAAACGAACCCAGCACATAACTCGGGCGGCAAAACGTGTCCGCATCCCACGTTTCCCGCAAAACGGGATGGCCGATCCGCATCGCGCAGACAAAGCGTTCGCGGTACAGCACCTTATAGCGCAGCCGCTCCGGCGCGGCCACGGGGGCCACCACCGCCGCATCCAGCGCGCCATGCGCCAGCTTTTCCTCTATCTGCCCGCGGTGCAGGTTGAAAAACGCCGTTTTCACATTCGGCGCAAGCGTCTGCAGCCGTCGCAAAAAAGGAATGCCGACGCTGTAAAAACCGTCGTCGGCCACGCCGATTCTGAACACCGTATCCTGTGCCGCCGGATCGAAATCCGCCGGCCGCACCAGCGCGTCTATCTCGCCGAAAATCCGCGCCAGCGGCGCGGCAAAGGCGGCGGCACGCTCCGTCGGCACCATGCCCTGCGGCGTGCGCACCAGTATCTCGTCGCCGAAATACAGCCGCAGCCGCGCCAACATCCCGCTCACCGCCGACTGCGACAAGGCCAGCCGGCCTGCGGCGCGGGTTACGTTGCGTTCCTCCAAAAGCACATACAGGGCTTTGAGCAGGTTCAAATCGAGATTGGCAGGCAGCTTCATAAAACGTGTTCCGAAAACAAAACGGACAAGCGGCGGCAAAACGCCGCAGAGGCCGTCTGAAAACCGGAAACGGCATTTTCAGACGGCCTCTTTCCCTAGCGGAGCTTACGGCAGCACCATCACCGCTTCGGCCTCCACCTGCACCCCTTTGGGCAGTGCGGCCACGCCGACGGCGGCGCGGGCGGGGTACGGCTGCGCGAAATACTCGGCCATCACCTCATTGAACACGGCAAATTCCGACAAATCGGTCAGATAGGCGTTCAGCTTCACAATATCGTCCAAAGAGCCGCCTGCCGCTTCGGCCACCGCCCGCAGGTTTTGAAACACCCGATGTGCCTCGGCGCGGAAATCGCCGTCGCCGACCACTTCCATCGTGGCCGGATCCAGCGGAATCTGGCCGCTCAAATACACCGTATTGCCGGCCTTCACGGCCTGGCTGTACGCACCGATGGCGGCGGGGGCTTTGTCGGTATGGATAATCTGTCTGCTCATAGTTGCAACCCTTTTGTTAAGAAATCGGCATATAATAACATTTTTTAACCGCAGGCCGTCTGAAAATACGGCGGCAGCCACACCGACGCAGACAAGGAAAACATATGCAGGAAGGGTGCGCCCCGAAAATTTTTCTTTTCGTTCCCGGCAACCGCACCGATCTGATTGCCAACGCATTCGGCATCGGCGCGGACGAAGTCGTCGTCGACTGGGAAGACGCGCTGGCCGAAGCCGACAAAGACCAGGCCGCACTCGATCTCGCGGCCTACTGCGGCAGCAGCGGCGCACGCGGAATCTGGCTGCGCACCAACTCCGCCGACAGCAGCCGCTTCCCGCGCGACTGCGAAGCCCTGACCGAGCTTTCCGCCGTAAAAGGCGTATTCCTGCCCAAAGCCGAACGCCCCGCCGACATCACCTCCCTGCATCTGGCCTGCGGCAAACCCGTCATCGCCCTGATCGAAACCGCCAAAGGCATACTCAACCTGCCCCAAATCGCCTTCGCGCAGGGGCTGCACGCCCTCTCCTACGGCTGTCTCGATCTGACCAACGAACTCGGCCTCAACTTCGGCACCCCCGCCGCCGGCACCTTCTTCAACCACCTGCGCATCGAGCTGCTGCTGCACAGCCGACTCAACGGCCTCTTCCCCCCCATCGAAACCGTCTTCCCCGATTTTTCCGACGACGACGGCCTGCGCCGCCACACAGAGTTTTGGCGCGACATCGGCTTCGGCGGCATGCTATGCATCCACCCCAAACAGGTCGCCCTCGCCAAAATCCTGCTGCAGCCGACTCCCGAATCGGCGGCTTTCGCCGAAAAAGTGCTCTCCGCAGCCGAGCAAAACCGCTCCGGCGTATTCCAGGTGGACGGCAAAATGGTGGACGCGCCCGTTATCGCGCGCGCCAAAAAACTGCTGGGCCGCGGCTGATACCGCCGCAGCGCAACAGGCCGTCTGAACATTCGGTTTTCAGACGGCCTCTGTAATTGTGTCTTCACCGCAAACCAAATAAAAAAACATCCGCCCTGCCAACTGCAAAAGTAGGGTGTGTCGCCCTCAGGCGACGCACGCGTTCCCGCCGCAAACAGGCCGTCTGAAAACGCAAAACGGCTTTTTCAGACGGCCTTTCTGTATAATCCGCCCCCTGCACACATCCCGAGGAACAGAAAATGGCCGCCTCCCCCGAAGCCAAATACACAGCAGAAACCGTGCTGTGGGTCAAACGCCACACACCCAAGCTCCTTACCTTCGCCATCTCCCGCCCCGAAGCCTACCGCTTCTCTGCCGGGCAGTTTTCCCGCCTCGGCTTTACCGACGGCGCAGGCTACATATGGCGCGCCTATTCCGTTGTTTCCGCCGAATACGCCGACACCCTCGAATACTTCGCCGTGCTCATCCCCGGCGGAGCCATGTCGGAAAAATTCGCCGCCATGCAGGCAGGCGACACCATCCTGCTCGACAAAACCGCCACCGGCTTCCTCCTGCCCGAACGTTTCCCCGACGGCAGCAAGCTCGTCATGCTCTGCACCGGCTCGGGCATCGCCCCCTTCCTCTCCATCCTCGAACAGCCCGAAATCTGGCAGCGTTTCGACAAACTCGTCCTTGCCCACTCCGTCTCCCACGCCGACGAACTCATCTTCAACAGCCGCATCGCCGCCCTGTGCGGACACCCGCTGGTAGGCGGATATGCCGGCCGCCTGACCTTCATCCCCGTCCTCACCCGCGAAACCGGCGGCACGGCTCTGCACCAACGCCTGCCCGAGCTGCTGGCAAACGGCAAACTCGCCGCCGCCGCCGGTTTCCCGTTTGCCAAAGAAGACACCCGCTTCATGATCTGCGGCAACCCCGCCATGGTGCAGGACACCTTCCAAACCCTCCTCAACATGGGCTTTGCCATGCACCGCAACCGCATCCCCGGCCAAATCCTGATGGAAAACGGCTTCTGAGTCCGGCAAAACATTAAAAAAGGCCGTCTGAAAACGCCAATCCGGCCAAGCGCGAGCCTTTTCAGACGGCCTCATCCTTCCCTGACAAAAAACGTCATCCTGTGCCAAGAAAACGGAAACTGTGCTAGAATCGCGCCCTTATTTTGCCTGCGCAAACCGCAGGCACAGACACCCTGCGGGCAGCCCCTGCCCTGCCCGCCCGACCAACCGAAACCAATTTAAGGGTTTACCATGAGCGTAACATTAGAAACACTGGAAAATCTGGAACGCAAAGCCATCCTCTCCCTGCCGTGGGCGGACATCAACGCCGAATACAACAAACGTCTGAAACAAACCGCCCGCCGCGCCCGCATTGACGGCTTCCGTCCGGGCAAAGCCCCGCTGGGTATGATCCAGTCTATGTACGGCGCAGGCATCCAAACCGAAGTCATGAACGAGCTGGCACAAAAAGTGTTCTTCGACACCGCAGCCGCCGAGGGCTGGAGAATCGCCGGAATGCCCCGTCTCGAAGGCATAGAAGGCAAAGAAGATCAGGAAAACTTCCATTTTGCCGGCATATTCGAAGTATTCCCCGAAGTGAAAATCGGCGACATCTCCACACAGGAAATCGAAAAAGCCGATGCCGCCGTAAGCGATGCCGAAGTGGAAAAAACCATCGAAATCCTGCGCCGCCAGCGCACCCGCTTCAACCGTGCCGAACGCGCCGCACAAAACGGCGACCGCGTCATCATCGACTTTGCCGGCACCATCGGCGGCGAAGCGTTTGAAGGCGGCACCGCCCAAAACTACGCCTTCATCCTCGGCAACGGCCAGATGCTGCCCGAGTTTGAAGCAGGCGTAAACGGCCTGAAAGAAGGCGAAAGCAAAGATGTCCAGGTCGCTTTCCCCGAGGACTACCACGGCAAAGACGTAGCCGGCAAAACCGCCGTTTTCGCCATCACCGTACGCAATGTCGCCGAACCCGTACTGCCCGAAGTGGACGAACAGTTTGCCAAAGCACTGGGCATCGCCGACGGCAACGTCCAAACCATGCGTGCCGAAGTGAAGAAAAACGTCGAACGCGAAGTCAAACGCCGCATCGCCGCCCGCAACAAAGAAGCCGCAATGGATGCCCTCTTGGCCGTCAGCGAATTTCCCGTGCCCAACGCACTGGTTGCCGACGAAGCCGCCCGCCTGGCGGCCGAAATGAAGCAGAACTTCATCAACCAGGGCATGGCCGACGCGAAAAACCTCGATCTGCCTGCCGATATGTTCACAGAACAGGCCGAACGCCGCATCCGCCTCGGCCTGATTCTCGCCGAACTCGTACGCGCCAACGGCCTCGAGCCGACACCCGCGCAAATCGATGCCGTGATTGCCGATTTTGCCGAAAGCTACGAAGATCCGCAGGAAGTCGTCGAGTGGTATCACGCCGAGAAAAGCCGCCTCGACGGCCCGACTTCGCTGGCCGTGGAAGCCAACGTTACCGACTACGTTTTGTCCCAAGCCAAAGTCAGCGAAAAAACCCTGTCTTTCGACGAAGTGATGGGCAACGCCTGAAAGGCCGTCTGAAACGGTTTTCACACCCCCTGCGACACAAAGCACCGAAGCAGCCGACGCGCTTTGGTGCTTTTTCCAAACGGATTCCCAACCAAGGAGCGGAATATGTTTCCCGAAATCAGCAACAACACCCTCATCCCCACCGTCATCGAACAAAGCGGGCGCGGCGAACGCGCCTTCGACATCTACTCCCGCCTGCTCAAAGAGCGCATCATCTTTCTGGTCGGGCCGGTAAACGACCACACCGCCAACCTTGTCGTGGCGCAAATGCTGTTTCTCGAAAGCGAAAATCCCGACAAAGACATCTTCTTCTACATCAATTCCCCCGGCGGCTCGGTAACGGCCGGCATGTCGGTTTTCGACACCATGAACTTCATCAAGCCCGACGTATCCACCCTCTGCCTCGGCCAGGCCGCCAGCATGGGCGCGTTTCTGCTTTCCGCCGGCGCGAAAGGCAAACGCTTCGCCCTGCCCAACAGCCGCGTGATGATCCACCAGCCGCTCATCAGCGGCGGCTTGGGCGGACAGGCTTCCGACATCGAAATCCACGCCCGCGAACTCATCAAACTGAAACAGACGCTGAACGAGTTTCTCGCCAAGCACACCGGCCAGCCGATCGAAAAAATCGAACGCGACACCGACCGCGACAACTTCATGTCCGCCCATGCCGCCAAAGAATACGGCCTGATCGACCAAGTCATCGCCACCCGCGCCGATGCCGCCAAAGCAGCCGGTGTCTGACACAGACAAAACAAAAGGCCGTCTGAAAACTTGATTTTCAGACGGCCTCTGTTTGTATATTTATGACAAACCAAATTCCCCCCTGCCAACTGCATAACGGTCTAACGGCAGGGTGTGCCGCCCCAAGGCGACGTACGCGTTCACGCCATAGCAAGCAGACCGTCTGAAATCGAAAAACGACATTTCAAACACAGCATATCCCTGCTTTCAAACGGCTTCGTTTTACATTGTCCAACCCACCGTGCAAACAGCAGAAACCGCGTGCGTCGCTACGCGACACACCCTACCCAACGGCAGAGGCCGTCTGAAAACTTGATTTTCAGACGGCCTCTGTTTGTGTATTTATAACAAACCCAATACTGCCCCAACTGCATAACGGTCTAACGGTAGGGTGTGTCGCCCACAGGCGACGCACGCGTCCGCGCCATAGCAAGCAGGCCGTCTGAAACCGAAAAACGACATTTCAAACACAGCAAATACGTGCTTTCAAACGGCTTCGTTTTCCATTGTCCAACCCACCGTGCAAACAGCAGAAACCGCGTGTGTCGCTGCGCGACACACGCTGCCCAACGGCAGAGGCCGTCTGAAAACCCCAATCCGGTTTTCAGACGGCCTGTTTGCAGTAACACACTATGCGGCAGCGGGTTCGCGGCGCAGCAGGGTAATCATATCGGCAATCCGTGCTTTCATTTCGCGACGGTCGGTGATTTGGTCGATCGCGCCTTTTTCCAGCAGAAATTCGGCGCGCTGGAAGCCTTCCGGCAGGGTTTCGCGCACGGTCTGCTCGATAACGCGCGGGCCGGCAAAACCAATCAGCGCATTGGGCTCGGCAATAACAATGTCGCCGAGAAAGGCAAAGCTGGCGGACACGCCGCCCATGGTCGGGTCGGTCAGCACGGAGATGAAAGGCAGGCTTTTTTCGTTCAAAAGGTGCAGCGACGCACTGGTTTTGGTCATCTGCATCAGCGAGTTGAGGCCTTCCTGCATCCTTGCGCCGCCGGATGCGGCCACGCAGATGAAGGAGCAGCCGTCGGCGGCGGCGCGGCGCACGCCCTGCACGAAGCGTTCGCCGACTACGGAACCCATAGAGCCGCCGATAAAGCGGAATTCAAAGGCGGCCACAACAACGGGCAGGCCGTTCAGACGGCCTTTCATGACCACCAGCGCGTCGTCTTCGCCGGTGGCCTTTTTGGCGGCGGTAAGGCGGTCGGGATATTTTTTGCTGTCTTTGAATTTGAGGATGTCGGTGGGCTTGACTGCGGCTCCGATTTCCTCGCGGCCTTCGTCGTCGAGCAGCAGGTTGATGCGCTCGCGTGCACCCAGGGGGTTGTGGTAGCTGCATTTCGGGCAGACTTTGTCGTTCTGCACGAGGTCGGTGGTGTACACGGTGGCGGCACAGGAGGGGCATTTGTGCCACAGCCCTTCGGGTACGGCGGATTCGCCTTTGCCTTCGCGTTTGATTTTGGGCGGGAGGATTTTGTCGAGCCAGCTCATGGTTTGCTCCGTTTCAGACGGCCTGTTGCGCCGTCGGGCGGTGGTTGGGTGGAAAGGGGCGGATGGTAGTCAAATAAGGGGGTTTAGGCAAGGCCATACGGCGGCGTGTTTTAACTTCGTTGGAACGCCGCTTTCAGACGGCCTCCACCGCCGCTTTCAATTCCTTTACCAATGCGCCGGCGGCTTCGGCTTCGCGGCCGGGGTTGGCTTCGATTTCGCGTACGATGCGGCTGCCGACGATGACCGCGTCTGCCGTTTCGGCCACACGTTTCGCGCTTGCGGCATCGGAAATGCCGAACCCGACACCGATGGGCAGGCTGATGTGGCGGCGCAATACGGCAAGTTTGGCGGCCACGTCGGCGGTGTCGAGCGCGGCGGAGCCGGTAACGCCTTTGAGGGAAACATAGTAAACGAAGCCGCCGGCGAGTTGGGCGATTTCGGCGATGCGTTCTTCGCCTGTGGTGGGGGCGACGAGGAAGATGGTATCGATACCGTGCTGTTGCAGTTCGGCGTGCAGCGGGGCGATGGTTTCGATGGGGCTGTCGACAGTCAGCACGCCGTCAACGCCTGCTTCGGCTGCGGCTTGCGCAAAGGCGGCGTAGCCTGTTTTGTGGACGGGGTTGAGATAGCCCATCAGTACGACGGGGGTATCGGCATTGCTTTCGCGGAAACGGCGCACGATGCCGAGCACGGTTTGCAGCGATACGCCCTGCGCCAGGGCGCGTTCGGCGGCCCGTTGAATAACGGGGCCGTCGGCCATAGGATCGGAGAAAGGCACGCCCAATTCGATAATGTCCGCGCCTGCGGCGGCAAGCGCGTGCATGAGTTGCAGGGTGGTGTCGGGACAGGGGTCTCCGGCGGTAATGTAGGGGATGAGGGCTTTGCCGCCGTTCAGGCGGGAAAAGGCTGCTCGGATTCTGCTCATGGAAGGTGGCTTTCTGGGTTGGCTGTCGGTATGTCTGCAAAAACTTTGCCCCGCATCTGCGGGGCGGCCTTTTTACTATATTTCAGGCCGTCTGAAAAGGCGGTTTGCACTTTGTCGGAGCGGCTTTTTCAGACGGCCTGCCGGCATTTTGCTGCCGGACGGACAATCAGCGGGCCGGCAGGGGATAGGTGCCGTCCACCAGAATGTCCGTGTTCACGCCGGAGAGGTTGCGGTGGCCGGTAAAGGCCATGGTAACGTCCATTTCTTTGTACAGGATTTCGAGTGCGCGGCGTACGCCGTCTTCGCCGTATGCGCCTAGTCCGTAAAGGAAGGCGCGTCCGGTCAGGCAGCCGCGTGCGCCCAATGCCCAGGCTTTGAGCATATCCTGTCCGCTGCGGATGCCGCTGTCAAACCATACTTCGGTTTGGCTGCCGACAGCCTGTACGACATTGGGCAGCGCGTCGATGGTGGAAGGTGCGCCGTCGAGCTGGCGGCCGCCGTGGTTGGACACGACTATCGCATCCGCGCCGTGTTTGACGGCCAATTCCGCATCTTCCGGCTCCATAATGCCTTTGATGATGAGCTTGCCGCCCCACAAGTCTTTGATGCGGGCAACGTCGTCCCAGCTCAAACTCGGGTCAAACTGTTCCGCCGTCCAGGAAGAGAGCGACGACAAATCGCCGACGCTTTTGGCATGGCCGACGATGTTGCGGAACGTGCGGCGTTCGGTGTGCATCATATTCCAGCACCATTCCCATTTGGTAGCCAGATTGAGGCAGTTCATGAGGGTGGGTTTGGGCGGGGCGGACAGGCCGTTTTTGATGTCTCTGTGCCGCTGTCCGAGTACCTGCAAGTCGGCGGTAAGGATCAGGGCGGAACATTTGGCATCCTGCGCACGCTTAATCAGGTTTTCCATAAATTCGCGGTCGCGCATCACATAAAGCTGAAACCAAAACGGCGCGGAAGTGTTTTCCGCCACGTCTTCAATCGAACAGATAGACATGGTGGACAGGGAAAACGGCACACCGAACTTCTCCGCCGCCCGCGCAGCATGGATTTCGCCGTCGGCCCACGCCATGCCGGTAAAACCCGTCGGCGCGATAGCCAGCGGCATTTTCACTTTCTGCCCGAGCATTTCGCTTTCCAGCGAACGGCCTTCCATATCCACCAACACACGCTGGCGGAACTGGATGGGCGTGAAATCGGTGGTGTTGATATGGTAGGTATACTGCGTCCACGAGCCGGAATCGATATAGTCGTAAAACATCTTCGGCATTTTGAATTTCGCCACGCGGCGCAGGTCTTCGATACAGGTCATTTTGCTTAAATCGCGCATCTGCCCTTTTCCTTTCGTTCGGTTGGTTGGTTCGGATTCGGCTGCCGGTTGCCGCATGACGCGTTTTCAGACGGCCTTTGCACTAAGCGGAAGCCGCGCACTCTATCCGAATCGCCCGATTGACGCAAACACATATCATTTGGAATGCTATTACTAATTGATTTTGGTCAAAAAAGATGTAAATACTTGACTGATTCACTCAACTATCGCAAAATCCCGCCCGACAAGAAATAACAGCACAAACCATGCGACTGACCACCAAAGGACGCTTCGCCGTTACCGCCATGCTTGATTTGGCCATGCACGCGCAAAACGGCGCGGTGAAGCTGAACGACATCAGCGAACGCCAAAACATCTCCCTGTCTTACTTGGAGCAGCTCTTCGGCAAACTGCGCCGCGCCGGCCTGGTAGACAGCATCCGCGGCCCCGGAGGCGGCTACATACTGGCTGCCGATGCCCGCGAAATCAGCATTGCGCAAATCATCACCGCCGCCGAAGACAGGCTCGATGCCACCCTGTGCAGCGGCAAAGCCAACTGCCACAACGGCGCACCCTGCCTTACCCACGACCTGTGGGAAAATCTGAACCGCACCATCAACCAATACCTCAGCAGCATCACCCTGCAAACCGTACTCAGCCAAAAAGACCACCACTCGGGCAAAGCCGTCAGCCTGACACACATCAACTGACACACAAACACAAAAAGAGAGACCAAACCATGACCGTCAAAACCCCCGTCTATCTCGACTACGCCGCCACCACCCCCGTTGATCCGCGCGTGGCCGAAAAAATGATCCCCTACCTCACCGAAACCTTCGGCAATCCCGCCTCCAACAGCCACAGCTTCGGCTGGGTGGCGGAAGAAGCTGTCGAAAAAGCCCGCGCCGACATCGCCGCGCTGATTCATGCCGACCCGAAAGAAATCGTCTTTACCAGCGGTGCTACCGAGTCCAACAATCTCGCCATCAAAGGCGCAGCGCATTTTTACAAAAGCAAAGGCAAACATTTAATCACCGTCAAAACCGAACACAAAGCCGTACTCGACACCATGCGCGAGCTCGAGCGTCAGGGATTTGACGTAACCTATTTGGGCGTAAAGGAAAACGGCCTGGTTGATTTGGACGAACTCCAAGCCGCCATCCGCGACGACACTATTTTGATTTCCGTCATGTGGGTGAACAACGAAATCGGCGTGGTGCAGAATATTCCCGCCATCGGCGCAATCTGCCGCGAACGCAAAATCATCTTCCATGTGGATGCCGCCCAAGCCTGCGGCAAAGTGCCGGTGGATGTCGAAGCCGCCAAAGTCGACCTGCTTTCCATGTCCGGCCACAAAGTGTACGGCCCCAAAGGCATCGGCGCACTTTACGTCCGCCGCAAACCCCGCGTACGCCTTGAAGCGCAAATGCACGGCGGCGGTCACGAACGCGGCTTCCGCAGCGGCACGCTGCCCACCCACCAAATCGTCGGCATGGGCGAAGCCTTCCGCATTGCCAAAGAAGAACTCGAACAGGACACCGCCCATTACCTGAAACTGCGCGACATTTTCCTCAAAGGCATCGAAGGCATCGAAGAAGTCTATATCAACGGCGATTTGGAACACCGCGCACCCAACAATCTGAATGTCAGCTTCAATTTTGTCGAAGGCGAAAGTCTCATCATGGCCGTAAAAGAACTCGCCGTATCCAGCGGCTCCGCCTGCACCTCCGCCAGTCTCGAACCCAGCTATGTTTTGCGCGCACTCGGCCGCAACGACGAACTGGCGCACTCCTCCCTGCGCATCACCTTCGGCCGCATGACTACCGAAGAAGAAGCCGCCTATGCCGCCGAACTGATCAAATCCAAAATCGGCAAACTGCGCGAACTTTCCCCCTTGTGGGAAATGTTTAAAGACGGGATTGATTTGAACGCGATTGAGTGGGCGGCACATTGATGGAGCAGGAAAAATAAAGGCCGTCTGAAAACTGTTTTTCCAGACAATTTGACACATAACACCATAAAACATATAGGAAACATATCATGGCATACAGCGACAAAGTAATCGACCACTACGAAAACCCCCGCAACGTCGGCACCTTCGACAAAGGCGACGGCTCCGTCGGCACCGGCATGGTCGGCGCGCCCGCATGCGGCGACGTGATGCGCCTGCAAATCAAGGTAAACGACGCAGGCATCATCGAAGATGCAAAATTCAAAACCTACGGCTGCGGCTCGGCCATTGCCTCGTCCAGCCTGATTACCGAATGGGTAAAAGGCAAAAGTTTGGATGATGCCTTAGCCATCAAAAACAGCGAAATCGCGGAAGAATTGGAACTGCCGCCGGTAAAAATCCACTGCTCGATTTTGGCCGAAGACGCGGTAAAAGCCGCCGTAGCCGACTACCGCAAGAAAAAAGAAGCCGCTTCCGTATAAACCGTTGCAGTTTTCAGACGGCCTTTCCTTCCATTTGAAATACGGATTTAAGGCCGTCTGAAACCATATTGTCTGCCGGCGGAAAAAACGCCGTGTGCTTTGCCGGAGTGGAACCGACCGGTCTGCCTGCCGTGAAACAGCCGGAAGCCGCCGCTGCCGGATAGCCGGAGCAAGCGGTCTCAGAGGCCGTCTGAAACCGCTTCGGCCGACAAATCTTTCTCCGCCCGCACGGAGAAAGATTTGTCGAAAGCCGAAACAAAGGAAAGGATCCATCATGATTAGCATCACAGAAAATGCCGCCAAATATATCAACAGCCATTTGGCCAAACGCGGCAAAGGCCTCGGCGTGCGCTTGGGCGTGAAAACCAGCGGCTGCTCGGGCATGGCTTACAACCTCGAATTTGTCGATGAACCTGCCGCCGAAGATTTGGTGTTTGAAGAACACGGCGCGAAAGTGTTTGTCGACCCGAAAAGCCTGGTCTATCTCGACGGCACGCAAGTCGATTACACTCGGGAAGGTTTGCAGGAAGGCTTCAAATTCGAAAACCCGAATGTGAAGGACTCATGCGGCTGCGGCGAAAGTTTCCACGTTTGAGCACATAAAAAAGACGGGACAGTTTCCAAAACCGTCCCGCCATTTTTTCGCAGCCTGCCTGTTGTAGCTGCCTTTGCCTTTTTTGTTCCGCTCCGTTTTGTACCGGAACAGATTGGATCTGACCAGGGCCTTTAATGCGTTGTCGCGGATTTTGCCCTTATTGTGCTGTACTTTCGCAGACATTCGTATTTCCTTTTTCCAAATGAGGCGGCGGATTATATAAAAGGCCGTCTGAAACCGCAAGAAACCGTTATGAGCCAATACTTTGATTTGTTCCGACTGTCCGAAGGTTTCGCGCTGGACGAGGCGGAGCTGGAAACCCGCTACCGCACGCTTGCCGCCCGTTTCCATCCCGACCGCTTTACCGCCGCTTCCGCCTTTGAGCAGAAACAGGCCGTAATGATGTCGGCCACCGTCAACGAAGCCTACCGCACGCTCAAAAAACCGACCGACCGCGCCGCCTACCTGCTCAAACAGCAGGGCATCGATGCCGACGCGCCCGAGCATACCGCCTTTGCCCCCGAATTTCTGATGCAGCAGATGGAATGGCGCGAAACCCTGGCCGAAGCCCGCGCACGGCAGGATCAAACCGTGCTGGATACGCTGGCAGCCGAAATACGTGCCGAACAAAGCGCACTTCACGACAGCCTGCAACAGGCGTTCGACCGCCGGGAATACGAAACCGCCGCGCAGCTTGTAAGGCAGGGACGTTTTCTCGATAAATTAAACCAAGAAATCTCCGAGCTGGCAGAGGCCGTCTGAAAACGCGGCTCCACAAAGTCCGAACAGCCGGCCGCCCTCCTCCAACCAAGCATACAACGACATTATGGCACTCCTCCAAATAGCCGAACCCGGCATGTCCGCCGCCCCGCACCAGCACCGCCTTGCCGTCGGCATCGACCTGGGTACCACCAACAGCCTAGTCGCCGCCGTGAAAAGCGGCAGCGCGGTATGCCTGCCCGACGAAAACGGGCGCGTTACCCTACCCTCGGTCGTACGCTATCTTTCAGACGGCCAAATCGGTATCGGACACGAAGCCCTTGCCGAACAGCCAACCGACCCGCTCAATACCGTCAGCTCCGCCAAACGCCTTATCGGCCGCACGCTGGCCGATTTGTCGCAGGAGGCGCACTACCTGCCCTACCGTTTCGGCCAAAGCAGCCATGTGGTCGAAATCAACACCCGCCACGGCATCAAAACGCCCATCGAAGTATCGTCTGAAATTCTGAAAGCCCTGAAAACCCGTGCCGAAGAAAGTTTGGGCGGGCAGCTTACCGGCGCGGTGATTACCGTACCCGCCTATTTCGACGACGCGCAGCGTCAGGCCACCAAAGACGCGGCGCGTTTGGCCGGCATCAACGTATTGCGCCTGCTCAACGAGCCGACCGCCGCCGCCATCGCCTACGGCCTGGACAACGGCTCGGAAGGCACATTTGTCGTGTACGACCTCGGCGGCGGCACGCTCGACGTATCCGTACTCGAATTGAGCAAAGGCCTGTTCCAAGTCAAATCCACCAACGGCGACAGCGCCTTGGGCGGCGACGATTTCGACCAACGCCTGTTCTGCCACCTGCTCGAACAACTCGGCCTCTCGCAACTCAACGACCAAGACAGCCGGCTGCTGCTCTCGCTCGCCCGCCGCACCAAAGAAGATTTGACCGCACACGAGCAAACCCTCATCGAAGCCGCCCTTTCAGACGGCCGCCAAGTACGCGCCACCGTTACCCGCCAAGAATTCCAAGAGCTTACCCGCCATCTGGTGCAAAAAACCATCGAACCGGTAAAGCAGGCACTCAAAGACGCAGGCGTATCCAAAGCCGACATCAAAGGCGTGATTATGGTAGGCGGCTCGACCCGTATGCCGCACATCCAGCAGGCCGTAGCCACATTCTTCGGCCAAACCCCGCTCAACAATCTCAATCCCGACCAAGTCGTCGCACTGGGCGCAGCCATGCAGGCCGATGTGCTGGCCGGCAACAAAACCGCCGGCGAATGGCTGCTGCTCGACGTAATTCCCCTCTCGCTCGGCCTCGAAACCTACGGCGGACTGGCCGAAAAAATCATCCCGCGCAACTCCACCATCCCCACCGCCCGCGCCCAAGACTTCACCACCTTCAAAGACGGCCAAACCGCCATGACCGTACACGTCGTGCAGGGCGAGCGCGAGCTGGTATCCGACTGCCGCAGCCTGGCCAAATTCACCCTGCGCGGCATTCCGCCTATGGCCGCCGGCGCGGCGCGTATCCGCGTAACCTTCCAAGTCGATGCAGACGGCCTGTTGTCGGTATCCGCGCAGGAGCAGTCCACCGGCGTGCAGGCGCAAATCGAAGTCAAACCCTCCTACGGCCTCGACGATGACACCATCACGCAAATGCTCAAAGACAGCATGGCCAACGCCGCCGGAGACATGGCCGCCCGCGCCCGTGCCGAAGCCGTGGTCGAAGCCGAAAGCCTGCTTGACGCAGTAGCCGCCGCGCTGGAACTCGATGCCGACCTGCTCGATGAAGCGGAGCTTACCGCCATCCGCAGCAGCATCGCCGCGCTCGAAGGCCGTCTGAAAAACGGCACCGCCCAAGACATCCGCGCCGCCGTGTCCGCACTCGGTGCAAGTACCGACAACTTCGCCGCCAAACGTATGAACCGCAATATCCAAAGGGCGTTGGCCGGACAGAGCATCGACGATATTTGAGTCTGCCGCATGGCGTTCAGACGGCCTGCCGCATAAAAAGGCCGTCTGAAAACAAAGTGCGCAAATGCCGCCCGCAACGCTTGCACACCGCCCCGAATACGCCCGAACGAAATACACAAACCGCTTTCATCAAAGAGAAAAAACAATGCCCAAAATCACCGTACTCCCGCACGCAACACTCTGCCCCGAAGGCGCGGTCATCGAAGACGCGCCCGAGGGCAAAACCGTACTCGACGTTTTGCTCGACCACGACATCGAAGTCGATCACGCCTGTGAAAAATCCTGCGCCTGCACCACCTGCCACGTCATCATCCGCCAAGGCTTCGACAGCATGGAAGACCCCACCGAGCTCGAAGAAGACCTGCTCGATCAGGCCTGGGGCTTGGAAGCCGACTCGCGCCTGAGCTGCCAGGCCGTGGTTGCCGACACGGATTTGGTGGTCGAAATCCCCAAATACACCATCAACCACGCCCGCGAAGACCATTAAACAGGCCGTCTGAAAATCCGCCGGCAAAACCCTGCCCGCAGCCTTTCAGACGGCCTCTGATAAAACAACGGACACAAGGAACCCAAGCCATGAAATGGACCGACACCCAACGCATCGCCGAAGAACTCTACGACCTGCACGGCGACAGCATCGATCCCAAGACCCTGCGCTTTACCCAACTGCGCGATCTGATTCTCGCCCTGCCCCATTTCGACGACGACCCCGCCCGCTGCGGCGAGCGCATCCTCGAAGCCGTGCAGCAGGCATGGATTGAAGAAGCCGAATAAATCCGACCCATCCGTTCAGGACCAGCCATGCCCCGCCATCCCTACCGCCGCCTGCGGGCGGCACAAAACGCCCTGCCCGAAGTCGGCATTTCCGAAGAAAACGGCATCCGTTCCCTGCACTTGGGCAGCAGCACCATCCAA
Source organism: Kingella potus (assembly GCF_900451175.1). Lineage (NCBI taxonomy): Bacteria > Pseudomonadati > Pseudomonadota > Betaproteobacteria > Neisseriales > Neisseriaceae > Kingella > Kingella potus. Next base: position 139,532 of record NZ_UGJJ01000003.1, read on the forward strand.
AGCTCGATGAACCTCGACAATCCGGCGGAACTCGTCCTCTCATACAGCCGCGCCATGATGGGCTGGCTGCTGTTTGCCGACCCGCCCGCACACATCACCCAAATCGGTTTGGGCGGCGGATCGTTCGCCCGCTGGATAGACGCACACCTGCCCGATACACGCCAAAGCGCAATCGACATCAATCCGCAGGTCATCGCCGTTGCCCGCAGCCTGTTCGAGCTGCCCTTTGAAGGCACGGGCTTTGAAATCATCGAAGCCGACGGCGCGCAATACGTCAAAACCCTGCTCGGCGGCACCAACGTTTTACTGGTGGACGGATTCGACGGCGAACAAATCATCGACAGCCTGGTTAGCACAGAATTTTTCCTCGACTGCCGCCGCGCCCTTGCCGCCGACGGCATCTTCGTCGCCAACTGGTGGAGCGGAGACAAACGCTACCCGCGCTTCCTTGCCGATCTCTCCGCCGCATTCGGCGGCCGCGTGCTGCAAATTCCCGCCGCCAGCCACGGCAACATCGCCGTAACCGCCTTTTGCCGCACCCCGCCGACGCTGAATTTCGACAGCCTGAAAAAACGCGCCGCCAAACTGGCCGCGCAATACGGCCTCGACTTTCCCGCCCTCCTCGCCGCCGCCAAAGCCGCCAACCCGCACAACGGCAAATCCTTCGTCTTTCCGGACTGCCCGTAGCAGACACGCCGACCCTCCCCCGCACGCGCAAACCCGTTTTCAGACGGCCTCCCCCATCCGCCCACCGCCATGCAGCAGCGCAAAATCATCCACATCGACATGGACGCGTTCTACGCCTCGGTAGAGCTGCGCGAACGCCCCGAACTGCGCGGCCTGCCCGTCGTCGTCGCCTGGGAAGGAGCGCGTTCCGTCATCTGCGCCGCCTCCTACGAAGCCCGCCGCTACGGCCTGCACTCGGCCATGTCCGCCGCAGCCGCCCGCCGCCTCTGCCCGCAAGCCGTATTCGTCCCGCCGCAGTTTCCCCTCTACCGCCAAGTCTCCCGGCAGATACACCGCATCTTCCAACGCCACACCGACCTCATCGAACCCCTCTCCCTCGACGAAGCCTATCTCGACGTAAGCCGCAACAAACAAAACCTGCCCTACGCCACCGACATCGCCCGCCTCATCCGCGCCGACATCAAAGCCGAAACCGGCCTCACCGCCTCCGCCGGCATCGCCGCCAACAAATTCCTTGCCAAAATCGCCTCCGACTGGAACAAACCCGACGGCCAGTTTGCCCTGCCCCCGCAGAAAACCGAAGCCTTCCTCGCCGCCCTGCCGCTGGAAAAAATCCCCGGCGTAGGCAGAGTAACCCTGCAAAAAATGCACCGCCTCGGCCTCAAAACCGCCGGCGACCTGCGCCGCATGGAACGCGGCGAACTCGCCAACCTCTTCGGCAAATGGGGCTACCGCCTCTACGACCTCGCACGCGGCACCGACAACCGCCCCGTCAGACCCGAGCGCGAACGCATACAGATTTCCACCGAAATCACCCTGCCCGAAGACCTGCCCCTGGCCCTCATCCTGCAACACCTGCCGCATTTGGCCGGCGACCTGTGGGCGCAGGCCGAACGCAGAAAATGCCGCGCCCGCAGCGTTACCCTCAAACTGAAAACCACCCGCTTCCGCACCCTCACCCGCAGCCTCACCTACTCCTCCCCCCTGCCCGATGCCGCCGCCCTGCTGACCGCCGCCCGCGAACTGGCCGAACGGATGCCGCCCGACAGCGAAGGCGGCTACCGCCTCATCGGCCTGGGCATCTCCCACCTCGAACAGCCCGGCATCCAGCCCGAGCTGTGGCTGCCGGAACAAGATGCCGTCTGAAAACCGTTTTTCAGACGGCCTTTTGCTTGTAATCGATTCGGCAGGACAAATCCACGGCGAAGTAAAAGACGCGTGCGCCGCCGGGGCGACACACCCTACCTGATGCTGCGCAAGCCTCTCCCCGCTGGAAATCCGTCCCCGCCACCGGTGTAGGGTGTGTCGCGCCGCGACGCACGCGTTCCACGAACTTCGGCAAAAGTCCGTCTGAAAACCAATATCTGCGACTGTTGTAGGGTGTGTCGCGCCGCGACGCACGCGCCCCCAAATTCGGCAGAAAGGCCGTCTGAAAATCCTGCAAACGGATTTTCAGACGGCCTGTGTTTGCGGCGGTGCGAAATCAGATGCCGCCTTGTGCTTTGACTTTTGCGGCGCTGAATTCCAGTTTGGAGAGGGCGGAGAGGTAGGCTTTGGCGGTGGCGGCCAACACGTCGGTGTCCGCGCCCTGTCCGTTGACCACACGTCCGCCGCGTGCGAGGCGTACGCTGGTTTCGCCCTGGCTTTCCGTGCCTTCGGTTACGGCGTTTACCGAATAGAGCTGCAATACCGCTCCGCTTTGCACCACGCTTTCGATGGCTTTGAAAATGGCATCGACAGGGCCGGAGCCGGTGGCTTGGGCGCGTTTTTCTTCGCCTTGGATGCTGAACACGATTTCGGCACGCGGCTCTTCGCCGGTTTCGGTGGTGATGCGCTGCGAGATGAATTTGTAGGCATCTTGGGCGAGGCTGTGCATTTCGTCGGAAACCAGCGCGTGCAGGTCTTCGTCGAAGATTTCGCGTTTTTTGTCGGCCAGTTCTTTGAAGCGGGCGAATGCGGCATTGAGGGCTTCTTCGCCGCCCAAGTCTATGCCCAAGTCGGCGAGCTTGGTTTTAAAGGCGTTGCGGCCGGAGAGTTTGCCCAGGCTCAGACGGTTGGCCGCCCAGCCGACGGATTCGGCCGACATGATTTCGTAGGTTTCGCGGTGTTTGAGCACGCCGTCCTGGTGGATGCCCGACTCGTGGGCAAAGGCGTTTGCGCCGACGATTGCTTTGTTGGGCTGCACGGGGTAGCCGGTGATGGTGGAAACCAGTTTGGACGCAGGCACGATTTGGGTGGTGTCGATGCCGGTTTCCATGCCGAATACGTCGTGGCGGACTTTCAGCGCCATGACGATTTCTTCAATCGAGGCATTTCCCGCACGTTCGCCCAAGCCGTTGACGGTACACTCGATTTGGCGTGCGCCGCCTTTTAAGGCAGAGAGCGAGTTGGCAACGGCCAAGCCCAAATCGTTGTGGCAGTGTGCCGACCACACCACTTTGCTGCTGCCGGGGGTTTTCGCAATCAGTTCGCGGAAAAAATCTTCGGTTTTGTGCGGAATCGAATAGCCGACGGTGTCGGGAATGTTGATGGTGGTCGCGCCCGCCTCAATGACCGCGCCGCAGATTTCGGCAAGAAAGTTGATGTCGGAACGCAGTGCGTCTTCACACGAAAACTCTACGTCGTCGGTATATTCTTTGGCGATTTTTACCGCTTTTACCGCCGCTTCAATCACTTTTTGCGGCTTCATCTTCAGCTTGTGTTCCATATGGATGGGGCTGGTGGCGATGAAAGTGTGGATGCGGCGGCGTTCGGCAGGGGCAACGGCTTCGCCGGCTTTGCGGATGTCGTTTTCAACGGCGCGGGAGAGCGAGCAGACGGTGGCGCGGGTCAGCGTTTTGGCGATTTCGTGAACGGCTTCCCAGTCGCCGGGGCTGGCGGCGGCAAAGCCCGCTTCAATCACGTCTACACCCAGTTTTTCAAGCTGGCGGGCAACGCGGATTTTTTCTTCTTTGGTCATGGCGGCACCGGGCGACTGTTCGCCGTCGCGCAGTGTGGTGTCGAAAATGATGACACGGTTGTCGTAATGGGGCATGGTGGTTTTCTCCAAGTCGGTTTGCCGGTGCATAAAGGCGTTCAGATCCAGCGGCCTGCCCTGCGCTTCGGCCAGGGCGATAAGCCTGTTGAGCTGCGCAAGCGGCAGCGAACCGCGCGTACGCCATTTGTAGATGGCGGCAGTGCTGGCGGCATTTTGCGGATCTTGCTGCTTTAAGGCTTCGGCCAGCGTATTCACGCCGCCGAAATAGGCAATTAAGCGGTCTATGTTCAGTTGCATTTTTTTGTCCAATCGTCATTGGCCGTTTCTTTAAAGAAGCCGCGATTATACTGAAATTAGACATTCTGACAATAAGAAAGCCAAAATTTTCTTTCACACAATCCAATCGGATTAGTTTTTAGGACTTTTTGTCCAATTTCACCTGTTTGCCCAAACAGGCAAACCGGCCTGCCGGGCCGTCTGAAAAGCGGGACAGCTGCGGCGGGGCGCACAGGCGGTACGGCGGCATCTGCGTTTTCCGCCAGCCGCAGGATTTTTGCAAGGATTTGAATCTGTTAAAATACCGCCCTTTCTTTATGCCGACAGGTTCCGCTATGAACGCCGTTTCCTCCGCCGAGATCGACCGCCTGCTGCCGCAGACGCAATGCCGCGAATGCGGCTATGACGGCTGCCTGCCCTATGCCGAAGCCTTGGCGGCGGGCGGAGCGGCGGTCAATCTGTGCGCACCCGGCGGCGAAGCCGTGATGCTCGACATTGCCGGGCTGCTCGGCAAGCCGCCGCTCGCGCCCGTCAAAATCCAGCTTCCGGCACTGGCGTGGATAGACGAATCGGCCTGTATCGGCTGCACCGCCTGCATCCGCGCCTGCCCCGTGGATGCCATTATGGGCGCGTCCAAACTCATGCACACCGTGATCGCCGAAGAATGCACCGGCTGCGGCTTGTGCGTTGCGCCGTGTCCGGTGGACTGCATCTATATGAGGCCGTCTGAAAACCGTTTCCTGCCGCAGGCGCGCACTTTGTCCGAAGCCGGTTTGCCGCCGCGCTTCGCCGCCGCCGCCCATGCCCGCGCCCGCTATCGGAAGCGCGAGGCACGCCGGGCGCGGGAAGAACAGGAAAAAAAGGCCGAACGCGCCGCCAAAGAAGCCGCCGTCCGCCGCACCCGTGCGGAGGGCGCGGACAAGCCGCCTGCCGCCCAATCCGCTTTCGATCCCGCAAGCCTGATTGCGCAGGCTATGGCACGTGCCAACGCACAGCAGGCGCAGCGCAGCACACCGGCCAACCGCGACAGCTTCAACAGCCGCCAAATCGAAGCCGACCGCCGCAAAGCCGCATTGCGCCGCTACCGCCGCGACGCACAATACGGCAGCCCGCAGGAAAAAGCCGCCGCGATAGAGTGGCTGCGGCGGCATCAGGACGAGGGCGCGTAGCGTGTGGGCAGGGTTTTTCTGCGAAACTTATCGGGTGAATTTCACCCATTAACACAAGGAGCATTTATGCGCTTTACCGACAAAACCATCCTCATCACCGGCGCCAGCAGCGGCATCGGCCTTGCAGGGGCAAAACGCCTGATTGCCGAAGGCGCGCGCCTCATCATCACCGGCCGCACGCCCAGCCGCCTACACGCCGCCGCCGCACTCTTGGGCGAGCGAGCCATCGTCATCCACGACGACGTAACCGACGGCAAAACGCTGGAGCGGCTCTTGCCCGTGGTGGAAAAAGCGGGCGGACTGGACGGCCTGTGGCTCAACGCCGGCTACGTTACCGGTGCACCGCTGGAAGTATGCGACCAAGCGATGATTGAAAACATATTTCAAGTCAATGTCTTCGCCCCGATGCTGCAAATGGGCGCACTCTCACCGCATCTGCGTGAAGGCGCGGCGGTGCTGGTAACTTCGTCAACTGCGGTTTATGAAGGAATGCCGCAAGTCTCGCTCTATGCGGCGACCAAAGCGGCGCTGTTGTCGGCGGCACGCTGCTGGACGGCGGAACTTGCGCCACGCAAAATCCGCGTCAATACCCTCGTCCCCGGCCCGATAACCAGCAACCTGCGCTCCATCATTCCCGAAGAAGTCCGCGACCAATTTGAAGAAAATCTGGCGCAAAGCGTGCTGTTCAAACGGGTGGGCGATGCCGAAGAAGCGGCAGCGGTGGCGTTATTCCTGCTTTCTGATGAAGCCAGCTACGTTACCGGCAGCTCCTACACCGTCGATGGCGGACTGCTGCTGCAATAAGCCCCCGCATATTGTTATCGGCCGTCTGCCAAAACGTACAGCCCGACCAAGCCCCCGCCAGCCGCAAAGACCGGGCAGACAACACCGTTGTGCCAAACGCAACCTTCCGCTACGGCACAAACGGCAGCCCGTTGGCCTGATGGGCGGGCAAAGCGGAACGGATTTTGATTTTGTCAAAAAGCACAAAAGGCCGTCTGAAAGTTTCAGACGGCCTTTCGTTATCGCAAACATGAAATAAGCAAGGAGCTTGGGAGGCAAATTCTATGGCTTAATTTGTCGGCATTTTCTCGATACAAATGTTCAAATCAATCAAATTGTCGGATAGCAAAGCGTCGGGCATGGATGCCTGAGCCGCAAACTATGACGATGAAAGGCCGTCTGAAAACAGCTTCCAACGTGGTTGGAGTTGTATTTCAGACGGCCTTTGTGTTTTCAGGCAGCTTTTGGGGACTAGCCCACTTTATCCCCCGGTTGTGCGCCTGCATCCACATCAAGCAGCTTCAGTTTGCCCTCTGCGGTGGCGGCGGAGAGTATCATGCCTTCGGACACGCCGAATTTGGCCATTTTGCGCGGGGCGAAGTTGGCCACGGCGATGACCATGCGGCCGTTGAGTTCGGCGGGATTGGGGTAGCTGGCGGCGATGCCGGAGAAAATCACGCGCTGCTCGAAGCCGAAATCGAGGTCGAATTTGAGCAGCTTGGTGCTGCCTTCGACGGCTTCGCAATTCAATACTTTGGCCACGCGCATGTCGATTTTCATAAAGTCGTCAAACGATGCCTGTTCGGCGACTTTTTCGTATTGGCTTTCGGTTTCGGCGGCTTGGGCGGGCACGGCGGCTGCCTGAATGCTTTGTTTGTTGGCTTCGATTAAGTTGTCCACTTGTGTTTGCTCCACTCGTTGCATGAGGTGTTCGTATTTGTTGACGGCGTGGCCTGCGGGCAGGGTTTGCGCGGCCATGTTCCACGAAAGTGCGGGAATGTTTAAGAACGCGGCGGCCTTCCCGGCAACGCGCGGCAATACGGGGGCGAGATAAACGCTCAATACGGCAAAGGCGTTAATCAGCTCGCTGCATACTTGGTGCAGACGCTCTTCCTGCCCTTCTTGTTTGGCCAGCTCCCACGGTTTGTTGGCATCGGTGTATTCGTTCACGGCATCGGCCAGCGCCATGATGTCGCGCAGGGCTTTGGCGTATTCGCGGTTTTCGTAGTCGGCGGCAATGTTGTCGCGCTCGGCGGCAAGTTTGGCCAGCAGCGGGCTGCCTGAAACGTCTTTCAGACGGCCTTCGAAGCGTTTGGCGATGAAACCTGATGCGCGGGCGGCGATGTTGACGTATTTGCCCACCAAATCGCTGTTGACGCGGGCGATGAAGTCTTGCAGGTTGAGGTCGATGTCTTCGATGCGGCTGTTGAGTTTGGCGGCGATGTAGTAGCGCATCCACTCGGGATTAAGGCCTTGTTCCAGATAGGATTTGGCGGTGATAAACGTGCCGCGCGATTTGGACATTTTCTGGCCGTCCACGGTGAGGAAGCCGTGGGCGAACACGCCGGTGGGGGCGCGGTGGCCGCTGAATTTGAGCATGGCCGGCCAAAACAGGGCGTGGAAATAGAGGATGTCTTTGCCGATGAAGTGGTACATCTCGGTTTGGCTGCCGGCTTGGAAATATTCGTTGTAATCCAGGCCGGTGCGGCCGCACAGGTTTTTGAACGAGGCCATGTAGCCGACGGGCGCGTCCAGCCACACATAAAAATATTTGCCGGGCGCGCCGGGGATTTCAAAGCCGAAATAGGGCGCGTCGCGCGAGATGTCCCAGTCGGAGAGCGTGGTTTCGCCGTTGTCGCCGCTACCGAGCCATTCGTTCATTTTGTTCAGCGCTTCGGCTTGCAGATGCGGCTGTATGCGGCCGTCTGAAAGCTGTGTGCTGCCGGCCGTCCATTCTTTCAGGTAGCCGGCGCATTCGCCGAGCTTGAAGAAGAAATGTTCGGATTCTTTCAATACGGGGGTTGCGCCCGATACGGCGGAATAGGGTTTGATGAGTTCGGTGGGGCTGTATGTCGTGCCGCAGCTTTCGCAGTTGTCGCCGTATTGGTCTTGGGCGTGGCATTTGGGGCATTCGCCTTTGACGAAGCGGTCGGGCAGGAACATGTTTTTTTCGGGGTCGAAAAGCTGTTTGATGACGCGGCTTTCGATTTTGCCGCTGGCTTTGAGGGCGAGATAGATTTGTTCGGAAAGCTCTTTGTTTTCAGGCGAATGGGTGCTGTAGTAATTGTCGTAGCCGATATGGAAGCCGGTGAAGTCGGCCAAATGCTCTTCGCGCACTTTGGCAATCATGTCTTCGGGGGCGATGCCCTGTTTTTGCGCGGCCAGCATCACGGGCGTGCCGTGGGTGTCGTCGGCGCAGCAGTAGTGGCAGTCGTGGCCGCGCAGCTTTTGGAAGCGTACCCAGATGTCGGTTTGGATGTGTTCGACCATGTGGCCGAGGTGGATGCTGCCGTTGGCATAGGGCAGCGCGGAGGTTACGAGGATTTTGCGTTTGGTCATGGAATACGTTCTCAAAACAGCTGCCGCAGCGGGCAGCAAAAGGCAGAATTATGCCATAAAGCGGGAGGCCGTCTGAAAACGGTTTCAGGCGGTTTGGAAAAGGTAAAACCGTCTTTTCAAAATACCCGTGGTTTCTGAAAAGACGATGCCCCTGTCTGACTTGCGTCGGGCAGGGGCTCATACATAATGTATTTTACGTCGCGGCACATCTTTTCAGATGGCCTTATTGTAGCAACGGCTCTCATCTCGTAGTGCAACAATGTTCCAAATTCTAGCCAAAGTTGTTCGTGCCTGCAAGTGTTTATTTTTTAGTACAACACCGTTAATATATGCAAAATTATTTATTTTTAATGGATAATGCAAGGTTTTTTGTGATGAATAAGACATACAGATACATTTTAGGTCTCGATTTGGGAATTGCCAGCGTCGGTTGGGCACTAGTGCTGGTGGACGAAGAAGAAAACCCCGTCGGGCTGCTGGATTGCGGGGTGCGGGTTTTCGAACGGGCGGAAGAGCCGAAAACGGGTGAATCTTTGTCGGCGGGGCGGCGTGTGGCGCGGAGCATACGCCGTTTAATCCGCCGTCGGGCGCACCGTCTGCTGCGTCTGCGCCGCACGCTGAAACAGTCGGGGATTTTGACGGCGGCGGATTTCGGTTCAGACGGCCTGCCTTTGGATTTGCCGATTGATGCGTGGCAGTTGCGCGTGCAAGGTTTGGACAGAAAGCTGGGCAACAAAGAATGGGCGGCGGTGCTGCTGCATTTGGTCAAGCATCGCGGTTATCTGTCGCAACGTAAAAGCGAGATGAAAACCGACGATAAAGAGCTGGGCCGGCTGCTGGCGGGTGTGGCGGAAAACAGCAAGCTGCTGGCGGAAGCGTCCGACGAATACCGCACGGCGGCGGAGTTGGCGCTGAAACGTTTTGCCCAAGCCAACGGCCATATGCGCAACAAGGGCGGCGATTATTCACACACGTTCAACCGCCAAGATTTGCAGGTGGAGCTGCATCTGCTGTTTGCGCGCCAACGCGAATTGGGCAACCCGTTTGCCACGGTGGATTTGGAACGACAGGCCGATAATTTGCTGATGACCCAGCGCAGCGCGTTGCAGGGCGAGGCAGTATTGAAGATGCTGGGCAAATGCACGTTTGAACCGTCTGAATACAAGGCGGCGAAAAACACTTATTCGGCTGAGCGTTTTGTGTGGCTGACCAAACTGAACAATCTGCGGATTCTGCACAACGGCGAAGAACGCGCTTTGGACGAGGGCGAGCGCAAAATGCTGTTGGACGAGCCGTATAAAAAAGCCAAACTGACTTACGCGCAAGTGCGAAAACTGTTGGGGCTGCCTGAAAGCGCGGTATTCAAAGGCTTGCGCTACGGTAAGGATTCAGACGGCCTCAAAGCCGAAAGCAGTACTACGCTGATGGAAATGAGGGCGTGGCACGCTGTCCGTAAAGCCTTGGAAAAAGCGGGTTTGAAAACGGAATGGCAAAGTTTGGCAGGAAAGCCGGAACTTTTGGATGCGGTTGGGACGGCATTTTCGTTATATAAAACAGACGAAGATATTCTGAATTATTTAACAGGAAAAGTAGCTTCTAAAACCGTATTGGCCATCCGTAATTTTTGGGGCGGAGGGGTTCTAGACGAATGTGATAGTGGTATTGAGTATTTGGCAGATGAGGATATGACTCAATATCTAGCTTCTGGCGTATTACCTGTCAATGTGTTACAGGCATTGTTGGAAGGGCTGAATTTTGATGAGTTTATCCATTTGTCGTTAAAGACTCTTTCCAAAATCCTGCCGCTGATGGAGCAGGGTATGCGTTACGATGAAGCCTGCCGGGTCGTATATGGCAACCATTACGGTTTGAAAAAGAAAGAAGAAAGCCGCCTGCTGCCGCACATTCAGGCCGATGATATCCGCAATCCCGTGGTGTTCCGCACGCTCACGCAGGCGCGCAAAGTGATTAACGCCATCATCCGCCGCTACGGTTCGCCACAGCGCGTACACATCGAAACCGCGCGAGAGTTGGGCAAATCGTTTAAAGACCGTAAGGAAATCGAAAAACGCCAAGAAGAAAACCGCAAAGACCGCGAACGCGCCGCCGCGCATTTCAAAGAACTGTTTCCGTATTTTGTCGGCGAACCGAAAGGCGGCGATATTCTGAAACTGCGCCTGTACGAACAGCAGCAGGGCAAATGCCTGTATTCGGGCGGCGAAATCGATTTGCGCCGCCTGAACGAAAAAGGCTATGTGGAAGTGGATCACGCGCTGCCGTTTTCGCGCACTTGGGACGACAGTTTCAACAACAAAGTTTTGGTGCTGGGCAGCGAAAACCAGAAAAAGCGCAACCAAACGCCGTACGAATATTTGGACGGTGCGAACAACAGCCCGCGCTGGCGTGAGTTTCAGGCGCGGGTGGCCGGCTGCCGTTTCCCGTATGCCAAAAAACAGCGCATTCAGACGGCCAAATTGGACGAGCAGGGCTTTATTGAGCGCAATTTGAACGATACGCGCTATATTGCCCGTTTTTTGTGCAATTTTATCGGCGACAACCTGCATCTGGAAGGCGCGGGCAAACGCCGCGTGTTTGCGTCCAACGGCCAAATCACTTCGCTGCTGCGCGGTTTGTGGGGCTTGCGCAAAGTGCGCGAAGAAAACGACCGCCACCATGCGCTTGATGCGGTGGTGGTGGCGTGTTCCACCGTGTCTATGCAGCAGAAAATTACCAAAGCCATGCAGCGGCGCGAAACGTTTGAAACCGTGGATACCGAAACGGGCGAAATCAAATCGCGCATTCCGCAACCGTGGGATTTTTTCCGCCGAGAAGTGATGATACGGGTGTTTTCAGACGACCCTGTGCGCGAGTTGGCGGAAAAACTGGACAGCCGCCCAGAAGCCGTTCACGAGCATGTTGTGCCGCTGTTTGTATCGCGGATGCCGATGCGGAAAATGTCGGGGCAGGGGCATTTGGAAACCGTGCGTTCGCCCAAACGCTTAGACGAGAAAATCAGCACGGTGAAGAAACCTTTGTCCATGCTGAAAAGCAAAGATGTCGAGAAAATCGTCGGCTATCCCGACCGCGAACCCGCGCTGTATGCGGCCTTGCTGGAACGTTTAGCTGCACACAAAGACGACCCCGCCAAAGCGTTTGCCGAACCGTTTTACAAGCCCGCAAAAGACGGCGGGCAAGGCAGTTTGGTCAGATCGGTGCGCGTGGAAGACGTGCAGAAAAGCGGCGTGATGATCCGCAAAGACCGCAGCGGACGGGCGCAGGGTATTGCCGATAACGCAACGATGGTGCGGGTGGACGTGTACGGCAAAGGCGGTAAGAACTATCTGGTGCCGGTGTATGCGTGGCAGGTGGCGGAAGGGATTTTGCCGAATCGGGCAGTGGCGTCAGGTAAGGATGAATCTGATTGGGATGTAATGGATGCAAGTTATGAGTTTAGATTTTCATTGTGTCCTAATGATTTAGTCGAAATCATCAGTAAAAAGGGGCGTATATTTGGCTATTTTTCAGGACTAGATAGAGCAACGAGCAACATTCATATCAAAGAACATGATATGGACAAAACCAAAGGCAAAGATGGTTTACATCGTAGCCTTGGTGTAAAAACCGTTCAGTCCTTCCAAAAATACCAAATCGACCCCTTGGGCAAGGAAATCCGCTTGTGCAAAGCCGAACCACGCCCGAGCCTGCGGGTCAAAAAATCCAAAAAGCAGTAAAGCACACGGCTGCGCCTTTAAGGGCGTAGCCGTTTTTTCTGTCCGAGCGATTTTCAGGCTGCCTGAAAACGGCATCAGCAAACCATAAAGGCCGTCTGAAAAAATAAAAACAATAAGGAGAAAACGTATGACTTGGCGCAGCATCGTTATCAGCAGACCCGCCCGCTTGTCGCTGCAACAGCGGCACTTGCTGATCCGGCAGGACGAGGAGATTCCCGTGCCGCTGGAAGATATTGCCGTGATTGTGGTCGAGTCGCGCGAGGTGGTGCTGACCGCGCCGCTGCTGTCTGCTTTGGCGGAACACGGCATCAGCCTGCTGACCTGCGACGAGCAGTTTCTGCCTTGCGGCCAATGGCTGCCGTTTGCGCAATACCACCGCTGCCTGAAAATCCTGAAATTGCAGATGGAGATGACGCAGCCGCAGAAAAAACAGTTTTGGCAGCAGATTGTGAAGCAAAAAATCCGCAATCAGGCTTGGGTGTCGGATTACAGCGGCCACGATCTCGCGGCAGGCCGTCTGAATGCTTTGGCAGACAGCGTCAAATCGGGCGACAAAGGCTATGCCGAAAGCCAAGCCGCCGCGCTGTATTTCAGGGTGTTGTTCGGCGACGAGTTCACCCGCAACGCCGAAAACGGTATCAATGCCTGCCTGAATTACGGTTACAGCATCGTCCGCTCCGCCGTGGCGCGGGCGCTGGTGCAATACGGCTTTCTGCCCGCTCTAGGGCTGCACCACCGCAGCGAGCTGAATGCCTTTAATCTGGCCGACGACTTTATCGAGCCGTATCGGCAAATTGTTGATTTGTGGACTTATGAACAGATGCTTTCAGGTAGCCTGCCCGACACGCTGACGCCTACCGCCAAGCAGCAACTGGTATCGTTGCTTTACCATCAAATCGGCCTGAACGGGCGCAGGTTTACCCTGCTTGCGGTAATCGACCGCACCATCCAGTCTTTTCAGACAGCCTTAACCGGCGACGGGGCGAAAACCTTAAAGCTGCCTGAAATGCTGCCTTTACAGGTGCAGGATTATGAGTGAGGCCAAATTTATGCGTTTGATCGTGTTTTTCGACCTGCCCGTAACCACAGCCGAGAAGCGCAAAGCCGCCAACCGCTTCCGCCAGTTTCTGCAAAAAGACGGCTATCAGATGCTGCAATTGTCGGTGTATTCACGCATCGTACGCGGCCGCGATGCGTTGCAAAAACACCACAACCGCTTGCAGGCCAACCTGCCCGAAGAGGGACAGGTGCGCTATTTGGAGGTTACCGAGAAGCAGTATGCGGGCATGACCATGCTAATCGGCACACCGAAAACGCGTGAAAAAAAGGTCAATGCCGACCAACTTTTGCTGTTTTGAAGCAGAATTTTCCCGCAAAATAAAACGCGAAACCCTTAATACATCAGGGTTTCGCGTTTGGATATTGTAGCACTACGAGATGAGAGAGGAAGCTACAACCAGGCGTGCGCTGCGGCTGTCAATAGCGCGATTGTAGCACTACGAGATGAGAGAGGAAGCTACAACTCACTGCACAGACGCGGAAAAACAGACAGCATTGTAGCACTACGAGATGAGAGAGGAAGCTACAACCTAAAAACGCAAATTTGCGGCCTTTGCGGCATTGTAGCACTACGAGATGAGAGAGGAAGCTACAACCAGGTTGCAGCGGTTGCGCCCGCCCTGTCTATTGTAGCACTACGAGATGAGAGAGGAAGCTACAACACGGAAAACGGGGCAATGAGATGGGCAAAAATTGTAGCACTACGAGATGAGAGAGGAAGCTACAACGCAACAGCCGTAAAGGCCGCAAATTTGCGTATTGTAGCACTACGAGATGAGAGAGGAAGCTACAACAATTCGGCTGCACCTACAAGGCGGTGTCGCATTGTAGCACTACGAGATGAGAGAGGAAGCTACAACGCCCTATGTGGAAGGATTGGCTACACACCGATTGTAGCACTACGAGATGAGAGAGGAAGCTACAACGCAGGCAGGATACGCCTATCCGCGTATCCTATTGTAGCACTACGAGATGAGAGAGGAAGCTACAACGTCGCTTGTGGTTATGAGACATAGGCGACTATTGTAGCACTACGAGATGAGAGAGGAAGCTACAACAAACCTTAAAGCCTTAAACCTGCAACACTTATTGTAGCACTACGAGATGAGAGAGGAAGCTACAACCTTGCATCAGGGCTATCTGAATGGAGACCCATTGTAGCACTACGAGATGAGAGAGGAAGCTACAACCAGCCCAAAGCCGACACAAACAAAGGCGGGATTGTAGCACTACGAGATGAGAGAGGAAGCTACAACCGACAGCCACACCGCCCGCATCCGCCAAAAATTGTAGCACTACGAGATGAGAGAGGAAGCTACAACGCCTGTAAAGCCGCCTATTTGCGCTTTATAATTGTAGCACTACGAGATGAGAGAGGAAGCTACAACCTGAAAAGGTCAAGCCAGCCAGTTAAGGGGATTGTAGCACTACGAGATGAGAGAGGAAGCTACAACTATGCGAAACAGCAAACGCTAGCGGTTTCGATTGTAGCACTACGAGATGAGAGAGGAAGCTACAACGAAACTATAACACTCGTGTGTTAATTCTTTATTGTAGCACTACGAGATGAGAGAGGAAGCTACAACGTGATGATGCGGCCGGCCAATTCGTCAAACATTGTAGCACTACGAGATGAGAGAGGAAGCTACAACTTACTATGCCGTCTTACAACCTGCTTTATAGTCTTTCTCAAAAATGAGAACATAACAGGATGAGAAAAGCATACCCTGGCGATATCAGCCGCGGACAGTTTAAACACATCCGTCCCATCTTGGAAAGTACCCGCAAAAAGACTGTACCATGTAGAAATTAACAGCATTATCTACACTTTTCGGATTTTGGATGCAGGAAAAATCAGTAGCTTTCACAGATTGTCAAGAACGCCAAAGGCACGGCAAAGCTGCATAGCTCTTGATAATCTGTGAAAGCACTACATTATCATACAACCAAAAAACGAAAGCAGGGCAGCCTGAAAAAGTGCAAACAACGCAACGATTTCTACATAACGGGTTTTGGCATTGATTTTCTGCGATTTGGCAATTTTTACGCGCCGGCAGCGGTAATCACGCCGCCGCCCAGACAGATTGCTCCGTCGTATAAAACCGCCGACTGGCCGGGGGTTACCGCCCATTGCGGAGCGTCGAAAACGAGTTCGGCGGTGTTGTTGTCCGAATAGCGCAGTTCGCAAGGTGCGTCGGCCGTGCGGTAGCGGGTTTTGCAGGTGTAGCGGCCGGGCTGCGGGCGTTCGGGCAGGGTGAAACTCAAATCGTCCATTGTGAGGCTGCGGGTGTGGAGCAGTGGGTGGTCGTGTCCCTGTACGACGATGAGTTCGTTGCGCGGCAGGTCTTTGCCGGCGACAAACCACGGTTCGCCCGCACCGCCTATGCCCAGTCCTTTGCGCTGGCCGATGGTATAGAAGGTCAATCCGAGGTGTTCGCCGACGGTTTTGCCTTCGGGCGTTACCATGCGGCCGTTATGGGCGGGCAGGTATTTTTGCAGAAATTCGCGGAACGGCCGCTCGCCGATGAAGCAGATGCCGGTGCTGTCTTTTTTGGCGGCGGTGGGCAGGTGCAGGGCGGCGGCCAGGCGGCGGACTTCGGTTTTTTCAAGGCCGCCCAGCGGGAAAACGGCGCGTTCGAGCTGGTGTTGCCGCAGGCGGTAGAGGAAATAGCTTTGGTCTTTGCTGCCGTCTGTGCCTTTCAGCAGGTAATGCAGGCCGCCGCGTATTTCTTTGCGGGCGTAGTGGCCGGTGGCAATCAGGTCTGCGCCTTGTCCGATGGCGTGATCGAGGAAGCATTTGAATTTGATTTCGGCGTTGCACAATACGTCGGGATTGGGAGTGCGGCCTGCGGCGTATTCCTGCAAAAAGTAGGCGAACACTTTGTCTTTGTATTGGGCGGCGAAGTTGACGATGTCGATGTCGATACCGAGGATGTCGGCCACGGCGATGGCATCGAAGGAGTCTTGTTTGATGCTGCAGTATTCGTCGTTGTCGTCGTCTTCCCAGTTTTGCATGAATATGCCGCGCACTTGGTGTCCCTGTTGTTTGAGGAGGGCGGCGGTTACGGAGGAGTCTACGCCGCCGGAGAGGCCGACGACGATGTTGTGTGTTCGGGTGGTGGTCATGGAGGGTTTTGCCGTGCGGCGGTGGGGGATGGCGGGAAAACGGCGGATTGTACGTTTTTCAGACGGCCTTTGCATAGCGTGAGGCCGTCTGAAAACGTGGTGGTTTTCAGACGGCCTTTCGCGCTTATCTGCCTAATGAAGCTGCAGCTTCTGATCGCGGTTTACCCCCAAAACACCGCGCACCTTGGAAAAATAAGCCTCCGCCGCAGCCATATCCTTGCCCTGCGGCACGGCAAGGGCAAAGCCGTTCATTGTTTTGTATTCGTACACCACTTTCGCGCCATACGCCTGCGCGGCCTGCAACAGCGGCGCACTGCCGGTTTGCGCGTCATAAAAAACAATCAGATTGCGCGACGCGGCCGGATGCTCTGCTGCATGGGTGGGAACAGGCTGCGGGTTGCCCGCGCAGGCAGCGGCAGCCAGGCAGAACGACAATGCGGCGGCAGGGAAAACGGCGGTATTCATAAAGTATGCTTCCTGAAAAAAGCGGCATTCTAACCCATTGCAGCCAAGCCATGCCGCCGCAGGCCTGCGTTTTTTCAGACGGCCTCCTGCGCAGGCAGGACATATTCATGCAGAACACCCGCACCCCGTCCGCCGCAACGCAGCCCCGCCTTTCACAGCCCTTTCCCCTGTTTCTCGGCGGAGGCCGTCTGAAACATCCTTTTCAGACGGCCTCCGCCGCCTGTGGCAAACCTTCCGCCTGTGATAGAATCCGCACGTTTGTAAACAATGTTTGTCAGGCCGTCTGAAAAAAGGATAAAGCCATGTGCCAGCTTCTCGGCATGAACTGCAACACCCCCACCGACATCGTTTTCTCGTTTGAAGGCTTCCGCAAACGCGGCGGCCTCACCGACCACCACGTAGACGGCTTCGGCATCGGCTTTTTCGAACAAAAAGGCATCCGCCTGTTCCACGACGACAAGCCCAGCGCAAATTCCCCCGTTGCCGACCTGGTCAGAGCCTACCAAATCAAATCGGAAAACGTCATCGCCCACATCCGTAAAGCCACCAGCGGCCGCACTTCCCTTGCCAACACCCATCCTTTCGTGCGCGAAATGTGGGGCAGCTACTGGATGTTCGCCCACAACGGCCACCTGCAAAACTTCACCCCCGCACGCGGACGCTACTACCGCCCCGTCGGCAACACCGATTCCGAACGCGCCTTCTGCCACATACTTGAAGAGCTGAGAAACCGATCCGACGAACGCCCCTGCGACGACACCCTGTTCCGCACCCTGTCCCGCCTCGTGCGCGAAATCCGCAGCCACGGCCTTTTCAACTTCATCCTGTCGGACGGACAGGTCATGTTCGCCCATGCCAGCACCCTGTTGCACTACATCGTCCGCCAGGCACCTTTCGGCGAAGCCCGCCTGCTCGACGACGACATCGCCGTCGATTTCTCCGCCGTTACCACGCCAAACGACCGCGTGGCCGTCATCGCCACCCTCCCCCTCACCGAAAACGAAACCTGGCAGCAGTTTGCCTGCGACGAACTCGTCATGTTCCGCGACGGCGCAATCGTCCGGCGCGAATGCCCCGATCCGCCCCGCTACCTCTCCACAGAAGAAGGGCTTGCCCTTGCCCGCGCCGTCGGCGCATCCGCATGAGAACCACGCCATGAAATGCCCTTTCTGCCAGCACACCGAAACGCAGGTTACCGACTCCCGCCTCACCGAAGACGGCAACTGCGTCCGCCGCCGCCGCCGCTGCCACGCCTGCGACAAACGCTTCATCACCGTCGAAACCCTGGACGTACGCCTGCCCGACATCGTCAAAAGCAACGGCAGCCGCGTTCCCTACAACGCCCACAAGCTGCGCACCAGCCTCGAACGCGCCCTGCACAAACGCCCCTTCGACAGCGAAGACGTAGACGACTTGGTTGCCGTTATCGAAGGCCGCCTCTACCGCCTCGGCCTCAAAGAAGTGTCCTCGCAGCTAGTCGGCGAAATGGCCATGGAAGCCCTGCTCGCCACCGACCAGGTCGCCTATGTCCGCTTCGCCTCCGTCTATAAAAGTTTTAACGACGTATCCGAATTTACCCAGGCCATCGCCACCCTGTCCGCAGCGCACACCGCACATACGGCGGCACCTGCCGGAGCGGAACAGCCTACCTGACACCCGCCCCTTTTCAGACGGCCTGTCCGCTGCCGCAAGCCGGACAGGCCGTCTGAAAAAAGACACTTGCCTTCCAAACCGCCCGGCAGTATAAACACCGGCGGCAGCATTCCCCCTCCAACCCCGTTTCCAGAAAGGAAAAATATGTTCTTCGACAAAATCCAAACCGCCCCCGCCGATCCCATCCTCGGCTTGGGCGAAGCCTTCAAAGCCGAAACCCGCCCCGAAAAAGTCAATCTCGGCATCGGCGTATACAAAGACGCAGAGGGCAACACCCCCGTACTCAAAGCCGTCAAAGCCGCCGAAACCCGCCTGTTGGCCGAAGAAAAAACCAAAAACTACCTCGGCATCGACGGCGTAGCCGCCTACAACGCAGAAACGCAGAAACTCCTCTTTGGTGCAGACAGCGAAATCATTGCCTCCCGCCGTGCCAAAACCGCCCAAACCCTCGGCGGCACCGGTGCGCTGCGCATCGCCGCCGAATTTGTCAAACGCCAAACCGAAGCCGCCTCCGTCTGGATTTCCACCCCCACCTGGCCGAACCATAACGCCATCTTCGAAACCGTCGGCGTAAACATCCGCAACTACCGCTATTACGACAAAGCCGCCCACGCCCTCGACTGGGACGGTCTGACCGCCGACCTCGCCCAAGCGGAAAAAGGCGACGTGGTACTGTTTCACGGCTGCTGCCACAACCCCACCGGCATCGACCCCACGCCCGAACAATGGGACGCGCTGGCAAAAATGTCCGCCGAAAAAGGCTGGCTGCCCCTCTTCGACTTCGCCTACCAGGGGCTTGCCAACGGCATCGAAGAAGACGCATACGGCCTGCGCGCATTTGCCAAACACAATAAAGAGCTGCTTGTCGCCAGCTCCTACTCCAAAAATTTCGGTATGTACAACGAGCGCGTCGGCGCATTTACCGTAGTGGCCGAAAACGAAGAAACCGCCAACCGCGCGTTCAGCCAGGTCAAAGCCATCATCCGCACCATCTATTCCAACCCCGCCTCCCACGGCGGCCACACCGTAGCCATGGTGCTGCAAGACCCCGCACTCAAAGCGCAATGGATAGGCGAACTTGACGAAATGCGGGCGCGCATCAAAGAAATGCGGCAGAAATTCGTCGATACCCTCAAAGAAAAAGGTGCGAAACAAGACTTCGGCTTCATCATCAGACAAAACGGCATGTTCTCCTTCTCCGGCCTCACGCCCGAACAGGTAGACCGTCTGAAAGACGAGTTTGCCGTTTACGCCGTCCGCTCCGGCCGCATCAACGTTGCCGGCATGACCAACGCCAACATCGGCTATCTGTGCGAAAGCATTGTCAAAGTACTGTAACGCGTCCGCGCAATAAAAGAGGCCGTCTGAAAATATTTTCAGACGGCCTCTTTGGTATTTTTCCTCATCCCGCTCATCCGTGAAACAGCCACGGCTGGCTGTTTTTCCGCTCCGCTTCAAAGCCGCGTATCTCATCGGCATGCTGCAAAGTCAGGCCGATTTCGTCCAAGCCGTTCAGCAGGCAGTGCTTGCGGTGTTCGGTAATTTCAAACGCGAACGACTGTCCCGAAGGCGTGGTAACGATCTGCCGCTCCAAATCGACGGACAGCGTGTAACCTTCGTTTGCTTCCACTTCCCGAAACAGCCCGTCCACCGTATCTTCGTCCAACACAATCGGCAGCAGGCCGTTTTTATAGCAGTTGTTGAAAAAAATATCGGCGAAACTGGGCGCAATCACCGCGCGGAAGCCGTAATCGTCCAATGCCCACGGCGCATGTTCGCGTGAAGAACCGCAGCCGAAATTCTTGCGCGTCAGCAGGATTTGCGCCCCACGGTAACGCGGTTTGTTCAGCGGAAAATCCGGATTCAGCGGCCGTTTGCTGTTGTCCATGCCCGGCTCGCCGTGATCGAGATAACGCCACTCGTCAAAGGCATTCGGGCCGAAACCGGAGCGTTTGATCGATTTGAGAAACTGCTTGGGAATAATCGCGTCGGTATCGACATTGGCACGATCCAGCGGAGCGACAACGGCGGTCAGTTTGGTAAATGCTTTCATGGTGTTCCTGTATGTGCGTTGTTTGTCGGACAATAAAGCAGGCAGCCCGGAACATTCCAAGCTGTCTGCCAAAGCCGCTTATTCGGTCGCGTCTTCGATTTTCTCGCCGACGTGCGAAATACCGCGGCCGACGGCATTGCCGCCTTTTTTCACCGCATCTTTGGTTTTATCCCAACCGTGTTCGATACTGTGGCCGGTTTTTTCCGCATTTTCGGAAGCATCTTCCTTCATGCCGTGCCAAGTGCTGGAACAGGCTGCCAAAGCAAATGTGGCTAGTGTCAGGGCAAGTACTTTTTTCATACTGGTTTCCTTAGAAAATATTACTGAAACAGAGACACGGCTCAATCCGTGTCCCAGCGATTATATAGCCAAACGCCTGCCGCGCAAGCCGGGCGGCACACAGGCCGGACGTGTTTACACAAAAATCACTGCGGCGAATGCAGGCCGATACGGTTGCCCTCGCTGTCTTCCACAAACGCGGCAAAACCGTTGGCGATAGCAAATTTCCCGCGCAGCAGCCTGCCGCCGCATTCCACCGCCTTTTGCGCCGCCGATTCGCAGTCTGCACAACTGAAAAACAGCGTGCAGCCGCCGCAGGCAGAGGAATCCGCACCTTCATCGTGCCAAATCATGCCGCTCACGCCGTAACGCTGCCAGTCCGCACCGAAAAGATAAAAACGGCCGCCCGCCACTTCCTACAAAGGCAGGCCGAACACATTTTCATAAAACGCCTTCGCCCGCGCCATTTCCTGCGCATGGATGCCGAACCAGCCGACGGGATTGTCCGCCATGGTTTTTCCTTTCTTAAACGGATTTAACGGTTTGCCAAACGGGAAAGATTCCACACCTTTTCAGACGGCCTTTTGCCGTGCCGAAACATTCTGCCGACGGAGACAAACAATATGCAGATGGGAAAACGGATGAAATGCGGCGGCGTTACCGGAGACAGGCCGGCGGAAAAACCGCGTTACAGACGTACTTCTATGCCCGCCCTGCGCATGGCTTCTTTGGCTTCACGGACGGAGATTTCGCCAAAATGAAAGATGCTGGCCGCCAATACGGCATCGGCTCTGCCTTCTTTGATGCCGTCAATCAGATGCTGCACGCTGCCTACGCCGCCCGAAGCGATAACGGGTATGCCGACCGCTTCGCTGACGGCGCGGGTAAGCGGCAGGTTGAAGCCTTGTCTGGTGCCGTCCCTGTCCATGCTGGTCAGCAGGATTTCGCCTGCGCCGCGCCGCTGCATTTCCACCGCCCACTCTACCGCGTCCAAACCGGTAGCATTGCGCCCGCCGTGGGTGAAAATTTCCCAGCGGGTGTTTTCGGGATTGACGGCTTTGGCATCAACGGCGGTAACAATGGCCTGCGAGCCGAAAAAGGCGGCTGCCTCGCCGACCAGATCGGGATTGCTTACGGCGGCGGTGTTGATGCTTACTTTATCCGCACCGGCATTGAGCAGGCGGCGGATGTCGGCAATGCTGCGCACCCCGCCGCCGACGGTAAGGGGGATGAAGACGTGTTCGGCCACTTCTTCGATAACGTGCAGAATGGTGTCGCGGTTGTCGGAAGAGGCGGTAATATCGAGAAAGGTAATTTCGTCCGCGCCTTCGTCGTTGTAGCGTTTGGCGACTGCAACGGGATCGCCCGCGTCGCGCAGGCCGAGAAAATTCACGCCTTTGACGACGCGGCCGTCTTTCACGTCCAAACAGGGAATGATGCGTTTTGCCAGTGCCATGTTGTTTTCCGTAAAACGGCAGCCCCGAAAACGAAGGCTGCGGCGCGGGTTCAGCCGATAAACGGGGAGAGAACGGCTTTGGTGTTTTCGGGCAGCCCGAGCCAGTAGAAGCCCATCGAGCCAAGGGCGGCTATGGCGAGCGTAACGGCAAAGCTGCTGGACAGGCGGTTTACGGCGGTCAGCACCAGCGCGGTATAGAGCCACTGCACGCCGATACCCGCCATCCATACGCCGTCCATCTGCGGCAGGCTCATGGTCATGAAGCCGCGTATGATGACGACGATCACCATAAATCCCAGGCTTTCGGACAGGGCGTAGATGTCGCGGTTGGCCGACCAGATGATCCAGAATCCCAAAACAAATGCTTCTAACATTTTTATTCCTTATGTTTGTTGTGTCTTACCCGTAAAAATCCCTGCTTTACCGCCGTGTCAGACTGTCCGCCAGCTTCTGTGCTTCGGCAAAATCGATACTGCCCTCATAGATGGCGCGGCCTGTAATCGCGCCGGTAACGCCGTACGGCTCGGCGGCGCACAGGGCGCGTACGTCGTCAAGATCGGTCAGGCCGCCCGAGGCGGTAACCGGCAGGCCGGTTTCCTGTGCCAGCCTGATGGTGGCTTCGGTGTTGATGCCTTTCATCATGCCGTCGCGGCCGATGTCGGTGTAGATGATGCCGTTTACCCCGTCGCCGGCAAAACGCCGCCCCAAATCGGCGGCGCGGTGCTGCGTCAGCTTCGCCCAGCCGTCCACAGCCACCATGCCGTCCTTTGCGTCAAGGCCGACAATGATGTGTCCGGCAAATTCTTTGCAGGCTTCGCGTACGAAAGCGGGATTTTCGGCGGCGGCCGTGCCGATGATGACATCGTTCAGCCCCAAGCCGAGGTATTTTTCGATAGTGGCAAGATTGCGGATGCCGCCGCCGAGCTGGACGGGAATGTGTTGCGCAACGGCTTCGAGTATCGCTTGGATGGCAGGAAAATTTTTCGGTTCGCCCGCAAAAGCACCGTTCAAATCCACCAAATGCAGGCGGCGTGCGCCCTGTTGCAGCCAGTGGTGTGCGGTTTCGGCCGGGTTGTCGGAAAAAACAGTGGCATCGTCCATAACGCCTTGGCGCAGACGGACGCATTTTCCGTCTTTCAGGTCGATGGCGGGAATCAGCAGCATGGGTTTGTCCTTTGCAATCGGGCGGCGCAGGCCGTCTGAAATGACGGCCGGACGGCTTTCGGATTTTGCCTCACTTCGCTTTCAGACGGCCTCTCCTTTATATATTTATAACGGAGAGGCCGCCGATATTGCTTTTGAATACATTTAAAGCAACATGTAAACGACATGTAAAATCTATTTTACACAAATTAGGGCTTATTCACAATTAATTTGCAATATTTTTGCCCATACGTCATGCAGCGGCGTATTGCGCGTGCGAAGCAGGCTCTAAATGCGCCAAGACAAGAAATTGCGCAGCAGAATCAGGCCGGCATCGTGGCTTTTTTCGGCGTGAAACTGGGTGGCAAACACGTTTTCGCGGCCGACAATGCAGGCGAAAGGCGCGGGGTAGTCGCTTTCGGCCAATATGGTGCTTTCGTCTTGCGGAGCGAAATAATAGCTGTGGACGAAGTAGAAATGGGTGTTTTGCGGAATGTCGCGGAACAACGGATGCGGACGGATTTGGTGCACGGTGTTCCAGCCCATGTGCGGCACTTTCAGACGGCCTCCCGCGCTGTCGGTGAGGCCGTCTGAAAAGCGTTTTACTCTGCCGGCAAACAGGCCGATTCCGTGCGTGCCGCCTTCTTCGCTGTAATCGAACAGAAGCTGCGCGCCGACGCAGATGCCGAAGAAGGGTTTGTTTTTCAAACCGTCGGCCACAGCCTCGCCCAGTCCGCTGTTGTTCAACGCGGCCATGCAGTCGGGCATTGCGCCTTGTCCGGGAAAAACGATTCTGTCGGCCGCGGCGACTTCTTCGGCTTTGTCGGTCAGGACAATCTGCGTCCGGCTGCCGGCAAGGCGGGCGGCCTCGCGCACGGATCCGAGCACGGAATGCAGGTTGCCCATGCCGTAATCGACGATGGCGGTTTTCATGTTTGATCCTTTATTAAAGGTATTAAAGGCGGATTGGAATGAGAAGGCCGTCTGAAAAACGGAATGCGGCTTTCAGACGGCCTGTTGCCGGGCGGTGTTTCAATTGCGTCGGAGCCGCATTTTCAGACGACCGCCGTGCGCGGGATTTTGGCAAACAGACGGAAGAAGTTGTCTGTGGTAACGGCGGCGATGTTTTCTATACTGTCGCCGCGCAGTTCGGCAAGAAATGCGGCGGTGTGGCGTACAAAGGCCGGTTCGTTTGTTTTGCCGCGTTTGGGTACGGGCGCGAGAAAGGGTGCGTCGGTTTCCACCAGTATTCTGTCGGACGGAACATAGCGGGCGGCTTCCTGTATCTGCACGGCGTTTTTGAAGGTTACGATGCCGGAAAAGGAAATGTAGAAACCCAGATCGAGAGCGAGTTTGGCAACGCGGATGTCTTCGGTAAAGCAATGGATGACACCGGCGTGTGCTTTGTGTTCGCGCAGAAAACGCATGGTGTCGTCGGCGGCTTCGCGGGTATGGATGATGAGCGGCAGGCCGCTACGGTTGGCAGCTTCGATATGGGTGGCGAAACGGCGGTGCTGCCAGGCCAAATCGCCTTTGCACCAGTGGTAGTCGAGGCCGGTTTCGCCGATGGCGGCCACTTTGGGCAGTGCGGCACGCTCGGTAAGCTCTTCCAAAGCAAATTCTTCATCATCCGGGTCGGCAGGGTGGACACCGACGCTGGCATAGATGTGGCGGTGTTCCCGGGCGATGGCGTGTACTTCGTCGAAACTCTGGCGGCTGACGCTGACGGCCAACGCAAGGGCAACTTGGTTTTCGGCCATGTTGGCCAGCACTTCGGGCAGGCGGCCGGCCAGACTCTCATAATTGAGGTGGCAGTGGGAATCGATGAGCTGCATAGTTGTCGGCGTTGGCATAAAGGCCGTCTGAAAAGGAAGTCCGTATCCGTTTGCGGGATGCAGGCTGCGGGACGGCCCGCTGCCTACATGGTAAAAGTGGGGCGGTCGCTTTTCAGCGATGTACCCAGTTGTTTTTCAATCAGGTTTTTGGCGGCAATGCAGATTTCGTCTTTGCCGAAAGCCACGCCGATGCCGCGCGGGCGCACGGGGGTGGAGCGGGCGGTGTTGAGCCAGCCGACGTTGGTGCGCAGGAATTTTTTCTCTTGGCTGTTGCCCAAGGAAAGGGCGAGCAAAACTTCGTCGCCGAGCGAGAATTTGTCTTCGGTGGTAACAAACAGGCCGCCATGCTCGAAGAAAGGGATGTAGCAATTGTAGAGCGATTGCAGATCGGGAATGTGCAGGTTGAGCATTTTCCCCGGAATGGGAACATTGGTCGGTTTGCTGAAATCAAAGTCTGTATTGGATTGTGCCATTTCGGTTTTCCTATTTGTTCTGCCAGAAGCGCAGATATTCGGTGAGTAGGGATTCGGCCTGCATTCTAACACTCAAGGTATGGTGTCCGTAAGGGACAAGGGCGTTGAGGCGGCTGCCGAATGCAAACAGGGCGGCAGGGTCGGTGCGCACGGCAACCGCCGCCGATTGCGCCGCAAAGACGGGATAATAGCGCGGCGGCATATTGCGTTGTGCCAATCCCACATCCAGCAGCCATTTCTGCATCCAGTCGAGAAACACGGCCAGCGGCAGCTTGTGCTTGTCGAATGCGGCGGAGTAGTCGAGGGCGGCAATGAGGCGCGGTGCGGCGAGAAATTGCAGCAGTTCGCCGCGCAACGCGGTCTGCTCCGCTTCTTCGTCGAAAAGCGGTGCGCCGCTATGGAAAGCGAGCAGTTCTTCGGCGTGCTGCGGGTGGTGCTGTCGGACGTATTCCAAGGCGGCGGCGCGGCCGGGGGCAGGCAGCACGGTTTGGCGGCAGCGGCTTCTGATGGTGGGCAGCAGGCGGTCGCGCTCGTGCGACACCAGCAGGAAAACGACATTCTCAGGCGGCTCTTCGAGAATTTTCAGGAGGCCGTTGGCCGCCTGTGCGTTCATGGCTTCGGCAGGACGGATCAATACCACGCGCCGCCCGCCGCGCACGGAAGTAAGGCGGATGTGTTCGATCAGGCCGCGCACCGCATCAATTTTGATTTGCGGCAGTTTGCGGGCGGCGGTTTCGCCTTCGGCGGTTTCGGGCGCGAGTTCGTAAAAATCGGGGTGGCTGTTTTGCGCAAAGAGGTGGCACGAGGGACAGGTGCCGCAGAATCCGCCGTCTGCGCCCGGGTTTTCGCACAGCAGCAGTTGCGCCAGATGGCGGGCAAAGGCGGT
The DNA here is from genome assembly GCF_900451175.1 of Kingella potus. NCBI lineage: Bacteria > Pseudomonadati > Pseudomonadota > Betaproteobacteria > Neisseriales > Neisseriaceae > Kingella > Kingella potus. The sequence continues at coordinate 166,142 of NZ_UGJJ01000003.1, forward strand.
TTTACCGGTATCGCGTTGGCCGCAAAACAGCATCGCGTGCGGCAGACGCTGCGGCTGCGCGGCAATCTGCCGCCATTCGGATTCGTGCCAGGGATAAATCATGGTGCGCTCGCGGCGGGAAAAAACGGCGTATTATAGCGGCTTCGCGCCGCCGCAAAACATATGAGGCCGTCTGAAACCACGTTACAGGTTTCAGACGGCCTCATATGTTTTTCCGCAGAATCAGTCGCTGACACGGATGGCCGGCGTGGCGGCTGCGGCCTGATGCGCGTTGTTGGCGGAGGTCAGGAAAGAGGAGGCCAAGTCGGTGCAGCAGCCGCAGCAGGTTGCGACACCCAGCTGCGACTGCAAATCCGCCAGCGTGGAAGCTCCGGCGGCTACGGTTTCTTTAATCTGATGGTCGGTAATCGCATTGCAGATGCAGACAAACATGGCTGTTTCCTAATGATTAAAACGCATTCTGTGAAATAGGATTAAATTGTGTTAGTGAATATAAATGGAAACGGTTAGTGTTGCAAGGGGGGAAATTGTAAAAACCGGGCGCAAATGTTTTCAGACGGCCAGTCTGCCCGAAGGCCGTCTGAAAAAACGGAAAAAAGAAACCGGAAATACCACAGGATGCTAACGGGCAAACAGCCGCGCCAGCCAAAGCCCCGCCGCCGTCAGGCACAGCGAGCCGGCAAGATGCAGCACGGCATTGAGGATGGCGGCGGCGTAGCGTTGCTGTTGCAGCAGGGCGACGGTTTCAAGCGAAAAGCCGGAAAAGGTGGTCAGGCTGCCGAGCAGGCCGGTTACGAACCACAGCTTCCAATACGGCGGCAGGTTCGGAAACAGTTCGGCCGCGCCTGCCGCCAGTCCGATAAATAACGCGCCTGCCCAGTTGGCCGCCAGCGTTGCATAAGGCACGGGCTGTGCGGCTGAGGCAAACCACAGGCCGAGCAGCCAGCGGGCGGACGCTCCGCACACCGCGCCGCAGGCCACAGACAGAAAAGCGGGAAAAAACGGCGCGTTCACGGCTGGTTTTCAGACGGCCAGATGCTGTTGCGGCGGCGCAGGTAGTGCGCGTCGTCGAAAGAGGCCAGCAGATGCGGCTTGAAGGCGACGAACACGGCGGCAAAAAGTCCGGTCAGAAACGCTTCGCCCCATCCCAAAAGGAAAAACACGGGAAACGACCGCCGCCACAAATCCGCAGCGGCAAACGTTTCGGTGTGCGCAAGCAGGGCGACGGCTGCCGCTCCGGCCGCCAGCATACCCAGCGCGGCGGCAAAAAAGCCGTTGATGAAGATATAGAGAAACAGATTGGGCGGCAGAAAACGGCGCACGGCATATTTCAGCGTTTCGGCCACAGCAGCCGCAGGCAGCACCGCAAACAACACGTCCAGCGGCCAAACCGCCAAACCGCCCTGCCCCGCCGACAGCAACAGATGCAGCGGCATAAACAGCGCGGCAAGCCACAGCACCGCAGGCGCGCCTATCATCAGGCAGCCGAGCGGCACGCCGAGCAGATGGTAGCGCAAACCGCCCGTCAGGCCGCCGTCGGCTCCCGCGTCCAGCGACCAGAACGCGGCAAAAAAGCAAAGCAGCACGCCGCAAGCCTGCGGCCTGGCCCGCAGCGATGCCAGCGCGGGTTTGGCGCAGGCGGCCAGCAGGATCAGCAGCACGGCGCAGGCGGCGGTATGCAGCGCGGGCGCAAACCATTCTGTGCGAAAGTCCATAATTATTCGGTGTTTCCGGTAAAGCGGCGCATTATAGACCAAACGCGGCAAAGTTTCTGTCAGCGTCAAAATAAGTTAAAATGCCGCCCGTTTGCTTAACAGTTACGGAACGTCGGACACATGTTTTGGTTCACACTCTGCCTCATCCTGACGGCCGCCATCGCCGCATTATGCGTCTGGCGGCTGTATCTCGACCGGGGCTGGCGGCGCGACCTGCGCTATTTCAACCGCCACGGTAAAAACAGGCCGTCTGAAAACCGCGAAACACAAGATGCCGCCAAACCGCTCTCCGGCGCGAAACCCAACTTCAACAGCAGCCGCGCCGAAACGCGCGAAGCCGACGAAAGCCGCGCCGTATACGAGCGCACGGTAGAAAAACTGCGCGAACTCTCCCCGAAACGCTACCGCCGCCTCAAGCCCGAAATCCCTCCCGGCCACCACCACGACAGCCTGCCGATTTTTTCCGTGCAGCCGCAGCAAACGTCCGAAACGCAACAAGAAACCCAACAAAACGGGGAACACGGTTTTCAGACGGCCTCCGACACGTCGGCAGACGCGCCCGCCCCTCCGCCCGAAATCATCACCGAAGACGAAATCAACCGCAGCAGACGCAAAACCGTACAGGAAATCCTCGAAGAAGAATACGCACGCATCCGCGAAAGCGAAGCGGCGGCAGCGGAGAAAGAAAGCGGCAACGATGGTGCAGCCGCCGAAACGCCGCATCCGCCCGCTCCCGACGCACCGGTTATCAAGCCCGACGAAATCGTCCGCTTCAAACGCAAAACCGTGCAGGAAATCCTCGAAGAAGAAAACGCCCTCATCCGCGAAAGCGAAGCGGCGGAAAAAAATGCCGAAGCCCAAGACCCGCCGCCGCAGCCGCCTCCTCCCGACGCGCCGGTCATCACCGATACCGAACTCGGCCGCTTCAAACGCGAGCCGGTAGAATCGCTTATCGAAAAAACCGGCAGCGAACCCGAATCCGAACGCAAGCCCGCGCCCGATGCCGAAGTCATCACACCCGAAGAACTGCGCCGCGCACAAAGCATCCGGCATAACCGCCCCGCCGCCGTCCGGGCAGAGATTTCTCCCGACGAATCCTCTCTGGCCGGCGTACGCGAACGCGCCGCCCTGCGCCGCATCGAACGCGACAACCGCATTTTTTCAGACGGCCTCCCCACTCCGCCGCCGTCTGTGGCGGCAACGCCCGAATCCGGCGGCACGGAACAGGCCGCACCCGTGCAGGTTATCGGCGAAGGCGACATCCGCAGCAATCTGCTGCGCCAGCAAACCAGACGCCGCCGCCTGTCCGCCGCCGCTCTGCAAAACACGCCGCCGCACACCATTGCCGAAGCGGAAGTCCGCGCCAATCTGGCCGGACGCGACACTCCCGCCGCCCGCCGCCTGCGCCGCGTCAGCACCGTCGAAAACGCAAGCGTCCTGCCCGCTGCCGCGCCGGTGTCCGCCTACGGCGGCGAAGTGGTGAAAACGCCGCCCGAAAGCCGCAGCCTCAACCCGAGAGCCGCCCTGCCCCGCCGCAGCCGGGCCGTGTTCCGTCCGCGCCTCGCCGCCGACGTGCCGCCGCCAGACGCTACCGTGGTCGAGCCGCCCGCCGTCCCCGATACGCCGCCGCTCGCCGTGGATGTCCCCCCGCCCGCAGCCCTTGCCTTTTCCGCCGAGCTGCTGCCGCCGCAGGATGGGGAAATGCCGTCTGAAAACCCTTATGACGACCTTGCCGCCGCTTTTGCCGCCGTATCGGAAAATGAAGAGAAAATAAGGCCGGAAGAGGAAACCGGCGGCTGGGCAGACACAGAGTGGAGCGAACCCGAATGGCCGTCTGAAAATCCGCAGGACGGCAATACGGACGACGCACCCGATCCCTATGCCTACGACAGCGGCCAACTGCCCGACTTCCCCGTCGAACTCGACGAAGAAGGCCGCTACCCCCTACCCGACACCGGCCTGCTGCTGGCAGCCAGCCACAATCCGGAAGCCGAGCAGTCCGAAGAAGAGCTGCTGGAAAACAGCATCACCATTGAAGAAAAGCTGGCCGAGTTCCGCGTCAAAGTCAAAGTGCTCGAATCCTACGCCGGCCCCGTGATTACCCGCTACGAAATCGAACCCGATGTCGGCGTGCGCGGCAATGCAGTAATGAATCTGGAAAAAGACCTCGCCCGCTCGCTGGGCGTGGCCTCCATCCGCGTCGTCGAAACCATCCCCGGCAAAACCTGCATGGGCTTGGAGCTGCCCAACCCGAAACGGCAGATGATCCGCCTGAGCGAAATCTTCGATTCGCCCGCTTTCGCCCGATCCGAATCCAAGCTCACCCTCGCGCTGGGACACGACATTACCGGCAATCCCGTTGTAACCGACCTTGCCCGCGCGCCCCATCTCTTAGTGGCCGGCACCACCGGTTCGGGCAAATCCGTCGGCGTGAACGCCATGATCCTGTCCATGCTGTTCAAAGCCCGCCCGGAAGACGTGCGCATGATCATGATCGATCCGAAAATGCTCGAGCTTTCCATCTACGAAGGCATACCCCACCTGCTCGCCCCCGTCGTTACCGATATGCGGCTGGCGGCCAACGCCCTTGCCTGGTGCGTCAACGAAATGGAAAAACGCTACCGCCTGATGAGCCATCTGGGCGTGCGCAACCTTGCCGGCTACAACCAGAAAATCCGTGAAGAATCCCGGATGGGGCGCAAAATCGGCAACCCTTTCAGCCTCACGCCCGATAATCCCGAGCCGCTGGAAAAGCTGCCTTTCATTGTTGTTATCGTTGACGAATTTGCCGACCTGATGATGACTGCCGGCAAAAAAATCGAAGAACTCATCGCCCGCATCACCCAAAAAGCACGGGCGGCGGGCATCCACCTCATCCTTGCCACCCAACGCCCGAGCGTCGATGTGATTACCGGCCTCATCAAAGCCAATATCCCCACACGCATCGCCTTTCAGGTATCGAGCAAAATCGACAGCCGCACCATCCTCGACCAAATGGGCGCGGAAAACCTGCTCGGCCAGGGCGATATGCTCTTCCTGCCGCCCGGCACCGGCTATCCGCAGCGCGTACACGGCGCGTTTGCCTCCGATGCCGAAGTACACGGCGTAGTCGAATACCTCAAACAATTCGGCGACCCCGACTACACCGAAGACATCCTGACCGGCGGCACCGGCAGCGACGATATATTCAGCAACGCCAACGAAGGCCGCAGCAACGAAGGCGACAGCGACCCGCTCTACGACCAGGCCGTCGCCTGCGTCATCAAAACCGGCAAGGCCACCACCTCATCCGTGCAGCGGTCCCTCAGAATCGGCTACAACCGCGCCGCCAACCTTGTCGAGCAGATGGAAGCCGACGGCATCATTTCCGCCCCCGACGCGGCCGGAAAGCGCACCGTCCTCGCCCGCGACGACGGCCGTTTCGACGGATAGGCCGTCTGAAAAACAATATCCGCCGCGTGCAGGCTGTCCTGCCGAATCTCCCGTAGGGTGTGTCGCCCTAAGGCGACGCACGCGCCCTATGCCACAAAGCAAAGGCCGTCTGAAAACGAAAACGGCATTTGGGCTGTGCCGAATCCGTGCTTTCAGACGGCCTCTTTTCCGTTTTTCCAATCGGCATACAAATGTTCCACCAATCTCCCAAACCGCGTGCGTGGCAGAGCCACACACCCTACTGAACGGCAGAGGCCGTCTGAAAACACCACTCCGGTACAGCCCGAAACGCTGCCAACAGGTTTTTCAGACGGTATCAAACTGAAAACGCCCCGTCGTGCGGTTACAATGCCGCCTTTTCCCCGCGCCGCATCCGCCATGACCCGACAAGCCTTTATCCTCAGCGACAGCGAATTTCCCGCCGGCGGCAAACCGTTTGCCCTGCTCTCCCCCAACCCCACCCGCGAACACCACTACACCGCCCAAACCGAGCAGCGGCAGTATGCGCACAATCCGCACGTTGCGCCGCAAAACCAAAACGTCTACCGTTTGGACACCGCCCTGTTTTCCGCAGAAAAACACAGGCAGCAGCGTGCCGAAAGCGTCAATATCAACGGCAACCTGGCAGCGCAAAACCTCTACACGCTGACCCGCGCCGCCCGTGCTTCCGAGCAATACAATCTCGAAAGCTGGTTCAACCGCCACGAAAGCGGCTACGAAGACGCGTGCGGGATACTGCGCCGCTGCGCGGCAGACGGGAAAACCGGCTCTGCGGCAAAAGCCCCTGACGTGCTGTGGCGTATCCTGCGGCTGAAATTCCTCGGCATCCTGCGCAACCCGCACAACCATGCCGACCCTTTCGTGCGCCGCCTGCACCGCGCCCTGCAAACGTACCTGCCCGAAGCCGGTTTCGAGTTTGTCCGCCTCATCAGCCGCCGCAATCCCGACCGCATCGAATCGATTATGCACGGCTTCGGCTTTTCCTTTCTCGACTATGTAAACTGGCTCGCGGGGCTGTATGGAATGTTGAGCGAAGGCGTGATGCAGCCCTCGCTGTTCGAGCGTATGTTCCGCGCCGCCTTCGCCGATACCGGCGCGGTACGCATCGAGCTGTGCCGCTATCCGCAGGGTGGCGAATGCCTGTTTTCCGACCGCAGTTTCTGTGTAGAAACCACGCAGCAGCGGGTAAGCATCGGTGTCGGCATTGCCGCCGATATGTTTGCTGTCGTCCGCATCCGCCACAGCCGCTGGCGCGGGCTGAAACACTCTTTCCACCTATCCGCCCCGCCGCTGCACGGCACGGTGTACATTACCGAAGGCAGCCACGCGCGCAGACAGGCATTCAACCGCCTGTGCGTCGCCCAAGCACACGGAGCGGTATTCGGCAGAAGCCCGAAGCCGGAGGATTATCTGTAAGCCCGAAACCTGCGCAAGCTCCAGAATCTGTCCGGCCGTCGTCATTCCTACGCAGGTGAAAGCCCGTCAGAAGCAAGCAATAGATTGTTTTTTCAAAAATTTCAAAATATCAAAGAAAATTCCCGCCTGCGCGGGAATAACGGATTTAAGGCAGATTCGGGGTTTTGCCAAAGTATCCGCCTGTAAGACAGGCAGAAAGGCCGTCTGAAAATATACTTTCAGACGGCCTTTCATCCGTTTTACGCATACGGCTTTTCAAGTGTCGGATGCGGCATACAGATCAAGCTGCTTTAAAACATTATCCGCGCAAGCGGTGCGCCGTCAGCCGTGCAGGGCGCGTTTGTCGGCGGCCAGGCAGGCTTCGTGTACCACTTCGGAGAGGGTCGGATGCGCATGGATGATGCGGGCGAGGTCTTCGCTGCTGGCGGAAAACTCCAAACCGACCACACCTTCGGCAATCAGCTCGCTTACCATCGGGCCGACCATATGCACGCCGAGAATGCGGTCGGTTTCGGCATCGGCCAGCACTTTGACTGTGCCTTTGGCTTTGCCCAAACCAAGGGCGCGGCCGTTCGCTCCGAAGCCGGAAGTGCCTTTTTTGTATTTCACGCCTTCGGCTTTGAGCTGCTCTTCGGTTTTGCCGACCCAGGCGATTTCGGGATCGGTATAAATCACGAAAGGCACGCTGTTGAAGTCGATGTGCGGCTTCTGTCCGGCAATACGCTCGGCCACGGCCACGCCTTCGTCGCTGGCTTTGTGCGCCAGCATCGGGCCGCGCACCACGTCGCCGATGGCCCAAACATTGGGCAGGTTGGTGCGGCAGTCGCCGTCTACTTTGATAAAGCCGCGCTCGTCTTTTTCCAAACCCACGGCTTCGGCATTCAAACCGTCGGTATTCGGGATGCGGCCGATGGAAACGATGAGTTTGTCGAATACTTCGGTCTTCTTCTCGCCCTCTGCCGACTCGAACGTTACGCTCACGCCTTTTCCGTCGGATTGGATGTCGCCGATTTTCACGCCCAATTCGATGTTTATGCCCTGCTCTTTGGTAAAGTATTTGAAGGCTTCTTTGGCGATTTGCTGGTCGGCGGCTGCAAGGAAGACGGGCATGGCTTCGAGAATGCTTACCTGCGATCCGACGCGGTTCCACACCGAACCCATTTCCAAGCCGATAACGCCCGATCCGATGATGCCGAGTTTTTGCGGCACTTCGGTCAGGTTCAGTGCGCCTTCGTTGTCCAACACATTGACATTGTCGATGGCAATCTGCGGCAGCGGACGCGGTACGGAGCCGGTGGCAACAATCACGTTTTTGGCTTCGATAAGGGTTTTTTCGCCTTTGTTATCCACTTCGATTTGGTACAAATCTCCGTTTTTGCCGGCAAACGAGCCTTTGCCGTGCAGGCTGTCAACTTTGTTTTTCTGAAACAGAAAAGCAATGCCGCCGGTCAGTTTGGTAACAATCGCGTCTTTGCGTTCGATCATTTTGGCGGCATCGAATTTTACGTCGCCGACGGTAATGCCGTGTTCGGCAAAATCATGCTGTGCGGCATGGAAATGCTCGCTCGACTGCAACAGGGCTTTGGACGGGATGCAGCCCACATTCAGGCAGGTGCCGCCCAACGCGGGGGCATCGCCTTTTTTGTTTACGCCCGCATCAATGCAGACGGTTTTAAAACCGAGTTGGGCGGCGCGGATGGCGGCAACATATCCGCCGGGGCCGGCACCGATTACGGCAACATCGTATTGGGACATTTCAAAATCCTTTTTATCGGTTTCAGACGGCTTGGAAAATACGTGCGGCCGTCTGAAAAAACAGCAATGGGAATGTTTGTCTGATGCAGATTTTCAGACGGCCTGTTACAAAAACAGGCCGTCTGAAAAACGCTTACAGGTCGAGCAGCAGGCGTGCCGGATCTTCCATCAGATCTTTGATGGTAACCAGCGTCAGTACGGCTTCGCGGCCGTCGATAATGCGGTGGTCGTAAGAAAGTGCCAGATACATCATCGGCCGCACGACAACCTGGCCGTTTTCCACAACGGCGCGTTCTTTGGTGGCGTGCATACCCAAAATGGCGGACTGGGGCGGGTTGATGATCGGGGTGGACATCATCGAACCGAACGTACCGCCGTTGGTAATGCTGAATGTGCCGCCGGTAAGGTCTTCGATAGCGATTTTGCCGTCTTTGGCTTTCACAGCGTAATCGACGATGGCTTTTTCGATGTCGGCAATGCTCATTTGGTCCGCATCGCGAAGAATCGGTACGACAAGGCCGCGCGGGCTGCCGATGGCGATGCCGATGTCGAAGTAGCCGTGGTAAACAATGTCTTTGCCGTCGACAGAGGCATTCACTACCGGGAATTTTTTCAACGCGGCAACGGCAGCTTTGACAAAGAACGACATGAAGCCGAGTTTGACACCGTGTTCTTTTTCAAATTTTTCTTTGTACTTGGCGCGCAAATCCATCACCGGTTTCATATTGACTTCGTTGAAAGTGGTGAGAATGGCATTTTCCTGCTGGGAAGTCAGCAGACGTTCGGCCACGCGGGTACGCAGACGGCTCATCGGCACGCGTTCTTCGGGACGCGCGCCTGTGGGAATCGGAGCGGCGGGCGCAGCAGCTTTGGCAGGTGCTTTCTGCACGTCTTCTTTCAGCACACGGCCGTCGCGGCCGGAACCCTGCACAGACGATACGTCCACGCCTTTTTCGGCCGCCAGCTTGGCTGCGGCGGGCATGGCGACACCGGCTTGGGAATGGGATACGGATGCGGCAGGCGCAGCTTCGGCAGATGCCTGTGCGGCAGGTGCGGCTGCAACGGCGGCGGCTTCGGTATCGATTTTGGCCAGCACCTGTTGCGATTCGACGGTATCGCCCTCGTTGACGATGATTTCTACCAGCACGCCCGCCTGCGGCGCAGGCACTTCCAGCACGACTTTGTCGGTTTCGATATCTACCAGCACTTCGTCGCGGGCAACGGCTTCGCCGGCTTTTTTATGCCATGCCAGCAGCGTGCCTTCGGTAATGCTTTCGGCAAAAACAGGAACGTTTACTTCTACGATCATTTTGTACTCCTAGTAAGTGTGGTTTGGTGCGGTCCGGACGTACCGGGCCGCCTGTGTCGGAATTAATTGGATGAAAACGCGTCTTCAACCAACTGTTTGAGCTGCTTGGTATGCAGACTGCCGTAGCCTACTGCGGGCGACGCACTGGCCGGACGGCCGGCAAACAGCACTTTCCTGCCTTTGGCCAAACGCTCCAACCGGTGGAGGGTCTGATACCACGCTCCCTGGTTTTTCGGCTCTTCCTGCGCCCACAGAAACTCGGCGGCGTTCGGATATTTCGCCAATTCCGCTTCGGCTTCCGCATAGGGGAAGGGATAGAGCTGCTCGATACGGACAATGGCCACTTCTTCTTCCAAGCCGCGCTCGACACGGCCTGCGGCCAAGTCATAGTAGACCTGTCCGGCACAAAGAATGACGCGTTTTACTTTGCCGTTGTCGGCACGCTGCACGGTATCGCCGATTACGGGGCGGAAAGTCGTACCTTCGAGGAAATCGGACAGCGGGCTGGTTGCGTCTTTAAAGCGCAGCAGGCGTTTGGACATAAAGATAATCAGCGGCTTGCGCATGGAACGCAACTGCTGGCGGCGCAGGATGTGGAACATCTGCGACGCTTCGGAAGGCATGATGATCTGCATGTTTTTCTCCGCACACAATTGCAGCCAACGTTCCAAACGGCCGGAAGAGTGTTCCGGACCTTGTCCGTCATAACCGTGAGGCAGGATGACGGTCAGGCCGCACATACGTCCCCATTTGGTTTCGCCGGAAGAGATAAACTGGTCGATGGCAACCTGTGCGCCGTTGGCAAAATCACCGAACTGCGCTTCCCAAATAGTCAGCATATCGGGCGCGGAACAGGCATGGCCGTATTCGTAGGCCAATACCGCTTCTTCGTTCAGAATCGAGTCGATAACGGTAAACGGAGCCTGGTTGTCGCTGATATGCTGCAAGGGAATGTAAATGCCCGCATCCCATTTTTCGCGGTTTTGGTCGTGCAGCACGGCCTGACGGTGGGAGAACGTGCCGCGTCCGGAATCTTCGCCGGAAATACGCACGCCGATTCCGTTGCTGACCAGGCTGGCATAAGCGATGGTTTCAGCCATACCCCAGTCAAGGTTCTGCTCGCCGGCAGCCATTGCTTTACGGTTTTCAATCAGACGCTTGGAGGTGTTGTGCAGTCCGAAGCCCTCAGGAACATAGGTAAACTTTTCGGCAAGGCGTTTGATGTCTTCGGCAGACAGTCCGCTTTCCACATTCTCACGCCAGTCTTGTCCCTGATATTTCGACCAGTCCACACTGTGTTTGCTGGTATAGTCGGTCAGCCTGGTTTGTTCGACATGCTCGCCCCGATCCAAGGCGTTACGGTAGGCTTGGACATAGGATTCGGCTTCTTCCTTCCCAACCACGCCCTCGCGTTCCAGTTTGTCCGCATAAATCGCACGGGTACCCGGATGTTTGGCAACGGCTTTGTACATCATCGGCTGGGTCAGCGTCGGATCGTCGCTTTCGTTATGTCCGTTTTTACGGTAGCAAACCACATCAACCACTACGTCTTTGTGGAAGGTTTTGCGGTAGTCCATCGCTGCCTGCATTACAAGGCAGACAGCTTCGGGATCATCGGCATTTACATGAAATACCGGTGCATCCACCATTTTGGAAATATCGGTACAGTAAACGGCAGAGCGGGTATCGCGGGTATCGGAAGTGGTAAAGCCGATTTGGTTGTTTACTACAATGTGGATGGTACCGCCCGTGGTATAGCCGCGTGTCAGCGACATATTGAACACTGCCTGATTGACACCCAAACCGATGAAAGCGGAATCGCCGTGAATCAACACAGGCAGAACCTGTTTGCTGCCTTGTTCGCCGCGTCTTTCCTGTTTCGCACGGCTGGATCCTTCAACTACGGGATTAACGATTTCCAAATGCGAGGGATTGAACGCCAGCGTAACGTGCAGCGGGCCGGTGGGCGTAGCAATGTCGGAGCTGAAGCCGGTGTGGTACTTCACGTCGCCGCTGGGCAGCTTAATCTCTGCACGTCCTTCAAATTCGGCAAACAAATCGCTCGGTTTTTTACCTAAGGTATTGACCAAAACATTCAGACGGCCTCGGTGTGCCATACCGACAATCACCTCTTCCACACCGTCTTTGCCGATGTTCCGCACCAAATAGTTCAAAGCCAAAATCGAGCTTTCGCCGCCTTCTACACCGAAGCGTTTTTGTCCGACGTATTTGTTCTGCAAATAGCGCTCGAGTGTCTCGGCAGAAGTAAGCTCTTTCAAGATAAAGCGTTTTTCATCAGTACTGTATTTGGGCGACGAAGAAACGCTTTCAAAATAATTCCTTACCCAATGGCGTTCGTCGCGATCGGCAATGTGCATATATTCGACACCAACGGAGCCGCAGTAAGTCTGTTTCAGCTTGGTCAGGATTTCCGACAAAGTCAGCTTTTCGTACTGGCCGCCGAAATCGCCTTTACCGACATTGAATTTAACCGCCATATCTTCATCGGAAAGTCCGTGAAACTTGGGATCCAGACTTTCAATGAAGACAGGCGGTTTGCGTTTGAGCGGATCAAGCTGTGCCGCATAGACACCTTGAATGCGGTATGCCGAAATCAGACGCAGCACGGCAACCTGTTTTTTCAGCATAGCTTCATCAGGCATTCCCGCAGCCAAAGGGCGGGCTTTTGCCAGCTTGGCAAAAGACTCCTGAATCGGCCTGTGCGCCACGTCGCGTTCGGCATTGCCGGGCTGCGCAGCCAACTCGGAAAAATACTGCCGCCAATATTCTTCCACCGAATTCGGGTCATTTAAAAATTCTTCATAGAGCTCTTCAATATACGGGGCATTTGAGCCGAAGAGATAAGAAAAGTTTTGTTTTTCATCCATCATGGCATGGCCTTTTCTGCTGGTGAGCAAATGTAAACAAAAAGATAAATTATGTATTCGAAACGTTTATCGAAAACAGTAAGGATATTCTACCCTTTATAACTGTGCATTACTACCATACAAATGGCAAAGGAAGCGGGATTGCTCCCGCTTCCTTGTTTTATATCAGATTAGCGTTGATCCAAAGGTACATAATCCCTACGCGGCGCACCTGTATAAAGCTGGCGCGGACGGCCAATCTTCTGCCCAGGATCCGAAATCATTTCATGCCAGTGGGAAATCCAACCTACTGTACGCGCCAAGGCGAAAATCACAGTAAACATGGAAACCGGTATACCCAATGCCGACAAAACGATGCCGGAATAGAAATCAACATTCGGATACAGCTTTTTCTCAATGAAATAGGGATCGTTCAGAGCAATTTTTTCCAACTCCATCGCCAGCTTGAATTTGGGATCGTTTTCCAACCCAAGCTCGCGCAATACTTCGTCGCATGTCTGCTTCATAATGGCTGCACGCGGATCCATATTTTTGTACACCCGGTGTCCGAAGCCCATCAGGCGGTATTTTTTCGCCTTAACGCCCTCCATAAATTCAGCCACACGAGATACGTCTCCGATTTCGTCCAACATATTCAGAACTGCTTCATTCGCTCCGCCGTGCGACGGACCCCACAAGCTGGCAATGCCAGCAGCAATACAGGCAAACGGATTCGCACCTGAGGATCCTGCCAAACGGACAGTAGAAGTAGAGGCATTCTGTTCGTGGTCGGCATGGAGGATGAAGATACGGTCAAGCGCACGAACCAGTACGGGATTGGGAGTATACGCTTCACAAGGCGTGGCAAACATCATATGCATGAAATTTGCCGTGTAAGAGAGGTCGTTTTTCGGATAATTAAACGGCAGGCCGTTTGAATAACGGTAACACATGGCCGCAATGGTGGGGATTTTGGAAATCAGCCGATAGATGGCAACTTTACGATGCTCCGGATCGGAAATTTCCAAACTGTCCTGGTAAAAAGCAGACAAAGCCCCGACCACGCCCACCATCATCGCCATCGGATGCGCATCCCTCCGGAAACCACGGAAAAACCATGTCAGCTGCTCATGTACCATAGTGTGGTGCATCACAGTATCGACAAATTGTTTTTTCTGCTCAGCAGTCGGCAAGTTACCGTAAATCAACAGGTAACAGGTCTCCAAATAATCGCCTTTTTCCGCCAGTTGCTCAATCGGATAGCCGCGATAGTACAGATAACCTTTATCGCCGTCGATAAAGGTAATTTTTGATTCGCAACTTGCAGTGGAAACAAATCCCGGGTCGAATGTGAACATTCCGCTGGCTTTGGTAAATGCGCGGATGTCCACTACATCATTCCCTAACTCTCCTTGCAAAACAGGCAGCTCGATAATTTCTTTACCTGCGATTTCTACTTTAACGGACTGAGACATCTCTTAACTCCTTTATTCTTCTAAATCAAAGTGGGGCTTTCAGACGGCCTCCTTCAATTCCGTCTGATCTTATCCAGCAGCGCCTCAAACTGCGGTTTGTCTGTGGCTTCCTTGCCATTTACCAAAGCGAGAAATTCCTGATCGGGCAAATCAAGGATTTCCACAAACACCGACAGCTCTTCATCGCTAAGATGCCGGAATTCTGTTTCCATGAACCGCGTGAGTACAATATCAAGCTCAAGCAGCCCTCGGCGTGTAAGAAAACGGATACGCCGTTTGGCATTTTCGTCAAATTTTGTCATAAATAAATCAAGATTGGAACGGGTCATGCTTTTTTGTTATCGCTGCCATCAATATTTACAGGCTGTCCGCGCAAAAACACAGACAGCCTGATTAAAGGTTATACAGCCCGTTTCAGCATAATTTCCTTTATCTTACCGATAGCACGCGTCGGATTCAAATGCTTAGGACACGCATCAACACAGTTCATGATTGTGTGGCAACGGAACAAACGGTAAGGATCGTTCAAATTGTCCAAACGTTCGTTGGTTATGGTATCGCGGCTGTCTGCAATAAAACGGTAGGCATTTAAGAGACCGGACGGGCCGACAAATTTGTCGGGATTCCACCAAAACGACGGACAGGACGTAGAGCAGCAAGCGCACAAAATACACTCATACAACCCGTCCAGCTCTTTGCGTTCTTCCTGAGTTTGCAGGCGTTCCTGATTGGGATCTGCCGGCGTGTCATTGACTACATAGGGCTTGATTGAATGATACTGTTTGAAAAACTGCGTCATATCGACAATCAGATCCCTGACAACCGGCAGCCCGGGCAGCGGACGCAATACGATTGGCTGTTTCAAGCTGCGGATATCAGTCAGGCAGGCCAAACCGTTTTTGCCGTTAATGTTCATACCGTCCGATCCGCAAATCCCTTCGCGGCATGAACGGCGGAAAGACAAAGTATCGTCCTGCGCTTTCAGCTTCACAATGGCATCCAGCAGTTTCACATCGCTTGGCTCGATTTCCAATTCGTAGTCTTTCATGTACGGCTTCTCATCCACATCAGGATTATAGCGGTACACGCTCAAACGGATTTTTTCCATGTGTGTATATTCCTCAATAAACGCGTTTTGCCGGTTTGATATATTCCACAGTCAAGGGCTTCGTGTGCACCGGCTTATAAGCCAAACGGTCATCCTCGGTATAAAACAGCGAGTGTTTCATCCAATTCTCATCATCCCGATCCGGATGATCGTCTGATGCGTGCGCACCGCGCGACTCTTTGCGCGCCTCTGCCGCGATCATCGTGGCCTTGGCTACTTCCATCAGATTGTCCAACTCCAAAGCCTCAATACGTGCAGTATTCCAAACCATACTTTTATCGCCGATTTCGGTATTTTTCGAGCGTTCGTATAATTTAAGCACTTTTTCCACGCCGTCTTTTAAAATAGCATCGGTACGGAACACGCCGGCATGAAGCTGGACGGTACGTTGCAACTCGCCACGCAGAGCATCAACTTTCTCTCCATCGGTTTGGTTGTTCAAACGATCCAAACGGCGCTTGGTAAACTCACCAGCATCCTCCGGCAAAGGCTTCCAATCGCTCTGTTCCTGAACATAGGCAATCATACTATCACCTGCCGACTTGCCGAATACAACCAAATCCAACAGCGAATTGGTACCCAACCGGTTTGCACCATGAACAGAAGCACAGGCACACTCGCCTGCCGCATACAATCCTTTTACCGGCTCCTCAAGATTGTTGCCTTTCGGCACAACGACTTCACCGTGATAGTTGGTTGGGATACCTCCCATCATATAATGGGTGGTCGGTACAACCGGAATTGGATCTTTAATCGGGTCGATGCCGGCAAACTGGATGGAAATTTCACGAATCCCCGGCAGTTTTTCCATGATTTTTTCGGCTCCGATATGGTCGATTTTCAATAATACATGGTCTTTGTTTTTACCGCAGCCGCGTCCCTCGTAGATCTCCATTGCCATCGCGCGGGAAACCACATCGCGCGAAGCCAAATCTTTCACAGTCGGGGCATAACGCTCCATAAAGCGTTCTCCCTGCGCATTGAGTAAAATACCGCCTTCGCCGCGCACGCCTTCCGTAATCAATACGCCAGCACCGGCTACACCGGTCGGATGAAACTGCCAAAATTCCATATCTTCCAAAGGAATACCCGCACGGGCACAGATACCCAAGCCGTCTCCGGTATTCATAAACGCGTTGGTAGACGAAGCATAAATACGCCCCGCACCGCCAGTAGCAAACAATACTGCTTTGGCATGGAAAATATAAACATCGCCTGTTTCCATTTCCATCACAGTAACGCCCAACACATCGCCATCTTCATTACGGATTAAATCCAACGCCGTCCACTCGACAAAAAACTGAGTATTAGCGCGGACATTCTGTTGGTACAGCGTATGCAGCATAGCATGACCGGTACGGTCGGCCACCGCGCAAGCACGCTCAACCGCACGTTTGCCGTGTTCCGCCGTATGTCCGCCAAACGGCCGCTGATAGATTTTGCCGCTCTCGACACGGTCAAACGGCATACCCATATGTTCCAGCTCGATTACAGCTTCGGGGGCTGCACGGCACATAAACTCAATCGCGTCCTGATCGCCCAGCCAGTCCGAACCCTTTACGGTATCGTACATATGCCAATCCCAGCGGTCTTCCTGCACATTACCAAGCGAAGCGGAAATACCTCCCTGCGCGGCGACAGTATGGGAACGCGTTGGAAATACTTTGGACAGCACGGCAGTATTCAGGCCTGCTTTGGAAAGTTGCAAAGCGGCACGCAAACCCGCACCGCCGCCGCCGACAATAACGGCATCAAATTTTCGAATAGGAAAGCTCATTATCTACTCACTCCATGCTTACCAAATGACTTTAAACGAATAAACCGCACACATTACCAGCCAGACAATAGTGGCGCAGTGCAGGGTCAGGCGCAGGCCGAAAGACTTGACATAGTCCATCCACAGATCGCGGATACCTACCCACGCATGAAGTAGCAACGCAAACAGAGTGGTTTGAGTAAAGACTTTTACCCATGTTTTTCCGAAAAAAGCCTGCCATTGGGAATAATCCTCCGCTCCCGCCATACCGATCAGAAACAGGAGAAACACTACCGCATAAATAAGCATAATAACGGCGGTAATGCGCTGCGCCGCCCAATCACGCAGACCATAGTGCGCTCCCGTTAGTTTGCGGTCTACCATAATGCAACCCCCAAAACCAAAGTCATCGAAAGCGAAACAGCCAAAACCAGCTTGGCGGTTTTACGGCAGGTCTGCAACTCCAAACCTTTGTGCGCATCCAATAACAGAAAGCGGACACCCGCGCACAGATGGTGCAGGAATGCCCACAATACACCGATCAAAATCAGCTTGACCAAAGGATGGGAGGCTACTGCCTTATATGAAACAAAAGATTCTCCACTGCCGAGCGAGCCGTCAAGCAGCATCAGCAACACGGGAATCATCAGGAACATAATCACACCGCTGGCGCGATGCAGAATGGAGACTATACCCGGCACCGGCAGCACGCGAACCAATACGGGTATCTCCAAGAATACAGGCCGTTTTTTCGTCTGCATTACGATTCCTCTTTAAAATGATAATATTTTTCTCAAAAACAAAACCAAACAAATGCAGCCTGTCAGACTGCATTCGACTACTTCGCCAGTAATTTACCTTGTTTGTCCCGGCTTGGGTAGTCTTTTCACTATTTTTTTTAATCTGTTTTTACAAGGAAATTACAAATAAAAACAATTATAAAATATAAATTTATAATTTTCTTTAAATTTCATAATGTTACATGAAACTACCTGTATTTTAACGAGCCAGTTATCCGTATGGCAAATGATTTATCTTCCTATATTTTTTAATGGCTTAATGGCAGCCCGGCAGTTTATGCTCCGGTTTCTGTCGCAACGGAGATTTTTCAGACGGCCAAAATGCGGCGGATATTCCGGCACGGACAAACATGGCAGCTCAAATCTCTGCTGGGCAGAATAAAATCCCCGTGTTTGTATTACAATCCGCAGCTTCCATACCAAAGGACATTCCGATGTATTTTGTAGACCGCACCGCCGTGGTGCTGAAACCGACACAAAAATTTCTCGACTGGCTCAAATCCACCGACGACAGCCTGCCCGAACTGACGCTGGCACAGATACGCAGCAACTGTTCGGTATTTCTCGTTCCAGAAGCCGATACTCCCGAAGCCGTGATCGGCTATTTCGGCGAACGCAGCCGACAGATTTTCGAAGCCGAAATATCTTCATGGGAAGTGGAGCACAAAGACTGGCCGCAAGATATGGGCGTGCAGGCGTTTTGGGAGTTTTTCGAAGTCGAAATCCATGATGCCGTATTCGATTTGGAACAGGCGGACATCAAAATCCGCTCCGTGTTAGACAACATATAAAACAATGCAGCCCTTTTGTGTCCGCATCCGTCCGTCGCTCAGTCTGGCGGCATTGTCGCTGCTGCTCCACGCGGCGGCTTTTACCATTTGCGCCGTATGGTTTTACGGTGCGCAACGAGCTTTCGGCTTAGCTGCGCTGGCCTTGTCGCTGGCACACAGCCTGCGCGCGGTATCCGGCAGGCGCAATGCGGTGGAAGAAATCCACATCGGCACGAAAGGACATTCCTCGCTGAAACTGAAAAACAATGCGGAACTTGTCCCCGCCCAACTGCTCGACGACAGCCTCGTCCATCCTTACGCCTGCTTTTTAAAATGGCGCATCGGCGAACGGACTTTCCGCCAATGTATCCCTGCCGATGCCGCAGATGCCGAATCCTACCGCCGCCTTACCGTTTGGGTGCGCTACGGCCAACCGAGAAAGGAAAAACAAACACAATGAAAAACAAACTGACCCTATTGTCCGCCGCCTTGATACTGGCCGCCTGCTCAACCGAACAGCCGCCCGCACCGGCAGGCGAATCCGTCGCCCAAACTGTCGCCCCGCAGCCGAAAATGCCCGAATTCGACCCTTCCGCCGCTCCCGTATCGCAAGTGGGCTTCAACGGCAACGACAACGTGCGGCGGTTCGTCGAAAGCGAAGCACAAAACGGCCGTTACAGCCGCAACGAATTGCAGACGTTTTTCAACGGTGCGGTGTACAAAAGCAACATCATCAGCATCATGAACCGTCCCGGCACTTCCCGCCCGTGGTATGAATTTCAAAAAAGCAATGCCGGCTCGGCCAAAATTTCAGACGGCCGCAACTTCTATATGCGCCACCGCCAGGTTCTTGAACAAATCTCACGCGAGTACGGCGTACCGGCCGAAGTCATCGCCGCCGTTATCGGCATCGAAACCAACTACGGCCGCAACATGGGCAGCTTCCGCCTTGCCGACTCGCTCTCCACCCTTGCCTTCGACTACCCGCGCCGCGCCGGCTTCTTCCAAAAAGAACTGCACGAAATGCTGCTGATGGCCAAAGAAGAAAACCAAGATCCGTTTTGGTTTGCCGGCAGCTACGCCGGCGCAATGGGTCTGCCCCAATTCATGCCGTCCAGCTACCGCAAATGGGCGGTGGACTACGACCGCGACGGCCGCCGCGACATTTGGGGCAGCGTACCCGATGCGGCTGCCTCCGTTGCCAACTACTTAAAAGCGCACGGCTGGAAAACCGGCGGCAGAATGGTTGTCCCCGTCCTGCTCACGCCATCGCCACAGATACAGGCCGTTATCGACGAAAAAACCGAGTTGAAACACACCGTCGGCGAACTGAGGGCAATGGGCGTAGAAATTCAGACACCCATAGCCGACCACGAACGTGCCATCCTCTACCGCCTCGAAGTCTCGCCCGGCCTTTACGAATACTACATCGGCCTCAACAACTTCTACGCCGTTTGGCAGTACAACCACAGCCGCATGTACGTTACCGCCGTGCGCGACATCGCCAACGGCATCGGCGCAGATAATCTGTAAACCGCCCTCTGTCCTTTCTCCCAATTGATAAAAGGCCGTCTGAAAAACATTTTTCAGACGGCCTTTGAGCTTTTCAACCCATTAAAGCAGCGTTGCGGCCAGCAAAGGCGGTTGCGGTTGCCCTGAGACGGAAGCAGGGGACGATGCCGCACCCGACTGTACACCGAATACAGCCATCGACTGTACCAAGTTGTCCGCCATTTGGGTGTATTTGGCAAAATCCGTCGATTGGACGGTCTTGCCGGCAAATCGGAAGCGTTCAATACCGTTGCCGTTGAAGAAACCGTCTATCTGCACCGAATCCGCTTTGTTTTTAGTTTGCAGAACCAAACTTGATCCACTTTTGAAAAAGTCCGTATCGGCCAGTTTCAAATAGACTCATCAGCAGGGTATCGGGGTCATTTTGTTGCCGTAGGGCATGACTTATTCTTACTAAGGAAAAATTTACAATAAATTTTTTTTGATTGTCTGAGTTAAGGAAGTTACTACTATTTAATACAATAAAATAAAATTTCTATTTAAAATTATTAAATTATACATTTATGTAAAATATCTAAAATTTAGAGATACCATAACACACATATATATTATATATATATCAACATACCTAATATAATTAACATAATATTAATATCCTGTACTATTATTAGCTGTACAAATCCCTCTACTTATTTACCTCTAAAAATCTTTATTATTAAGCATAATTTAAGCTAAATAATCAATTTATTAAGCTGAAACGCTGGCTGTTTTGGCAGTATCCGGGATCGGTTTTCGCCCACTTCCGAATCAGGCCGTCCAGTTGTTTCATCTGCTCCTGTTTGGTTTGGGCGGCGGAATAGGCGGACAGCACTTTGCCCAAAGCTCCCGAAAGGGCGGCGGCCTCGCGCAGATCGCGCAGGCGGCCGATGCCGTGCAGATTGGCAGCCTGTGCCTGTTTGTCCGTCAGTTTTACAGGGTTGGCATAACGGCTGTATAAGGTATCGGCCTGCAACAGGATGTCGCCCATCTGTGCGGTTTTGCCGTCGGTTTTGGTATAGCTGCCGTTTTGGGCAAGTGTATTGCCGTTGCCGAGTACGGTACGGGTATTCTGGTAGGCCAGATTGAAGGATTTGATTTTGAGGGAGGCGGCTGTGAACAGTTCGCCGGATTGGCTGATGCCGTCCTGGTTGAGGTCGCGCCAAACGCGCAGTTGGGAGAAGATTTTGTCTTTTGCATCAATCACGCCGTCTTTGTTGCCGTCGTGCTGGGCGAGTGCGGCAAAGCCGTGTGCGGCTTTTTTGCCGCCGGAGAGGGCGGTGTTGTCGCCAAACAGTTCCGTGCCGTTATCGATACGGCCGTTGCCGTTTTTGTCCCAAACCAAAAAGCCGTCGTCGGATGCCAACCAGCCGCCTGCGGTGCGGATACCGTCGTTGTCGTGGTCGAACAGGCTGCCTGCAAAACCGTTGGCGGCGACTGTTTCGATGCCGTCGCCGTCAAGATCGAGAACCAGAGGATCAACAATGTGGTATTTGTCGGTACGGAAAGGGAGTTTTACCCACGGTGCCCAGCATTGGTGGCCATCGTCGTACCAGCCTTGTTCTTTATTTTTCGGGAATAAACTCTCCCATTGTTCTTTTGCCCTATTGAGCTGATCTTCAAGAAAATTTTGAAGGGTTTTTATTGACTCCTGTGCTTGATTAATAACTTCTTGAACAATTTTTTCGGTTTCTTCAATGCTGTCGGAAGTTTTCTCCACTGCTTTTTCATAAATACCAAAAACTTCATTTTTATATTTACTAAATGAAGAATTCATTTGTTGCTTCCAAATCTCAGATAAATCTCCCACTTTGGGTAATAATTTCGCATTTTGAGGGTTAGAGCTTTGAAGAACCCAAGCATCATTCCCTGTCGAAGACATCATATATGCAGTTGAACTCATTGCAGTCCCCCTAAGACCAATCTCTGTGCCCGCACCAAAAATGGGAACTCCCACTCCTTCTGGTGCCAATGCAATCCCTATTGATTCTATACCATCTTCTGCCAAACTCGTTACCGATCCTGCCAAAGATAATAAATCAGACAAAGCAACACCTTCATTACGTACAATTTTTTGCGACACACTTGCGACCGAAGCTAGAACAGAAGCAATCGAAAAAGGCAGCCCTGCCGGACCAGGGAGGACACTAGACATCCCAGTTAAAGCAGCTACTATAGCAGTAATATCTTTTTCATTTACTGCCTTTTGTAGATTTTGAAAATTTACTCCAGCATCAACACTCCTCCTTGAAGCCTGAATAAATTTTACAGCATCATAAATTTTATTTTGACTTGATACTTGCATCATTTTACCCATTCCCAACAATCCTTATATCAGATGAAATTAAAAAATAATAATGAGAGATATTGCAAATATTAATGCAGCATTAATGAATAATAGATTATAGAAAAACATTGCCCATTTTGCTTTTTTATTACCTTCTTCGCTCAACTCTTTTACTTTATACCAAACAATAATTGTATTACGTCTAAGATTATCTGGAATAAGTTTTTTTGCCTCCGAACTAAAATAATGATACAAGCTTAAAAGAATAAAAAAGCTAATATAAAATATTTTTAATAAAATCATAATTTAGCACACCAAAGCAGATAAATTATAGTTACATACTATGCTTATTCATAACTACGGAGGAGCAATTCGATGCTTTGGCATAATACATAACAACTGGACAATACATGACAAGCCAGAGCTTGACTATTAGCCAGTTCCCGTATCTCCTGATTCGACACTTCGAGACTAACCAATTTTTCAGAAAATACAGCCATAATTCAATCCTTAAATAAAAATTACATGATTAATTAAAAAAACTTCTATTAAAAAATAAATTATGTTTAGCAGAAATACATAAACAAATTAAAGAAAAAAGCACCAATCAAAAAAATAAAAAAATAATCTTATGTATATAAACTTTAAATTTCTCCTGCCTTAACTCGTTATTAAAAAAATCCTCATCTCGAATAAAATGATACATACTAGATTTATCTTTTTCTTTAAAACCTCCATTTACTAGCAATCCTACAATATTAAGCCTAGAATCTTCAAATATTTCAATAATTTTAACATTATATACAATTAATTTTTTATTATAAAATTTGGGGCTGTACTAGATAAGCAGTCATGATAGACTGCAAAAATGAAGATAACCTATTGTAAACTAAAAAAGAGTATCCAAAGAAAACTCCTTCAATTTTTTGTACTCGAAGTTGCCGCCCGTTCTGCTGCCGATTTATTAGGCATCCACCCCAATTCAGCAGCACTGTTTTACCGCAAAATTCGTGAAGTCATCAGCTACTATCTTTCATTGGAAGCTGACGCTGTTTTTGATGGAGCTGTCGAATTAGATGAAAGCTATTTCGGTGGGCATCGCAAAGGCAAACGGGGGCGCGGAGCAGCGGGAAAAGTGGCGGTATTTGGTATTCTTAAACGGGGTGGGAAGGTTTATACCGTGGTTGTTAAGAATGCCAAAATAGAAACCTTACTTCCTGTTATCACAAGAAAAATCATGCCTGACAGCATTGTTTATACCGATTGTTTAAGCAGCTATGACGTGTTGGATGTAAGTGGTTTTACCCACCACCGCATCAACCACAGCAAGCTGTTTGCCGACAGACAAAACCACATCAACGGCATTGAGAATTTTTGGAATCAGGCAAAACGGGTTCTGCGAAAATATAACGGAATTGACCGTAAATCTTTCCCTCTTTTCTTGAAAGAATGTGAGTTTCGTTTTAACTTTGGCACACCGTCTGAGCAGCTTAAAGTGCTGCGTCGGTAGTGTAAATTTAGAGCTGATCTATTACACTCCCTAATTTAAATCTTTTTAAAAAATAAAAAAATAGAAATTAATAAAAAGATTAAAGATAGTTTAAAACTAAAAATTGAATCAGATGCTAAAATAAATAAAAGATTATCTTCCTTGGGTTTAAATCTATTATTTTTATAATAATTATTTCCGTCATGATATTCTAATATCACCCCATTTAAAAAATCTGTCTCATCCTCTTTATTCAACAACACTCTCACATTATTTATATTTTTCTCTGCACCAATATTATACCACTTACAAATATCCTCCACTCCATAACAAGATAACCAATACCTCCTTTCATTTGCCTTTAACTTAATCTTTCTCCCTCCTTTATTTGTTGATACTAGTGTAATAGTACCCTCGTCGAATACTTTTTCTTTTTCATGAAATCTAAAACCATAAGGTATAAAAAAAATAAAAGAGAGAAACATACAAAACAAGCAATTAAATAATGAAAATTTATAATACTTTAATACCATACCATACTGTTTTTAAAATAAGTGATAATAATATTTGAGGCCATCCTATATAATTGGAAAAAATCCGATTTTACCAATTGTTTTAAAATGTAAATTTGAACTTTTATCTCACTGTTGTTAAAACGCCATTCGCACTCCTTCAAATACAGCTCAAAATGCTCTTTGGGAATGCCGTTAAACTTACGCAAATGCCGTTTTGCCTGACTCCAAAAGTTCTCAATTCCGTTAATGTGATTGTGCTTTTTGGCAACATGTGTGCTGTGGTTAATGCGGAAATGATTGAACTCACTCACGTCCAACACGTCATAGCCTTTATGGCAATCCGTGTAAACAATGCTGTCAGGCTTAACCTGTTCGCAGATAATGGGCAGTAATGTTGCTGCCTCGTATTAGGTACGGCAACGGTGTAAACCTTGCCATTGTGCTTTAACAGCCGAATACTGCAGTTTTGCCAGCAGCTCCGCGACCGCGTTTGCCTTTGTAGTGTCCGCCGAAATAGCTCTCATCTGCTTCTACTTCGCCGTCAAACATTTCTAAGTGGCGGCTGTTTTGGTAAATAAGCAGGCGTAAACGGTGGAAGTAATAGGCTGCGGTGTTTTTGTTGACGTTCGCCAATTGGGCAGCCGTGCGGGCGGTTACACCTGCAACGAAAAGTTCAATTAGTTTGTTTTGCTTGTACTGGCTTAGACGACTTTTTCTCATGGGGGAAATTCTAAATTATGTGGAATTTCCTGAGTTATCTAGGACAGTCCCTTAAATTATCATAAACGTAGGTAATACAATTATTTTCAATTAAATTAGGGGCTGTACTAGATAAGCCCTAAATTTCACACCACCGACGCAGCACTTTAAGCTGCTCGGACGGTGTACCAAAGTTAAAACGAAACTCACATTCTTTCAAGAAAAGAGGGAAAGATTTACGGTCAATTCCGTTATATTTTCGCAGAACCCGTTTTGCCTGATTCCAAAAATTCTCAATGCCGTTGATATGGTTTTGTCTGTCGGCAAACAGCTTGCTGTGGTTGATGCGGTGGTGGGTAAAATGTAGAAACCCCTAGCGTTGTTTACAGTATTTCAAGGAAAATACCGTAAATGAACATCCACAAAAACACCCGCCTCGTCCCACACGACCGCCAAGCCATCTGGCTCGCCTACACACAGAACAAAGAAAGCGTTACTTCATTAGCACAACGCTTTATGGTCAGCCGTACCACCATCTATCGTGTGCTCAAAGCCGCACGAGTCCAATTACTTGTGCCGCAGAACAGCACCAACAATCGCTTCAAGCAGGCCTATTACGGAATGCGCCGTTTAGCCAAAGTGGAACGCGCCATCCAAGAGAGGCTTAAAAAACAAGCCAAACGCTACAACAAGTCTTATCCCGGCGAGATGGTTCATGTAGACACCAAACGCCTGCCGTTGCTCAAAGGGCAGAGAGTTAGCGACAAACGCGATTACCTGTTTGTTGCCATTGATGACTTCTCACGAGAGCTATACGCGGCTATCTTGCCCGACAAAACGGCAAACAGTGCCGCCGTGTTTCTTAATGAACACGTTATCAAACCCTGTCCGTATCTAATTGAATGCATCTATTCGGACAACGGCAGCGAGTACAAAGGTGCAGCCAATCATGCGTTTGGCGTTGCCTGTTTTGAGAACGGCATCAATCAGAAGTTTACCCGTCCTGCCCGTCCGCAGACCAACGGCAAAGCCGAAAGGGTAATACGGACGATTATGGAGATGTGGCACGACAAACAGCAGTTTGACAGCCCTAGTCATCGGCAGAAAGAGCTGTGCCGCTTTGTGAATTTCTACAATACCGTGAAGCCGCACAGCAGCCTGAAAGGGGATACGCCTTTTGAGGTGTTGCAGGCTTATTTTTCCCAACCTGTTGTGTAAACAACGCTGTTGATTTCTACAGGTAAAACCACTTACATCCAACACGTCATAGCTGCTTAAACAATCGGTATAAACAATGCTGTCAGGCATGATTTTTCTTGTGATAACAGGAAGTAAGGTTTCTATTTTGGCATTCTTAACAACCACGGTATAAACCTTCCCACCCCGTTTAAGAATACCAAATACCGCCACTTTTCCCGCTGCTCCGCGCCCCCGTTTGCCTTTACGATGCCCACCGAAATAGCTTTCATCTAATTCGACAGCGCCATCAAAAACAGCGTCAGCTTCCAATGAAAGATAGTAGCTGATGACTTCACGAATTTTGCGGTAAAACAGTGCTGCTGAATTGGGGTGGATGCCCAATAAATCGGCAGCAGAACGGGCGGTAACTTCGAGTACAAAAAATTGAAGGAGTTTTTTTTGGATACTCTTTTTTAGTTTACAATGGGTTATCTTCATTTTTGCAGTCTATCATGACTGCTTATCTAGTACAGCCCCTTAAATTATACTGACCTTTCCCATAGCCATATTTTTCGGGATGTTCTCCCATTTCTACAATAGCACGATACTGTTCTTCTGAAATTATTACCATCCTAGTAGAATGCACCTCCCCAGAATCTCCACTATGATAATTTAAACTATCTTCTTCTGTAACACCATTAGGTGTATGACCATATGAGGTAGCTACGCCATTTGAATTTTTAACTGTTAACCAAGCATGCCCGAAAACTGATCTCCCTATTGAGCGATCACGATTATTTGATAACGCTTCAGCTGTATGAATTTCAAGAGTATAAGTTCCCACAATCTAAATCCTTTATTTACGCGGCCTAGTTTCAAAAAAAGTTAAATATACAGGTAGTTCATAAACTCTGTCAAGTCATTTATATTTTGTATCTCTATTTTTACTTGCTCTCCTTTATTATATCTTTTTGTTTTTATATCATACACCAAATAAGGATTACGGATATATTTTGCCTCTATCGGTTGAACGATAGAATAATCAATAATGTTTTGATATTTTTTATTTAAAATAGTATATCTAACCTTAAATTTATCTTTAAATTCATTGCTATGAAGAATTTCTGTAATTCTCCAATCTGGAAAATTAGTTTTTTAGCCAAATCCACTCCTTCATATCGAATATTAATGCCAATGCAATATAATCCATCATGCGGAATAACCAATTCCATAGAACATTTTTGATCTTTTTTTTAAGATACATGATGCAGATTGAATTGGATCCGAATTAACTTTTTTAATTAATGATTCATATAATAATATATAATAAAAAACTATTATTAAAATAATTAATATAATAATTAGACCAAACCATGTAAAAATTTTTTTTAATGACATCTCTGTTAAATTTCTATCCAGTTGATATTTTATTTGGGACTGTACTAGATAAGCCTTAAATCCCACACCACCGACGCAGCACTTTAAAAGCTGCTCAGACGGTGTACCAAAGTTAAAACAAAATTCGTATTCTTTCAAGAAAAACGGGAAACATTTACGGTCGATGTAGAAATCCCTAGCGTTGCTTACAGTATTTCAAGGACAATACCGTAAATGAACATCCACAAAAACACCCGCCTCGTCCCACATGACCGCCAAAAGTAGCGCAAAATTCCTGAGTGAACACGTTATCAAACTCTGCCCGTATCTGATTGAATGCATCTATTCGGACAACGGCAGCGAGTACAAAGGCTCGGCCAATCATGCGTTTGGCGTTGCCTGTTTTGAGAACGGTATCAATCAGAAATTTACCCGCCCTGCCCATCCGCAAACCAACGGCAAAGCCGAAAGGGTAATACGGACGATTATGGAGATGTGGCACGACAAACAGCATTTTGACAGCCCCGAACACGGTCAGAAAGAGCTGTACCACTTTGTTAATTTCTACATTCAGACAGCCTACAAACCAATCCGATGACAGACACCAAGAAGCAGCCATGAACGCAAAAGACACCCGCCAACTGATTGAAGTCGTTGCCGGCATCGTCTCGAACGATGCCGGCGAATATCTCCTCTCCTCCCGTCCCGAGGGAAAACCCTACGCGGGCTACTGGGAGTTTGCCGGCGGCAAGAGCGAGGCGGGCGAAACCCCGTTTGCCGCCCTGCAGCGCGAGTTTGCCGAAGAGCTGGACATCCGCATCTGCCACGCCCTGCCCTGGCTGGTGAAAACCCATTCTTACGAACACGCCCGTGTGCGCCTGCGCTTTTTCCGCGTACCCGCAGACGGCTGGACGGGCAGCATACAGGCTAGGGAAGGCCAGCAATGGGCATGGCAGAAGGCAGGAGCATTTACCGTTTCCCCCATGCTGCCTGCCAACGGCGCACTACTCAAAGCCCTGTCCGTCCCCACGGAGCTTGAAGGCCGTCTGAAAGACGGCTTTCGCGGCGCAAATGGCGCAGGCATATACCGCGTCATACCGCTCGCCCGCGCCGGTGCAGACGACAAAAATCTGCTGCTCACGGCAGACGAATACCGCGCCCGCAGCAGCATCCTGCCTGCCGCCGACAGCCTGTGGCTGGCCGTGGATACCGCGCAAGAGTTCGCCCGCGTACAGGATGCCGCCGATGTCGCCGTTTGGCGTGTTACCGATACCGCCGCCGCGCACAGCGTGCTGGATGTATTGCAAAATGGTGTCTCCGTCCCGCTGGTTGTTTCCGCCACGCCCGCCCTTGCCGCGCAATTCCGCACAGCCTGGCTCGAAGCCGGAGCGCAGGCGGTGGCGGAAGGCGAAAGCGGGTTGGAAAACTGAAAACACGCCTGCCCTGCCCAAACCGAAACCTTTACAAGACCCTTCCCGCCTTCATTCCCGTGTAGGCGGGAATTTTCTTTGATGTTATGAATACTTTGTAAAAACAATATATTGACTCAAGAAAAAGAAGATTTCAGCCTGTACAGGAGTAACGGATTGAGGGCGGATTCGAGGTTTGGCAAAGGTTCCAAGCTGTTTTCAGACGGCCTCCGTTTCCTTATCCGCCTGCGCAGCCGCCGCACAAAAAAATACAGGCGCAGCCAAAGGCGCGCCTGCTTAATACGGCAAAGGCCGTCTGAAACCTTAGTTTTTCAAGGCCTGCACCGGCGCGGGAATGCGTCCGCCGCGTTTGACGAAGACTTCACACGAGCCGTCTTTCACCGGCATGATGGGCGCGTAGCCGAGCAATCCGCCAAATTCGACGCTTTCGCCCACGTCTTTGCCGGGTACGGGAATGATGCGCACGGCGGTGGTTTTGCTGTTGATCATGCCGATGGCCGCTTCGTCGGCGATGATGCCGCTGATGGCGGCGGCGGAGGTGTGGCCGGGTACGGCAACCATGTCGAGGCCGACGGAGCAGACGGCGGTCATGGCTTCGAGTTTGTCCAGCGTGAGCACGCCCGATTCTGCGGCGGCAATCATGCCTTCGTCTTCGGATACGGGGATGAATGCGCCGGAGAGGCCGCCCACCGCGCTGCTGGCCATCATGCCGCCTTTTTTCACTGCGTCGTTTAAGAGTGCGAGTGCGGCTGTGGTGCCGTGTGTGCCGCATACGCTCAAGCCCATCGCTTCCAAAATGCGGGCAACCGAATCGCCGACGGCGGGTGTGGGTGCGAGCGACAAGTCTAAGATGCCGAAGGGAATGCCCAGCCGTTTGGCTGCTTCCTGGCCGATGAGTTCGCCGACACGGGTGATTTTAAACGCGGTTTTTTTCACGGTTTCGGCGATGGCGGTCAAATCTGCGTCGGCCGGGCAGTTTTCCAAAGCAGCCTGCACCACGCCCGGGCCGGATACGCCGACATTGAGCATCACATCGCCTTCGCCCGCGCCGTGGAACGCGCCGGCCATAAACGGGTTGTCGTCCACTGCGTTGCAAAACACGACGATTTTGGCGCAGCCGAAGCCTTCGGGCGTGGTGTCGGCGGTGTGCTTGATGGTTTCGCCCATCAGCCGCACCGCGTCCATATTGATGCCGGCACGGGTGCTGCCGATGGCTACCGAGCTGCACACGATGTCGGTGGTGCGCATCGCTTCGGGTATCGAGCGGATCAGAGTTTGCGCCGAGGGAGAGATGCCTTTTTGCACCAGCGCGGAAAAGCCGCCGATAAACGACACGCCGATGGCTTTGGCGGCTTTGTCGAGTGTTTGGGCGATGGAAACATAGCTGTCTGCGCCTGTGGCTGCGGCGATTTGGGCAATCGGCGTTACCGAGATGCGCTGGTTGACAATCGGCACGCCGTATTTGGCCGACAAAAATTGCGCGGTGGATACCAAGTCTTTGCCGACGCGGGTGATTTTGTTGAAGATATTTTGGTTGAGCGTGTCGAGATCGGGTGAGATGCAGTCGTGCAGGTCGATGCCGATGGTGAGCGTGCGTACGTCAAAATTCTGGTCGGCAACCATGCGCACGGTTTCGAGAATTTCGGCGGATTGGAATTGGGGCATAAGGTGTTCCTGTCTGGTTCGGAGGGATGGGGAATGGCAGATGCCGTCTGAAAACGGGTTTTCAGACGGCCTCTCCGGCATTGCGGACGCTATTTACGGTTATTCAATGCCGCTTTGATGTAGGCGGTAAACAGCGGGTGGCCTTTGCGCGGGTTGGAGGTAAATTCGGGGTGGAACTGGCAGGCAAAAAACCACGGATGCTCGCTCTGCGGCAGTTCGACGGTTTCAACCAAACGCTCGCGGCCGCCGGAAACGCCGCCAATGGTAAGGCCGGCTTTTTCCAAAGCCGATACATAATTGTTGTTGACTTCGTAGCGGTGGCGGTGGCGCTCGCGGATACGTTCCGAGCCGTAGATGCGGGCGGCGAGGCTGCCCGGTTTGAGCTCTACTTCCTGTGCGCCCAGTCGCATGGTGCCGCCCAAATCGGCCGATTCGTCGCGCGTTTCGACTTTACCGTCGGCGGTTTGCCATTCGTCAATCAGCGCGACAACGGGGTCGGCCGCTTTGAGGTCAAACTCAGTGGAGTTGGCGCCTTTAAGTCCCGCTACATCGCGGGCGTATTCGATGAGCGCAATCTGCATTCCGAGGCAGATGCCCAGATACGGCACTTTGTTTTCACGCGCATAGCGCACGGCGGCGATTTTTCCTTCTACGCCGCGTGAGCCGAAGCCGCCGGGAACGAGAATCGCGTCCATGCTTTTGAGTACGGATACGTCGCCGCCGTTTTTTTCGATGCTTTCGCTGTCGACAAAAGTAATCTGAACGTCGGTTTCGGTGTGGATGCCGGCGTGTTTGAGCGCTTCAATCAGCGATTTGTAAGACTCGGTCAAGTCCACATATTTGCCGACCATGGCGATTTTGACGGTGTGCTTCGGGTTTTTGATGGCGTGGACGATTTTTTTCCACGCGGTCAAATCGGCCTGCTGTACGTTAAGCTGGAGCTGCTCGGTAATAATCGCGTCGATGCCCTGGTTGTGCAGCATTTCGGGAATTTCGTAAATGCTCTCCGCATCGTAGCTGCCGACCACGGCACGCTCTTCCACGTTGCAAAACAGCGCGATTTTGCGGCGCTCGTCTTCGGGCAGGATTCTGTCCATGCGGCAGATGAGTACGTCGGGCTGGATGCCGATTTCGCGCAGTTCTTTAACTGAATGCTGGGTGGGCTTGGTTTTGATTTCGCCTGCGGCGGCGATGTAGGGAACGTAGCTCAAATGCACAAACAGCGTGTTACTGCGGCCGAGCTGGCTGCGCATTTGGCGGATGGCTTCGAGAAACGGCAGCGATTCGATGTCGCCCACTGTGCCGCCGATTTCGACAATGGCCACATCATAGCCCGCCGCGCCTTCATGGATGCGGCGTTTGATTTCGTCGGTGATGTGCGGAATCACTTGCACCGTGCCGCCCAGATAGTCGCCGCGACGCTCTTTCATGATAACGTTTTCGTACACCTGTCCGGCGGAGAAGCTGTTGCGTCGGGTGAGCGTGGCGTTGATAAACCGCTCATAGTGTCCCAAATCGAGGTCGGTTTCCGCGCCGTCGTCGGTTACGAACACTTCGCCGTGCTGAAACGGGCTCATGGTGCCGGGATCGACGTTGATATACGGGTCGAGCTTGAGCATGGTTACATTCAAGCCGCGCGATTCGAGGATGGCGGCAATGGAAGCGGCGGCGATGCCTTTTCCTAACGAAGAGACCACGCCGCCGGTTACGAAGATAAATTTAGTCATGATGATACCGCTTTGTTGGAATGCGTGATTTTAACGTTTACCGCAGGCCGCCGCAATACGGCAGAGGCCGTCTGAAAACGGTTTTCAGACGGCCTCTGTGTCCGTTTGCTGGCGGCCGTCAGGGTTTCTGCGGCGGATGGCTGAGATGGTAAATCTGCGCCACGGCTTCCACCAGGCCGCTGTCCCTGCCGCCGGCTTTGGACAGCGTGTGCGTGGGGGAATGCAGCAGCTTGTTGGTGAGCTGCACGGAAAGGCGTTCGAGCACTTCTTCGGGCGACGCGCCTTTGGCAAGCTGCTTCATCGCGTTTTCCAAAACGTGGCGGCGGGCGCGTTCGCCTTCGTCGCGCAGGGCGCGGATAAGCGGGACGTTTTCACGGCTTTTCTGCCATTCGAGAAACTCGGCCACTTTCTGCTCCACCATCACTTCAGCTTCGGCCGCCGCCTTCTGCCGCGCTTCCCGTCCGCTCTGCACCACGTCGGCCATATCGTCCACCGTATAAAGGTATACGTCGTCCAATCCGGCAATTTCGGCTTCGATGTCGCGCGGAACGGCCAAATCAAGCATAAAAACAGGCATCTGCCCGCGCTGTCTGAGGGCGCGTTCGGCCATGCCTTTACCGATAATCGGCAGCGGGCTGGCAGTGGAGGAAATTACAACGTCGTAGCGGTGGAGAATGTCGGGAATGTCAGACAGCAGGCAGGGCTCGGCGTTGATGCCGAGCTTGCCGCACAACTCCTCGGCGCGGGCAAGGGTGCGGTTGGCAACAGTCATCAGACGCGGATTTTCGGCGGCAAAATAAGTGGCCACAAGCTCAATCATTTCCCCCGCACCGACAAAAAGAACGTTGAGCTTGCCGACGGAAGGAAAAATCTGCTCCGCCATCTTCACCGCAGCCGCGGCCATAGAAACGGAATGCTCGCCCACAGCTGTGCCGCTGCGGATTTCTTTGGCAACGGAAAAAGTTTTCTGAAACAGGGCATTGAGCCATGTGCCGACAGTATTCTGCTCTTGAGCGGCCTGTACCGCGTCTTTGATTTGGCCGAGAATCTGCGGCTCGCCCAAAACCATGCTGTCCAGCCCGCAGGCCACGCGGAAAGCATGGCGCACGGTATCGGTGCAGCCGTAGGCGTAAAGATAGGGGCGGAGTTCTGCTGCGGAAACGGAACGGGAGGCAGCGAGCCATTCGGTAACGGCGGCGGGTTCGCCGACGCAGTAAAGCTCGGTGCGGTTGCAGGTGGAAAGAATGACGGCTTCGCCGGCCGCGCCGCTATCGAGCAGGCTGTTGACCGCTTCGGACAGCGCATCGGCGGGAAAGGCGAGCTTTTCGCGGATGCCGAGCGGCGCGGTTTGGTGGTTCAGTCCGATAACGGTAAGCTGCATGGGAAACGGGAGCCGGGGCTGGAAAAACGGCGCATTATAGCAAATTTCAGACGGCCTTAACGCTTGAAAACCGCCTTGCCGGCAGGATTGAAATCATGAATAACGGCAATAAAATGCCTTTGCGCACACAGCGGCAAAAGGACAAACAGGCGTATAATCCCGCCCGATATAACGCCATAAATAATAAATATTTGACAAACCCAAACCCATACCGAAGGAACGCATCATGGCCGACCCAGAAAAAGCCGATGTAGAAAGTGCCGCGCCGCAGGAGCAGCCTGCCGCGCAGGCGGGAAAAACTGCCGCAAAAGCCGCACCTGCCGCAAAAGCGAAACCGGCCGGCAAGCCGAAAGAACAGGTCATCAGGCTCTACGAAGCAAGCAAACGCATCCATCCGAAAAAGGCCGAAGGCCGCTTTGCCAAGCTGCGGATTGCCGCCATCGCCGCCACCCAGTTTGTTTTCTACTGCATCCCGTGGTTCAACTGGTCGGGACGGCAGGCCGTTTTGTTCGACATTCCCAACCGCCATTTCTTCATTTTCAGCCTGTCTTTCGGCATGGCGGATCTGATTTACCTCGCCCTGCTGCTGATTATCAGCGCGTTCGGCCTGTTTTGGTGGACCACCGTTGCCGGACGTTTGTGGTGCGGCTACGCCTGCCCGCAAACGGTGTATACCGAAATCATGCTGTGGATCGACCACTTCGTAGAAGGCGACCGCAACAAACGCATGAAGCTCGAAAAAGAGCCGTGGAATTTCCGCAAAATCCGCATCAAACTTACCAAATATCTGATTATATTTGCCGTTTGCGCATGGACGGGCATCACATTTGCCGGCTGGTTCACACCCATCCGCGAATTTGTTCCCGCCGTATTCACCATGCAGGCCGGCGGCGGCGCACTTTTCGCGGCGGCGTTTTACGGCTTTGCAACTTGGCTGTTTGCCCATCAGATGCGCGAGCAGGTATGCAAACACATGTGTCCCTACGCCCGCTTCCAAAGCGCGATGTTCGACCCCGACACCCTGATTATTTCCTATGACACCGAACGCGGCGAACCGCGCGGCGCACGCAAAAAAAACACCGTGCGCGGCGAAACCGACCTCGGCGACTGTATCAACTGCACCATGTGCGTCCAAGTCTGCCCCGTAGGCATCGACATCCGCGACGGCCTGCAATACGAATGTATCGGCTGCGCCGCCTGTATCGACGCGTGCGACGACATCATGGACAAAATGGGCTATCCGCGCGGCCTGATCCGCTACACCACCGAAAACGTCCTCGAACACAAATACTCCGACGGCGACATCAGAAAACAAATCATGCGCCCGCGCGTCATCGGCTACGGCGCAGTATTGTGTGTTGCCGTGATCGCTTTCTTCATCGGCGTGTCCACCCGACAAACCCTGCGTGTGGACATCATCAAAGACCGTGGCGTAATGGTGCGCGAAAACAGCAAAGGCTGGCTGGAAAACGCCTACAACCTGCGCATCATCAACAACAGCGAAAAACCGCAAACCGTAACCGCCGCCGTTGCCGGATTCGACGACATCAAGCTGACCGGCCTGCCCGAAAGCGGCATACGGATCGGCAGCAGGGAAACCATTACCGTCCCCGTCCAAGTGTCCACCATCCCCGAATATGCCGACAAAGGCAGCCACCCCATCGAATTTACCTTTACCTACCGCGAAGAAGGCCGCGACACCGGCCGCACCATCACCGAAAAATCCAACTTCATCGGAGAATAAACCATGACAGACAGGCAGCAATCGAAAGTCTGGTACAAAGAACCCTGGCCCTGGCTGCTCATGTCCGGCCCGCTCATCGTTGTGGTTGCCGCCTTTGTTACCCTTTGGCTCGCCGCCACCAACAATTCCGACTTAGTCAGCGACGACTACTACAAAGACGGCAAACACATCGATCTCGACATCAAACGCGACACCGCCGCCGTCGATCGCGGCATCGCCGCCCAGCTTCTCATCAGCCCCGACGGCAGCGCGGTACGCGTTTACGTTTCAGGGCGTTTCGACGACAAAGTACCGCTGCGGCTGACCCTCATGCATCCGGCGAAAAAAGAGTTCGACCAAAGCATCATGCTGCAAAGCAGCTCCGCCCCGAAATCAGGCGACAAAACCGAATACACCGGCCGCTTCGCCCAGCTCCCTCCCTCCAAACACTGGTATGTACGCCTCGAAGACAGCGCACACATCTGGCGCGTAGAAAACAAATGGATTGTCGGCCAAGGCGGCGCGGTCAGCCTCAATCCGATGAAAAACCTCTCCGAAGCCGCAGGCAAAAAATAATAGTGCGGCAAAATAAAAAAGCCACGGCCTGCCCTTATTGTCTGCGGCCGCATCTTTTCTATTTTGTTCCACTATCATCCGCTTGCGCCCGCCCCGATACAAAGGCTTTGAGGCCGTCTGAAAACCGGTTTTCCGATTTTCAGACGGCCTCAAAGCCTTTATTTAATACGGATACGGCAAAAACAACCCGCTGCAAGTAACACCAGCGCAAACCCATCCACCAAACGGATAACCCAAATCGCAGCAGCATTCCGCCCGACGGGCAACAGAATCTGCCAAACACACAGCAGCAGGAACACCCCTGCCGCAGCCGCCGTCCAAAAAAGCCGCTTCTGCCGCGCCGATGCCATATTCTGCCGCCCACACCTTTGCGCCATTTTCATTTGAAACCAAGCGATTGCCGCCAAGCCGAACACCCCGCCGCCGTATTGCAGCCATTTGAACAGCGGCAGCATACCAACGGACATCCGCAGCACATCCAGCCGCACGACAAACCAACCCTGCGGATGGGTAAAGCCGTCGAGCAGAATATGCGTTGCCGCCCCCAAAGCCGCAGACAAAACAAACACAGCGGCATTCTGCCAACTGCGGGCAAAGCGGTGCGGCGGCGGATAAGCCGCGTTCAAACAGGCCGGCAGATACAGCCGCAGCGCGTATGCCGCCGTGTGGCGGTACACGCCGTAAAACAGCGCGGCCAGCGGCACATCGAGATACCACAAAGCCGCCCAGTCATGCCCGCCCGCCACCGGCCGGCCGCAGAGGAAATACAGAAAATCAGGCGACATCGCGCCGAACACCAGCGCGGGAAAATGCAGAAAGCGGCAGCGGTAAAACGGCAGCACGACAAAAGGATGGGCAAGGGTAAAAGGCATTGTTTTTTCCAAAAATCACAAACAGACAAACAGGCAAAAGGCCGTCTGAAAACGGATTAAACGCTTTTCAGACGGCCTGTGTCCGCCATACTGCCGCGCCGCCGGCTCCGTACGGCCTTCCCTATCGTTTGCAAACATTCAAAACAGACTTTCGCCAAACAAATCTTTGTTATCGGGCGCATCGCCGCGCTCGTGGGCGAGCAGCCATTGTTTGCGCTGCAAACCGCCGCCGTAGCCTGTGAGGCTGCCGTCTGCGCCGATGACGCGGTGGCAGGGAATGATGACGGAAACGCGGTTTGCACCGTTGGCATGGGCAACCGCGCGGACGGCGGCGGGTTTGCCGATGCGTTCGGCCTGCTCCCGATAACTGACGGTCTTGCCGTAGGGGATGGCTTGCAGTGCCTGCCATACGGCCGTCTGAAACGGTGTGCCCGGGGTGTGCAGGGCAACCCCGAATTGTATGCGGCTGCCTGAAAAATATTCGTTTAACTCGGCTTCGGCCTGTTGCAGGTGGACGTTGCCGCCCACCGCGATGGGACGCTTCAGCAAACGTTGCAGCTCCTGCTGTTCGCGCTCTATGCGTTTGCTGCCGACAAATTCCAGCAAACACAATCCCTGTTCGGTGGCGCAGGCGATGATTTTGCCCAAAGGGCTGGGGAAGATGCGGGTTTGGATAACTGGCATAAAACACTTTCGGTATGGAAAACACGCAAAACCGCCCGCTGCCATCTGGCGGCGCACAGCTTGGCAATGCGGCGGATGTTACCACAGGCAGGGCTTGGCAAAGCCGGCGGATAATCCGAACGCTGCGGATGCCGCGTGTGCCGTGTCTGCTCAGAAGCTGTGTTCGGCGGCGGGGAAGGTTTGGTTTTTTACGGCTTGGACGTAGGCAGCCACGGCGGCCTGTATGCTGGTTTGGCCTTCCATGAAGTTTCTGACGAAGCGGGCGGTGCGGCCGGGGAAGATGCCGAGCATATCGTGCATGACGAGAACTTGTCCGTCGCAGTCCGCGCCCGCGCCGATGCCTAATGCGCGGTGTCGTCGCTGTTCTCGCGCAACGCGCCAGCGGTGAGCTGGGACGCGCTCGATCGCGCCAAACGGTTGTTGACCAACCCGATTATGGTGGTCATCGGCGACAAAACAGGTGCATTTGGCTCGCACCATTTCGGCTACGACATCATCCGTCGTGCGGAGGCGAAAGAACTGGTTATCCTGCCGTTCAGCCATTACGAACTTTACAACCTGCCCGCGGCAAGCAATGCTGCGCTGGAAAAAATCATGCCGTTTTTTGGGAAGAATTTGTGATTTGATTGAGCATTAAATATTTAAGATAAAAGCCGTCTGACAGTTGGATTTCGGGCGTTTTTTGTTTTTTGCTTAAAGTTGGGATTTGTAGGCCTTGCTTGCCCTACTTTTTTTGATTTTTAAATATAAAGCAGGCCGAGTATGCTTTAAAAAAGCGAATTTCAGGCTGCTTTTTTATTCCCAAACCCATTCAAACCCTCATCGCTCTGACTATTTCCCACAAGACCAGAGCAGTTAGATTTACTTACGATGGGCGGCGCGTTGTACGCCGAAAACGGAGACTAACACCAGCACAAAGCCGATAAGCGACACGGCATTCATATGCTGCTGCAAGAACAGCCAGCCGAGAATAAAGGCGCAGACGGGGCTTAACAGACCGAGCGACGACACGGCGGCGGGCGGCAGCTTGGCAATGCCGCGAAAATACAAGGCATAAGACAGCACCGCACCGAACAGGCACAGATAGAGATAACCGCCGATATTGGCAGCGGTGAACGCGGCAGGCAGGGTTTCACGCCATGCGGCAACGGGCAGGAGCATGAGTCCGCCGAGAAACAGTTGCCAGCCGGTGAGCGCAGGCAGCGGCAAATCCACCTGCCAGCGTTTGCCGAAAAACACCCCTGATGCCATCGACGCAGCACCCGCCAGCGCCGCAACAATGCCGAGCGTATCGCTTTTGGCATGGGGCGAAAGCACCAACATCGCCACCCCGACCACGCCGAGCAGGGCGAACAGCCACACCGCTTTTGCCACCGTTTCCCGTCCGATAAAACGTAGCAATAACAGCACCATCAGCACCTGCGTAGAGCTAAGCACCGCCGCCAAGCCGCCGGGCAAACGGTAGGCGGCGATAAACAGCATTGCCTGAAAAAAGCCGATATTCAAAAACGCCAAGGCCGCCGTTTTGCCCCAATCGCCCGCCTTGGGCAGGGTTCGCGTCCACAACAAAAGCAGCACACCGGCAGGCAGACAACGCAGCACGGCAGCGGTAAACGGGCGGTCGGGCGGGAGAAATTCGGTGGTTACCAAATAGGTCGAACCCCAAATTAGCGGTGCAAGAGCGGTGAGTAAAACATTGGCTATCAGATTGTCTTGTTTCATATTAACTGTCTCAATGTTAAGATAATATCAGTATAAAACACGATATATCTTAAAATCAAGATTCTTAAACTTAAGACAACAAGGAAACCGCATGAGCAACCAAACCGACCGCGTGGACGACATCATCGCCCAATGGCACGCCGCACGCCCTGACCTGCGTTCAGGGCTGCCCGCGATGGCACTATTAGGACGGCTGAACCGCTGCAACGCCCTGTTAGCCCCGCAATTGGGCAAAATCTTTGCCGAATACGGGCTGAACTTCGGCGAATTTGACGTACTCGCCACCCTACGCCGTGCAGGCGCGCCGTTTATCCTTTCGCCCACCGCCCTTTACGCCACGCTGATGGTGTCGTCAGGCACGATGACCCACCGCTTGAAAATCCTAGAAAATCGCGGACTTATCAGCCGCCTGCCCAATCCCGACGACAGTCGCAGCCAGCTCGTACAACTAAGCGGCGCAGGAAAAACACTGATAGACCAAGCCGTTACCGCCCATCTCGCCAACGAAAACGCCCTGCTGTCAAACCTGAGCGACGCAGAAAAACAGGCACTGGACACAGGACTGCGGGCATTGCTTAGAGAATGGGAAAGCGGCAAGGCTGATTGAATATAAAACACCCCAAAGGAGTAAATTATGCTGGTGATTATCGGCGGCTCGGGCATGCTATTTGCCGCCAGCCAAACCTTAACAGAGCACAGCCAAACACAAGTTTTACTGTGCGGACGACAACAAGCACGCTACCAAGCAATTTTGACGGCATTTGACCATGCCGAATTTTTCCCCTTTGATTTCTCGCAAGCGGAAAGCTACACCGCTTTGGCAGAAAAACTAAACCAACAAACCCGGCCGATTAGCTTGCTGGCATGGATTCACAGCCCCTACTATCCGCACCTGCTCAAGCTGTTAGACGAAATAAAACCGCTGCTGAAAAAAGCCTATCTCGTCAAAGGCTCAAACAGCAATCCTTTACCAGAGGCACTGATTAGCGACTTTCCATTAACCGTTATCCAACTAGGCAAACACACCAGCGAAAACCGCTGGCTCACCCATCAAGAAATCTCGCAACAGGTGCTGGAGACGGTGGAGGGCGAGCAGGCCGTCTGAAAACATTCAAACAAACGCAACAAACAGGGCGAAAACATGCAACTCACCATCAACGAAAACCTATCTCTTGAACCCGTCAAAACCAGCGACGCGGCGGATATTTTTCACACCATCGACCAAGAGCGGGCATATTTGGGCGAGTGGCTGCCTTTTATTGCCCTGACCCTGTTGCCTATTATGTATATGATTTTCTTCTTGCCTCAAACCTTGTCTGATCAAATCTTGCAGTGGATTGGCGGTGGTGTTCGTTCTTTGGGTGATAGTGATGCCATTAGCAAAGCACAAGCTGGTTTGGCAGGTTTGTATGGCATGGGTAGGGGTGCAACAGTTAGGGGAGGTGGCGGAACTTCACCTGTTCCCAAAGGGGCAAACCCCAAGCAAGATCCAAAAGGATCCTCAACGGGTGAGGACAAAGCTATTTCAGGGTCTCAAGGGGTAGATGGCTCAGTGGTGCAGAGATCTCGGGCTCCAAAAAAATAAATGACCAGCTGAAAAAAGGCCTGAAGAAATTCAGGCCTTTTCTTTTGGGGATAATTCAAAAGATATTTTAGAAAGAAATACCATGCAATATTAATAGTCTTTTAAGTCTATCAATTTCGGCATTTTTGCTGTCAATTATTACATTGCACTCATCAACAGCTGCGTCCCAACCATTTGCGTCACCTTTTTGGTAACCAAGTTTGTATCCCCTATCAAATTCAGCTTGGACCCAGCCTTCAGCTTTGCGATAGCAGTCATTGTATCCCGCATCATAACCTTGGTTATAACCGGTTTTTTTGGCTTGGTTGTAGGCAAAAGCAGCAACGAGACCATCAACAGGATGTGACATGACTTTTCCTCCGATTCAATGTTTACAGGATGCGAGTCTGAAACTCGGCTTACTGTATCATTAATTATATGTATTTCAGGGTATTTGTCAAGTATGCGAGATAATGCAGATGTGGTACTATGCTTTCTTGTAGGGACTGTACTAGATAAGCCCTAAATTCCACACCACCGACGCAGTACTTTAAGCTGCTCGGGCGGTATGCCAAAGTCAAAACGAAATGCATATTTTTCCAGAACATTGGAAAAGATTGTCGGTTAATTCCATTGTATTTTCGTAAGGTGCGTTGTGTCCGATTTCCACAATCCCCAATACAAAGTTGATATGGTTTTGCCTGTCGGCAAACAGTTTGCTGTGATTGATGCAGTGGTGGGCAAAACCACTTACATCCAACACATCATAGCTGCTTAAACAATCGGTATAAAATGTAGAAATCCCTAGCGTTGTTTACGGTATTGTCCTTGAAATACTGTAAACAACGCTAGGGATTTCTACAACTTAAAAGCAAGGTTTAGACAAATGCGTTTTTCTAGTACAGAGCACCTAAATCTAATCACTTCCATCGCCCAAGGAAAACCCCGTGTCCGATTTAAACAACTTAATCAAACACATCAACGGCAACAAGTGGACGATGAAAAATACAGCGGTTACAGCGAACGCTGTGAACAAGCGGAAAACCCGCCCGCCGCTGAAACCCTATCACTGGCCGCACGGCATCGTTTTTTCAAACTACCAAACGATGCCGCGTTGTCTTTAATCTGTTTGGCGAAGACGGCGAATGCAACGAAGACGAAGACTATACCCCCTCCGAACAACGCGCGCGCTGCCGTGCAATCGTTCCGGCCGCATCAAAGCGAAATGCTGCATACGCTGTTTGCCGCGTTGTTTGCCCGTTATCTACAATAGAGCAAGACTTACGATGCTGACGAAATGGCGGACATGATGCCCGAGCCGGACAGCCCGCAAAGTTTTGCCGATTTGCTCAGCCCCCCAACGGTGTATGTTGCCCCTGCCGATGAACACGGCGGAATCGGCATAGGCGTAGCTTTTCATTGCGAATGGGATTTGGAACGCAGCTTGGGCGTAATACTTTGCGGCGGCGAAGTAGTAGAAACAGGCGGAGAAGATGTGACGTTTTGCTTTTCAGACGGCCTGAAATGCCCGCGTTCCGCATTTTTTGGCACAATCCACCGTAAACCGTATCCTGCCATACAGGCTTATCGAAAAGGGCTTAATTGGCCGATCCTTAGGTAAGCCCGCCGGCAAAGACAAAGGCCGTCTGAAAACTGTTTTTCAGACGGCCTTACGTTACGGCTTGCGGCAAACGGCCTACTGCGGCAGCCTGACTGCCAAATCCTGCGGCCATTCGGCTTTGTCGTCGGTTTTGACATAGCCGTTGCCGGTCATCCCGCCTTTGAGTAGGCCTTTGTATTTTACGGCGGTGTCGGCGGGAATCTTCAGCCTGACCTTAAACATCAGCTTGGCACGCTCGTTTTCCGTTTCCACCGATTTGGGCGTGAACTGCGCGTCGGTGGCGATGAATTTTACCTGTGCGGGAAAAACGGCATCGATGCTGTCCAGCCGGATACGCGCCTCGCCGCCCACTTTCAGACGGCCTGCATCATGATTCGGCAGAAAAATGCTCATCGACACATCGGACGGATCAAGCAGGCTGACCACTTTCGAGCCGGAGGCCACCACATTGCCGGCTTCGGCGATTTTATATTCCACCCTGCCCGCAATCGGTGCGCGGATATTCATATCGTCGTTGGCGGCGGCGGCAGACTTCACGGCGGCGGCGGCCTGCCGCGTACCCGCCTGCGCCTCGGCTTGGGCGGCCAGGCTCTGGGCAACGGTGGACTGTGCTTCGGCTTGTGCCGCCTCGGCGGCTTTCACGGCGGCGGCGGCACGCTCGTAATCGGCGCGGCGGCGTTCGGCTTCGGCTTGGGAAACGAGATGGTCGGACAGCATTTTCCGCGCATTGTCCCATTCCATTTTCGCCACCTTCCGCTGCTGGCGTGCGGCCTCGACATTCGCCTGCGCCCGCGCCACGGTGCGCCGCATCTGCTCGCCTGCCGCCTGCGCCCGCCGCACGCTTTCCCGCTGGCGCAGCTCGGCTGCCTGCGCTTCTTCCAAACGGCTGCTGCTGGTATCGGACGAGAGTTCGGCCAAAATGTCGCCGGCCGCCACATCCGCCCCCTCTTCGACATTCACCGTTTTCACACGGCCCGGATAGAGGCTGGCCACATCGATGCGGTTCAGCTCCAGCCGCCCGTTGGACGACGCAATCCCTGCGGGCAGGCTGCCGGCCTCATGTGCGCGGTAGTAGAAAAAACCGCCTGCCGCCGATGCGGCGGCAAGCAACAGCCAAATCGCTTTTTTCATCGTTTGCTTTCTGAATAGGTCAATCGGAAACAGCGGCAATAATAAGATTCCCGCCCCGCGCAGGCAAGCGCGGTGCGGCGTATTTTGCGAAAGGCCGTCTGAAAAAGGCGGTCTGCCGTTTTTCAGACGGCCTTTGCCAGCCTCCGTGCAAGCTGATAAAGTGCCGCCGTTTGCGAAACGAAAGGTATTTTTATGTATAAAGCAACCGTAGCCGCCGTCCTGATTGCCGCCGCCCCCGTTGTGCAGGCCGCGCAAAACCACCCCGCGCAGCAACAGGTGCAGCAGAACATCGACGCGATGATAGGCATTGTGAAAAACAAATCGCTCAACGAGCAGCAGCGCATCCGCCAGGTGGAGCAGTATGCCGACCGCTTCCTTGATTACGAACGCCTCTCGGCCACCGCCGTCGGCCTGCCG
Organism: Kingella potus; assembly: GCF_900451175.1. Taxonomy (NCBI): domain Bacteria; kingdom Pseudomonadati; phylum Pseudomonadota; class Betaproteobacteria; order Neisseriales; family Neisseriaceae; genus Kingella; species Kingella potus. Next base: position 210,152 of record NZ_UGJJ01000003.1, read on the forward strand.
TGGCGGCAGTTTTCCGCGCAGCAGAAACAAGAATTTATCCGCGCATTCAAAGATATGGTTATCGCCATGTACGCCCGTTCCGCCATGATAAACGCCGAACGCGCCGACGTGAAAGTGCTGCCGAAAATGACGACGCACGGCAACAAAACCGACGTTTATTCGGAAATCCTCACCCCCTCGGGCAAAAAATACGAAGTGGGCTACCAGCTCTACCAGAGCGGCAACGTCTATAAGCTCTACAACATCCAGGTAGACGGCGTAAGCATTGTTACCGTCTACCGCAACCAGTTCGGCGAACTCATCGCGCAAAAAGGCATCGACGGTATGATCGAAGCCGTGAAAAACAAAAGCCTGAAAAAAGCGGAATAGCCTTTTTCAGACGGCCTCCGCCACCCTTTCCCGTCCCCTGCAAAAAAGGAAACGACATGAGCAAAGTAACCCTGCAAGGCAATCCCGTCGAAATCGGCGGCACCTTCCCCGCCGCCGGCCAAACCGCACCCGCCTTCTCGCTGGCTGCGGGCGATCTGTCCGACAAAGCCGCCGCCGACTTCGCCGGCAAACGCAAAGTGCTGAACATCTTCCCCAGCGTGGACACCAACGTCTGCGCCCAATCCGTGCGCACCTTCAACGAACGCGCCTCCTCGCTGGACAATGCCGTCGTGCTGTGCATCTCCGCCGACCTGCCCTTCGCACAGGCTCGCTTCTGCGGCGCGGAAGGTTTGGACAACGTCGTATCGCTCTCCACCTTCCGCAGCGGTTTTGCCCGCGATTACGGCGTGGCAGTCGAAAGCGGCCCGCTGCGCGGCCTCACCGCCCGCGCCGTCATCGTTTTGGATGAAAACAACAAAGTACTGCACGCCGAACTCGTGCCCGAAATCGCCCGCGAACCGGATTACGATGCCGCGCTGGCGGTGCTGTAAGCACGCCCTGCCGGACACAGAGGCCGTCTGAAAACCGTATTTTCGGTTTTCAGACGGCCTTTTTCCGCCCCACTTGATATGGATTAAACCGCAAAACAGCAGCCCCGCTAAAATCGCGCCTTTCAAAATCCGTATCCGAAAACAAACATAAAGGGAAAACAAACATGGCCTATTTCGACTGGACACCCGACTTGGACAGCGGCATCACTCTGGTAGACGAACAGCACAAAATCCTCGTACGCTGCATCAACGAGCTGCACGAAGCCAACAGCCGCAAAGATTTCGGCGCGGAAGGAAAAATCATCGAAGACCTCATCCGCTACACCGTCGAACACTTTACCGACGAAGAACGGCTGATGGACGAAGCCGGTTATCCTTTGAGCAAACAGCACAAAACCATCCACCAGCGTTTCGTAGACAAAGTCGGCGAAATGCAGAAAAGCCACCAGGCCGGCGAAGACATCGGCCAAGAGCTGCTGGACGTGCTGCACTCGTGGCTTTTTACCCACATCAGCCACCACGACCGCGGCTTTATCGCCGTCGTGCAAAGCCATTTGGCCAAACAGCAGGCCGAAAACGAAACATCGGCTGCGGAAACCGCAATCCAAAACGCTTTCGCCCACCCGCGCCACAGCGGCGGCGGCTTTGCCACCGTATCCGACAAAGAAGCCGACGGCACGCACGCCGCAGCGGAAGAACCAACCGACACATTCGCCCAAGCACGGCAGAAAATCGGCGATTTGAAAATCTGGCGTTAGTACCGTTTGCAGGCCGTCTGAAAAACATATTGAGGCCGTCTGAAAAAGCCCGAAAGGCATTTTCAGACGGCCTCTTCCCGTTTCCGCGCCACACCGCCGCCGCCGCATTCCGCCCGCAAACGGAAAATATTGCCGCGCGGCAGCGGTTTTGTTTGCCCGAAAGGCTTGTCCGCCAATATAATACGCGGCTTTTTTCCGCAGCCCGCCCGCCGGCCTGCCCGTATCCACCTTTCGAGTTCCGTCCCAGCCGGTATCGAGTTTCTTTGGAGCATTGAAGATGACCACAGAATCCGCCGCCCAGCCCTATCTGCAAATCAAAGGACTGGTTAAAAAATTCGGTGAAAATTTCGCCGTCAACCACATCAGCCTCGACATCGAGCAACACGAAATCTTCGCCCTGCTCGGCAGCTCCGGCTCGGGCAAATCCACCCTGCTGCGGATGCTGGCCGGCATGGAAACCCCCTCGGAGGGCAGCATCATCCTCGACGGACAGGACATTACCGCCCTCGCCCCCTACGACCGCCCCATCAATATGATGTTCCAAAGCTACGCCCTCTTCCCGCATATGACGGTGGAGCAGAACATCGCCTTCGGCCTGAAACAGGACAAAGTCCCCCCCGAAGAAATCCGCGAGCGTGTGGACGAAATGCTGCGCCTCGTTCAGATGTCCAAATTCGCCAAACGCAAGCCGCACCAGCTCTCCGGCGGCCAACAGCAGCGCGTCGCCCTCGCCCGCTCGCTGGCCAAACGCCCCAAACTGCTGCTTTTGGACGAACCCCTGGGCGCACTCGACAAAAAACTGCGCCAGCAGACCCAGCTCGAGCTGGTCAACACTCTGGAAAAAGTCGGCGTAACCTGCATCATGGTTACCCACGACCAGGAAGAAGCCATGACCATGGCCACCCGCGTGGCGATTATGTCCGACGGCGAGCTGCAACAAGTGGACACCCCCAGCAACATCTACGACTACCCCAACAGCCGCTTTACCGCCGAATTTATCGGCGAAACCAATATCTTCGAAGGCACAGTCGCCCACAAAGACGACAGCCACACCCTGATCGACTGCCCCGAACTGCCGAGCAAGGTCTATACCGACCAGAAATTCGAGGCGCAAAACGGCCAAACGGTATGGGTGAGCATCCGTCCCGAAGACATCGACCTGCACAAGGAAAAACCCGCCCACCGCGACACCCACAACTGGGCAAAAGGCACGGTAAAAGACATCGCCTATCTGGGCAGCTACGCGATTTACCACGTACAGACCGACAGCGGCCGCATCGTCAAAAGCCAGGTGCCCGCACCCTACTGGTATGTACGCAACATCGCACCCCCGACCTGGGGCGACGAAGTGTATCTCGACTGGCCGGAAAACCAACCCACCCCGCTGACCCGCTAGGAGGCCGTCTGAAATGTCCGTCAACATCAAACGCCGCCTGCGCCCGGGGCGCAAACTCGTCATCGGCATCCCCTATGTCTGGCTGCTGCTGCTGTTTCTCGTGCCGTTTTTCATCGTGCTGAAAATCAGCTTTGCCGAACAGGATGTCAAAATCCCCCCCTATACCGACCTGTTCGTTACCGACCCCGAAACCGGCAGGCAGACCCTGTACCTCGTAACGCAAAACTACAAGGAAATCTTCCAAAACTTCGGCGGCACGCTTGCCCAAATGGTCGGCCTCTCGCCCTCCGACGGCAATGCCAATATGTACCTGCGCACCTACTGGTCGTCGGTCAAAACCGCCAGCCTGACCACCCTTATCTGCCTGCTGCTCGGCTATCCGATGGCCTACGCCATCTCCCGCGCCAAACCGGCCTACCGCAACGGCCTGCTTCTGGCCATCATGCTGCCCTTTTGGACTTCCTTCCTGCTGCGTGTCTACGCTTGGACGGGGCTGCTGAGCTTCAACGGCATCATCAACCACCTGTTGCAGAAATACGGCCTCATCAGCGAGCCGTTTAATATGTTTTACAACGCCTTTTCGCTGCAACTGGTGATGGTGTACGCCTACCTGCCCTTCATGATCCTGCCGCTCTACACCCAACTTACCAAGCTCGACCACCGCCTGCTCGAAGCCGCATCCGATTTGGGCGCGGGGCCGGTCAAATCGTTTTTCACCATCACCCTGCCGCTGTCGAAAACCGGCATCATCGCCGGCTCGATGCTGGTGTTCGTGCCCGCCGTCGGCGAGTTCGTCATTCCCGACCTGACCGCAGGCTCGGAAAACCTGATGATCGGCAAAGTGCTGTGGATGACTTTCTTCGACCAAAACAACTGGCCGCTGGCCTCCGCGCTGGCCGTCGTCATGGTTGTGCTGCTGGTTTTCCCCATCACCCTCTACCACCGTTACGAAAACCGCCAGCTCGAACAGGAAAGGGGCAGAAATGGCTAAAAAACAGAATCTTTCATGGTTTCTCAAAGCCGCACTCTTCCTCGGCCTGCTGTTCCTCTACATCCCCCTCGTCGTGCTGGTCATCTACTCCTTCAACGACTCCAAACTCGTTACCGTCTGGGGCGGATTCTCCACCAAATGGTATGCCAAGCTGCTGAACAACGACCAAATCCTCGATGCCGCCTGGCTGTCGCTGCGCATTGCAGTCAGTGCCTCACTGGCCGCCGTCGTCCTCGGCACGCTGGCCGGCTACGCCCTTGCCCGCATCAAACGCTTCCGGGGCAGCACCCTGTTTGCCGGCATGGTATCCGCCCCGATGGTGATGCCCGACGTGATTACCGGCCTGTCCATGCTGCTGCTCATCATGCAGGTGCAAACCATGCTCAAAGGCATCTTCGGCAACGCAGACTGGCTGGGCAACGGCTTCTTCACCATCTTCCTCGGCCACACCACCCTGTGCATGGCCTATATTACCGTCCTCATCCGCGCCCGCCTGAGCGAGCTCGACCAATCGCTCGAAGAGGCCGCAATGGATCTGGGTGCAAGGCCGCTGAAAATCTTTTTCGTCATTACCCTGCCCCTTATCGTCCCCGCCATCTCTTCCGGCTTTCTGCTCGGCGTAACCCTCTCGCTCGATGATTTGGTCATTACCTCCTTCCTCTCCGGCCCGGGATCGTCCACCCTGCCGCAGGTTATCTTCTCCCGCGTCAAACTCGGCCTCGACCCGCAGATGAACGTACTCGCCACCATCATCATCGGCGTTGTCGGCACCCTCGTCATCCTGCTCAACTGGTACGTCATGCGCCAGACCACCCGCCGCGAACGCGAAGCCGCAGAAGCCGAACGGCAGGAAAAACTGGCAATAGAACAAGCACTTCACCACTAGACCGATACTTCCGCAAAAGGCCGTCTGAAAAGTTTTCAGACGGCCTTTCCGATATTTGGCGGCAGCAGAAATTTTGCCGGCACAAAATAAAACGGGAAAGACCGTCAGCACACGCCCGCAGCCCCACTCCTGCCGCGATGCCCTTCCATCTGGAAAACCACCCGCCCAATGCTGACTAATTTTGCCTATCATTTAATAAACCCTTATTTCTCATAAGGTTAAATCACAGATTTCCGCATTTTTTCCTTGACCGCCCATACAGGATTACTTAAAGTGCCGCCCTTAATACAAACAGCCCGTATCCCCGCCCAAGCGGCGGATGCAGGTTGGAAAACATAAAAACCAACCGATTCCGATACAAACCTGGAAGCCAAAATATGAATGCAAACCCCGAAAAAAGCATCGGCGGCAAACCCGCAGATGTCTATTTTTTCGGCACCTGCCTGCTCGACATTTTTATGCCCGAAGCCGGTTTGGATGCCGTTACCCTAATCGAACAGCAAGGCATACGGGTACACTTCCCCATGGCGCAAAGCTGCTGCGGCCAGCCCGCCTACACCTCCGGCCACCCGCAGGAAGCATTCGACGTGGCCGCCGCCCAGCTCGATCTCTTTCCCGAAAACTGGCCCATCGTCGTCCCTTCCGGATCGTGCGGCGGCATGATGAAACACCACTGGCCGCAGCTTTTCAAAGGCAGCGTCCACGAAGCGAAAGCCGAAGACACCGCCGCCCGCGTGATCGAATTTACCCACTTCCTCCTCGACATCGGCTACACCCCCGAAGACAAAGGCGGCAACATCAAAGTAGCCGTCCACACCTCCTGCGGCGCACGACGCGAAATGGGCGTACACCTCACAGGCTGGAAACTGATCGACAGCCTGAAAAACGTCGAACGCGTGGTGCACGACCACGAAAGCGAATGCTGCGGCTTCGGCGGCACCTTCTCCGTCAAACAGCCCGACATTTCCGGCGCGATGGTTGCCGACAAAGTCTCCGCCCTCAAAGCCGCCGAAGCCGTGGAAATCGTCAGCGCGGATGCGGGCTGCATGATGAACATCGGCGGCAAAATCGCCAAAGACGAGCCGCAGATGCCCCGTCCCAAACACATTGCCACCTTTCTTTTGGAACGCACCGGAGGCAAAGCATGAGCGCGCGCGAAAACATACTGGCCAAGCTCAAAAAAGCCGATGCCTACCCGATGCAGGAACCCCGGATTGACGAGTACTACCGGGAAATCCGCCCCGAATGGGAAAGCGAAACCGCACGCCTGCAACACTGGGCGGCCACCATGCGGGCGGTCAAAACCGAAATCCTTTGGGTAACGCGGCAGAACTGGCCGCAGGCCATGCTTGAAGCCGCGCGGAAAAAAGGCTTGAAAAACATCCTGCTCCCGCTGCACACCGAACACGGCAAAGCCGCAGCCGAAGTTTTTCAGACGGCCTCCGATATAGCAGTCAAAACCTTCGACCGCCCGATCGAAGAATGGAAAGACGAATACTTCGCCGACATCGACGCAGGCTTTACCTCCGCCCGCTGCGGCATCGCCCACACCGGCACCCTGATCCTCTGGCCCGACGCGCAAGAGCCGCGCAGCCAAAGCCTCGTCCCGCCCGTACACATCTGCCTGTTCGACACCGCAAAAATGTACGACACCTTCCACCATGCCGTTGCCGGCGAAAACATGGCGCAAAACATGCCCACCAACGTCGTCCTCGTTTCCGGCCCCTCCAAAACCGCCGACATCCAACTGACCCTGGCCTACGGCGCACACGGCCCGCGCGACCTGATCGTCCTTGCCGTCCTGCCCGACCACATCGCCCCGTCATACATGGAGACCGCCGCATGAGCACCCAAACCGTACACTTCCACCCCAAGCCCGAAACCTTCAAACAAAACGCCCGCGAAGCCCTCGCCGACCAGCCCCTGCGCAAAAGCCTGCGCACCGCGATGGACATGCTGATGGGCAAACGCAAAGCCGTCCTGTCCGACGAAGAAGAGCTGCAACTGCTGCGCACCCTGTGCGAACACATCCGCCAACGCTCCCTTTCCCGCCTGCCCGAGCTGCTCGAACAGCTCGAAGCCAACCTGACACGCCTCGGTGTCAAAATCCACTGGGCCGAAACCCCCGACCAGGCCTGCCGCATCATCCACGGCATCATCGCCGCACACGACGGCAAGCTGATGGTAAAAGGCAAATCCATGGTCAGCGAAGAAATCGAGCTAAACCACTACCTCGGCGAGCGCGGCATCAAAGCCGTCGAAAGCGACCTGGGCGAATTTATCGTCCAAATGGCCGGCGAAAAGCCCACCCACATCGTCATGCCCGCCATCCACAAAACCAAAGAGCAAGTCAGCGAACTCTTCCACCAACACCTCGACACACCCCTCACCGACGACGTAGACCGACTGACCGGCTTCGCCCGCCAAGCATTGCGCGACGTATACCGCACCGCCGATGTCGGCCTCTCCGGAGTCAACTTCGCCGTAGCCGAAACCGGCACGCTGTGTCTGGTGGAAAACGAAGGCAACGGCCGCCTGTCCACCACCGTCCCCCCCGTCCACATCGCCATCACCGGCATAGAAAAAGTCGTTGCCAAACTCTCCGACATCCCTCCCCTGTACAGCCTGCTGCCCCGCTCCGCCATCGGCCAAAACATCACCACCTACTTCAACATGATTACCGGCCCGCGCCGCAGCGGCGAACTCGACGGCCCGCAGGAAATGCACCTCGTCCTCCTCGACAACGGCCGCAGCCAGGCCTATGCCGAAGAACAAATGCGCCGCACCCTCCAATGCATCCGCTGCGGCGCATGCATGAACCACTGCCCCGTCTACACCCGCATCGGCGGCGCGGCCTACGGCACCACCTATCCCGGCCCCATCGGCGAAATCGTCTCCCCCCACCTCCTCGGACTCGATGCCACCCGCGACCTCCCCACCGCCTGCACCATGTGCGGCGCGTGCGACGAAGTCTGCCCCGTACGCATCCCCATCACCGCCCAAATGCGCCGCCTGCGCGAAGAAGCCCAGCGCGCCCCCGACGAAAAAGTCCCCCACCCCATACGCGGCCAAGGCGCATCGCACACCCTGGCCGAACAATGGGCATGGCGCACCTTCGACGGCATATTCAGCGGCAAAAAAGCCTACCGCGCCTTCGGCTGGGCCGCCACCACCTTCCGCGCCCTCACCCCCTCATCGCAACTGGGCTGGACCAACCACCGCAAACCCATGAAACCCGCCGCCAAAACCCTGCACGAACTCATGAAAGAGCGGCAAATGCAGAAATAGCGAAAAACAGCGGCGGCCCGCAATACCCCCCTGCGGCAGATTTGCCAAACGGATTTTCCGCCGCACCAAACGCCCCAAGCCTTTTCAGACGGCCTCCACTCCATCCGAAGGCCGTCTGAAAACAGCCAGCCGCCACATCAAAAGGCCGTCTGAAAAACCGTTTTCCGGTTTTCAGACGGCCTTTCCCCACCCGCCAAAACATGACAAACAAATCCGAACAAACACAAAAAGATTGGAGTATAATCCCGCCGTTTGTCCGCCTCCGGCGCGACACGCCTGATTTACCCGGAAAGAAAGAAAACATGACCGAAAAACAAATGAAAATCCTGTCCGTCGTCGCCACCATCACCGCCGTCGGAATGTACGTCTCCTACATCCCCCAAATCCAAAACAATCTTAATGGCCAGCCCGGCTCGTGGCTCCAGCCCCTCGTCGCCGCCGTCAACTGCACCCTGTGGGTGGCCTACGGCCTGCTGAAAAAACAGCGCGACTGGCCCGTCGCCCTTGCCAACGCCCCCGGCATCTTCCTCGGCCTGATTACCTTCATCACCAGCATCATGACGTTCTAAAACAAAGAGGCCGTCTGAAAAAGATTTTTCAGACGGCCTCAAAACGGAAAAACCACGCAAACCCCTTTTCAGACGGCCTGAAAAACCAAGCCGCCACCCGTTCCCGCTTCATACACAGCAAACGCAGTATCAGCCGACATCATGTTCAAGACCACGCCCAAAAACACTTTCCTGCCGCTGTTCTCTGTCGCCGCGCTTTTTTTGGTTTGCTCGCTGGTTTCCCTGCTTATTATTGCCATATTCAACTTGGAATGGGCGAAAGCGGCCATCCAATGGATTTCCGGAGGGGATAGCAGAAATTTCCATATCGCAATCAATATAATAGGGGCTGTACTAGATAAGCAGTCATGATAGACTGCAAAAATGAAGATAACCCATTGTAAACTAAAAAAGAGTATCCAAAAAAAACTCCTTCAATTTTTTGTACTCGAAGTTACCGCCCGTTCTGCTGCCGATTTATTGGGCATCCACCCCAATTCAGCAGCACTGTTTTACCGCAAAATTCGTGAAGTCATCAGCTACTATCTTTCATTGGAAGCTGACGCTGTTTTTGATGGCGCTGTCGAATTAGATGAAAGCTATTTCGGTGGGCATCGTAAAGGCAAACGGGGGCGCGGAGCAGCGGGAAAAGTGGCGGTATTTGGTATTCTTAAACGGGGTGGGAAGGTTTATACCGTGGTTGTTAAGAATGCCAAAATAGAAACCTTACTTCCTGTTATCACAAGAAAAATCATGCCTGACAGCATTGTTTATACCGATTGTTTAAGCAGCTATGACGTGTTGGATGTAAGTGGTTTTACCCACCACCGCATCAACCACAGCAAGCTGTTTGCCGACAGACAAAACCATATCAACGGCATTGAGAATTTTTGGAATCAGGCAAAACGGGTTCTGCGAAAATATAACGGAATTGACCGTAAATCTTTCCCTCTTTTCTTGAAAGAATGTGAGTTTCGTTTTAACTTTGGTACACCGTCCGAGCAGCTTAAAGTGCTGCGTCGGTGGTGTGAAATTTAGGGCTTATCTAGTACAGCCCCATATAATAAGTATCAGCCTGCTGTTTGCGTCAAGTTTTTATTACCCCTTCCTGATAAATAAAAACACCAAACCGGGAAATATAGAGGACATATCGGCCTTTCTCGGATTAAACTATGAGCAGACGGAGAAAAAATTCGGCAACGAAACAGCCGTCTGCCTGAGAATTAAATACAGCCTGAACGACTTCTTCGAATGTATAGAAAAACTGACCGTACTGATTGCCATGGTCGGCATCTATCTGACGGTATCGGGCAATCTATCTGCAAACTCCTTTGCAGAAGGCGCAGTCTATACCGTATCGATGATATTGATCCCGATTGCATTCGGTCTTATGTATCCGCATTATGCTGCAAAAATAATCATCTCCCTACTCTGGCTCAAATATCCTCCTGTAAAGGACGGGAAAGGATCGTTTCCGGCAAACCACAGAATCACAAAAAAAGAAATCATCACTTCCCTGCCGTATATTTTCCTTGTGGCTCTGGTGTCGGTGGTCATGGTTATATATTTTCCCGTTGCCGTGGGAATTAAGATGGCTCCCATCCGCATACCACACGGATAATTCGGCAGATTTTTTGCGCTTGGCTTCAACCTGCGCCTGTTTCAATATCATCATCCCCGCGCAGGCCGGAATCTTGGCCGAAGTGAAACGTACTGTGGAACAGGGAACAAGCGTTTCAGGCGACCTTAACGGTTGCCGAAAGCCTCACGGTAATTTGAGTAGCTTGGGTTGCAAACCCGACACGGAATAGATGATTTAACGGTTTGTTGGAGCAAGCCCCAACCTGCTTGCGGAAACAATTTTAGACGGCATTACCCGAAAACCGGTAGGGTGTGTGCCAACGGCACGCACGCGGCATTTAAAATTTTCAGTAAAAATGAAAAACGCGTGCGTGGCTGCGCCACACACCCTACATGCAGGCTACGCTTGCTCTGTTTCAACACAACCTATACTTACTATTTTTTATTGAGGAGTGATTTTGGTATGCATAACTCACAAGAGAAAAAGAATGGATACATAATTTATTACGATCAACTAAAAGCTGGAGATATTATTCTTACTGCTGAAAATAGTTTGATTAGCAAGGGGGTACGGTGTGCAACCAATAGCCAATTTTCCCATGTAATGATGATGATTAATCAAAGTTCTTATATTCATGCCATTTCTAGTGGAGTCCAGAGTGGAAATATTCAAAGGCTCATTATTGAAAAACCTGAATACATCCGTGTTTTACGATTAAACAAATCAGAAATAGACCTAGAAAATATTATTAGCTACTTAAGAAAAAACATATCAAAACCCTACTCAGTTTCCAATGCAATTAATGCTAAATTCAAAATTCCATTTGATTTCAACTCACTAGAAACGAAAAGGTACTGCTCACAATTGGTGGCTTTGGCTTATGAGGAGGCCGGAATTAAGTTAGTTAAGGATGCTAATCACTGTACTCCTAAGGAAATTGCACAATCTAAAAATTTAATTGATGTCTATATAGAACTTACTTCATTACAAGATCCAATAATAGACCAAAACTATCTAAATCAAATTTTTCAGCCTAACTTGTTAGATGAATTTGCCAAAATAGAAAACAATGCCGTAAATGAGGTAAGTAAGTTATCTAAAACAAAATTAAGCCGTTATTCGATAACTGATTTTTTATGTAAAAACCCCAATTATGACAATAAGTTTGTTGAGGTTTTTGACAAGCATAACTATTTTGAATTTTATAATAAATTTAAGCAAGCTAATAAATATCGCTATGGAGACTTTCAAGAATTCGTGCAAGGCTTAAATAAACAAGACCCAGGTGAAGAAGTAGCTAGGCTAAGAAAGATGGCTGAGGAACTGACAACCTTCCATGAAAATGCACTAGTTGTTGTTAAGCAGAATTATCAGCACTTCCCTCTTCACTTTTTTAAAAAAGAAGTTGAATTACAAAAAAATCTTTGTGAGATGTATGGCCAATTACTAGATAATTGCATCCAATTTAATTCTTAATTGATAAACTTTTACTTTTTAATTTTTTAAAGAGACCCCACCATGCCCAAACGTACCGACCTAAAATCCATCCTCATCATCGGCGCCGGCCCGATTGTGATCGGCCAAGCCTGTGAATTTGACTATTCCGGCGCGCAAGCGTGTAAGGCGCTGCGCGAAGAAGGCTACAAAGTCATCCTCGTCAATTCCAACCCCGCCACGATTATGACCGACCCCGATATGGCCGATGTTACCTATATCGAGCCGATTATGTGGCAGACGGTGGAGAAGATTATCGCCAAAGAACGTCCCGACGCGGTGCTGCCGACCATGGGCGGCCAAACCGCGCTCAACTGTGCGCTGGATTTGGCGCGCAACGGCGTGCTGGCCAAATACAATGTCGAACTGATCGGCGCAACCGAAGATGCGATTGATAAAGCCGAAGACCGCGGCCGCTTTAAAGAGGCGATGGCGAAAATCGGCCTCTCCACGCCCAAATCGTTTGTGTGCCACACCATGAACGAGGCCTTGCGCGCGCAGGAAGAAGTGGGCTTTCCCACGCTGATCCGCCCGTCGTTTACCATGGGCGGTTCGGGCGGCGGCATTGCCTACAACAAAGACGAGTTTCTGGCGATTTGCGAACGCGGTTTCGACGCTTCGCCCACGCATGAGTTGCTGATTGAGCAGTCGGTGTTGGGCTGGAAAGAATACGAGATGGAGGTGGTGCGCGACAAAAACGACAACTGCATCATCATCTGTTCGATTGAAAACTTCGACCCGATGGGCGTGCACACGGGCGACAGCATCACGGTTGCCCCCGCGCAGACGCTCACCGACAAAGAATACCAAATCATGCGTAACGCCAGCTTGGCGGTGTTGCGCGAAATCGGCGTGGACACGGGCGGCTCGAACGTGCAGTTTGCGGTCAACCCCGCCAACGGCGAGATGATTGTGATCGAGATGAACCCGCGCGTGAGCCGTTCGTCTGCGCTGGCTTCCAAGGCCACGGGCTTTCCGATTGCCAAAGTGGCGGCCAAGCTGGCGGTGGGCTTTACGCTGGACGAGCTGCGCAACGACATCACCGGCGGCCGCACGCCCGCGTCGTTTGAGCCGAGCATCGATTATGTGGTTACCAAAATCCCGCGTTTCGCGTTTGAAAAATTCCCCGCCGCCGACGACCGCCTCACCACGCAGATGAAATCGGTGGGCGAAGTGATGGCGATGGGGCGCACGATTCAGGAATCGATGCAGAAAGCCCTGCGCGGTTTGGAAACCGGCCTGTGCGGCTTCAACCCGAAAACCGCCGACAAAGCCGAAATCCGCCGCGAGCTGGCCAACCCCGGCCCCGAGCGCATTCTCTATGTGGCCGACGCATTCCGCGCGGGCTTCACGATTGCCGAAATCCACGACATCTGCGCCATCGATCCGTGGTTTTTGGCGCAAATCGAAGACATCGTTAAAGAAGAGCAAAGCATTGTTTCAGGCAGCCTGAACGGTTTGGACTACGCCGCCATGCGCCGCCTGAAACGCAAAGGCTTTGCCGACAAACGCATCGCGCAACTGCTCGGCGTGAGTGAAAAAGCCGTACGCGAACACCGCTACGCGCTGAACCTGCACCCCGTTTACAAGCGCGTGGACACCTGTGCGGCCGAGTTCCAGTCCGACACCGCCTACCTCTATTCCACTTACGAAGAAGAATGCGAAGCGCGGCCGTCTGAAAACAAAAAAGTGATGATTCTCGGCGGCGGCCCCAACCGCATCGGCCAAGGCATCGAGTTCGACTACTGCTGCGTGCACGCCGCGCTGGCGCTGCGCGAATCGGGTTTTGAAACCATTATGGTCAACTGCAACCCCGAAACCGTGTCCACCGACTTCGACACCAGCGACCGCCTGTATTTCGAGCCGCTCACGCTGGAAGACGTACTGGAAATCGTGCGCACCGAAAACCCGTGGGGCGTGATTGTGCATTACGGCGGCCAAACCCCGCTGAAACTGGCCAACGCGCTGGTGGAAAACGGCGTGAACATCATCGGCACATCCGCCGACAGCATCGATGCCGCCGAAGACCGCGAACGCTTCCAAAAAGTGCTGAACGACCTCGGCCTGCGCCAGCCGCCCAACCGCACCGCCCGCAATGAAGAAGAAGCCTTGGTGCTGGCCGAAGAAATCGGCTATCCGCTGGTGGTGCGCCCGTCATACGTACTCGGCGGCCGCGCCATGCAGGTCGTCCACTCGCCCGCCGAATTGCAAACCTATATGCGCGAAGCCGTGCAGGTGTCCGAAGACAGCCCCGTGCTGCTGGACTTTTTCCTGAACAACGCCATCGAAGTGGACGTGGACTGCGTTTCAGACGGCAAAGACGTGGTCATCGGCGGCATCATGCAGCACGTCGAGCAGGCCGGCATCCACTCGGGCGACTCGGGCTGCTCGCTGCCGCCGTATTCGCTGGGCGCGGAAATCCAAGACGAAATCCGCCGCCAAACCAAAGCCATGGCCTACGCGCTGAACGTGGTCGGCCTGATGAACGTGCAGTTTGCCGTGCAGGACGGCGTGGTGTTTGTGTTGGAAGTGAACCCGCGTGCCAGCCGCACCGTGCCGTTTGTTTCCAAAGCCACGTCCGTGCCGCTGGCCAAAGTCGGCGCACGCGCGATGGCGGGCATCGCTTTGCAGGAGCAAGGCGTTGAAAAAGAAGTGGTTCCCGATTTTTACGCCGTGAAAGAAGCCGTGTTCCCGTTTATCAAATTCCCCGGCGTGGACACGATTTTAGGCCCCGAAATGCGCTCCACCGGCGAAGTGATGGGCGTGGGCGAAACCTTCTCCGAAGCCTACCTGAAAGCCCAACTCGGCGCGGGCGAGCGCATGCCCGCCACCGGCAAAGTGTTTATTTCCGTGCGCGGAGAAGACAAGCCGCTGATTGTTCAGACGGCCAAAAACTTCCAAACCTTAGGCTACGGCGTGTGCGCCACACGCGGCACGGCGGCCTATCTGCAAGAACACGGCGTGGTGGTGCAGACGGTAAACAAAGTGCCCGAAGGCCGCCCGCATATTGTGGACGCGATTAAAAACGGCGAAATCGCGCTGGTGGTAAACACCACCGCCAGCGACCCGCAAGAAATCGCCGACAGCCACAGCATCCGCCGCACTTCGCTCACCCAGCGCGTGCCGCAATACACCACCGTCGCCGGCGGCGAAGCCATGAGCGAAGGCGTGAAGAGCCTCAACGACATGGGCGTGTACAGCGTGCAGGAACTGCACGGACGGCTGAAGAAACACCCGGCCTGAGCGGCAGAAAGGCCGTCTGAAAATACGGTTGCGGCAAAGCAAAACAGCATCGCGGATTTCAGACGGCCTGCAAACGACAAAGAGCGCGTGCGCCGCTTTGGCGGCACACCCCACCTGATTCTGCGCAGGCTGCTGCCCGCAGCAAGCCCGTTCCAGCCACCCGCGTAGGGTGTGTCGCCCCAGCGGCACACGTGTTCTCCGAATTTCGGCAAAAGGCCGTCTGAAAAGCCGATTTTGCGTTTTTCAGACGGCCTGTGCAGGTATAATCCCACCCTTTGCGCCTGCCGTCCCGCCAAGTGCGGCAGGCCGTCTGAAACTTCCCTCCAAACCCATTATTTCAGGAGCAAACCCATGAGTGCCATCATCGACATCTTCGCCCGAGAAATCCTCGACTCGCGCGGCAACCCCACCGTCGAATGCGACGTTTTGCTGGAAAGCGGCGTAATGGGACGCGCAGCCGTACCCAGCGGCGCGTCCACCGGCCAGAAAGAAGCCTTGGAGCTGCGCGACGGCGACCCCTCCCGCTACTTGGGCAAAGGCGTACTCAAAGCCGTTGCCCACGTCAACAACGAAATCGCCCAAGCCCTCATCGGCATTGACGCATCCGAGCAGTCCTACATCGACAAAATCATGATCGAACTTGACGGCACCGACAACAAAGGCAACCTCGGTGCAAACGCCACACTCGCCGTATCGATGGCCGTCGCCCGCGCCGCCGCCGAAGATGCCGGCCTGCCGCTCTACCGCTACCTCGGCGGCGCAGGCCCGCTGGCCATGCCCGTACCGATGATGAACGTCATCAACGGAGGCGCACACGCCAACAACAGCTTGGATATTCAAGAATTTATGATTATGCCCGTCGGTGCGCCCACCTTCCGCGAAGCCCTGCGCTGCGGCGCGGAAGTGTTCCACGCCCTGAAAAAGCTGTGCGACAAAAAAGGCTATCCCACCACCGTCGGCGACGAAGGCGGCTTCGCCCCCAACCTGAACAGCCACGAGGAAGCACTGCAACTGATGCAGGAAGCCGTAGAAGCCGCAGGCTACAAAACCGGCGAAGACGTACTCTTCGCGCTCGACTGCGCGTCCAGCGAATTCTACAAAGACGGCAAATACCACCTCTCCGCCGAAAAACTCTCCCTAACCGGAGCCGAATTTGCCGACTATCTCGCCCGCCTGGCCGAAAAATACCCCATCGTCTCCATCGAAGACGGCATGGACGAAAACGACCGCGAAGGCTGGAAGCTGCTTACCGCCAAACTCGGCGGCAAAGTCCAGCTCGTCGGCGACGACCTGTTCGTTACCAATCCGCAAATCCTTGCCGAAGGCATCAAAGACGGCATCGCCAACGCCCTTTTGGTAAAAGTGAACCAAATCGGCACCCTGAGCGAAACCCTCAAAGCCGTCGAGCTGGCCAAACGCAGCCGCTACACCAGCATCATGAGCCACCGCTCCGGCGAAACCGAAGATTCCACCATTGCCGATCTCGCCGTTGCCACCAACTGTATGCAAATCAAAACCGGCTCCCTTTCCCGCTCCGACCGCATGGCCAAATACAACCAACTCCTGCGCATCGAAGAAGAATTGGGCGAAGCGGCCTTCTACCCCGGCAAAGCCGCGTTCTACCAACTCGGCCGCTAAACCCCGCCATGAAGTGGACAACGCTGGTACTGCTGGCCGCACTGGGACATTTCCAGTACAAACTTTGGGTGGGCAAAGGCAGTTATGAAGATGTCGCGCAGATGGAGCAACGGGTACGTACCCGCGTGGCATCCAACCAAATCCTGCAACTGCGCAACAACGCCCTGGCCGCCGAAGTGGCCGACCTGCAAAGCGGCAGCGATGCCATCGAAGAAATCGCCCGCACCGACTTGGGCTACATCGCACAAGGCGAAATCTACTACCGCCTGGTCAAACCCGCCGAGTAAACAGCACATACCGGCAGGCCGTCTGAAAACCGCAATTACGGTTTTCAGACGGCCTTTCTTTATTTGCGGATAGATCCGGACACCATATCGCAGCAGGCCAAACCGATACCGGCCATACCGGCCGCTTCCGGCAATATATTCGGACAAACAAACCGTCGGCAGCCGTGGAATCCGGCCTGCCGCACCGCTTCTTACCCCGCCCCGCCCAAACAATCCCCCTAACATTTTTTATCCTGCATTGATACTATCAAACAAATAAAAACAATAAATTAAAAAATAGCTTGCAAGAAAGAATAGTTTTAATTAGTATGCCGCCCCTATGAAAAACGATAGCCTGCTCACCTTTTCCGTACTCGGATTTGTCGCACTGATGCACGCGGTGTTGTTTGCCCTGCTCATGATGCTTACCACCTCCCCTCCGCCTCCTGTGGAGGAAATGGAGTTTGTCGATCTGAGCGCGTTCGGCGAACCCGGCGGAGGAGGCGGCGGCGAACCCGAAGCCGCTCCTGCGCCCGAACCCGCCCAAGCCGAGCCGCCCAAGCCCGAGCCGGAAAAACCCGAACCGCCCAAGCCTGTGGAAAAACCCAAGCCCGTGGTGAAAGAGCCGGAAAAACCCAAGCTCAAGCCCGTGATCACACGCGACAAAAAAGCCGACATTCTCGTTCCGAAAGAAGAGAAACCCAAGCCCAAACCCGAACCCAAGCCGGAACCGAAACCCGAGCCCAAGCCCGAACCTAAAGCCGAACCCAAACCCGCAGCTCCCGCACCGCAGCCGGAGAAAAAACCCGAGTTTACCGCCCCCGGCGGCACCGGCAGCGGAGAAGGCCGCGGCACCGACCCCAAAGCCCACGGCAAACCCGGCAGCACGGGCACAGGCGGCGGCAAAGGCGGCGGCGACGGCACAGGCGAAGGCAACGGCAGCGGATCGGGCAAAGGCCCGGGCAGCGGCGGCGGATCGGGCGGCGGCGACGGTGCGGGCAGCAGTGCCGGCAACGCCATTGTCAAAGCAGGCGGCCGTCTCGCCACACCCGAATACCCGCCCATGTCGTTGGAACACGACGAAGAAGGTACGGTCGTAATGGATTTGCTGGTAGACCCGAGCGGCCGCGTAACCGAGGTAAAAGTCGTCAAACGCAGCGGCTATCCGCGCCTCGACAAAGCCGCCGAACGCGGCGCAAGAAGCGGACACTACCAAACCAACGGCAAATGGGTACGCTTCAAGAGCGCGAAAATCGTTTTCGAGCTGAACTGAATCCCGCCATCGGGCCGTCTGCAAAAACAGCGCAGTTTTCAGACGGCCTGAAACAGAAATTTTTCAAATCAACAACCAAGGAAGCATGACAACATGAATTTATTACACGTTTTCGAACAAGGCGATTTCGTCCTCATCACCGCCTTCATCATCCTCATCATCATGAGTATGGCCACATGGACGGTGATGATCGTCCGCGCCATCAAGCTGCGCCGCGCCAAAGCAGGCAACGCCCGCGTCAAAGACCTGATTTGGAGCGCGAAATCCCTTGACGAAGCAGTAAAAATCGCCCGAGAACACGAATCGCCGATGAGCGACATACTGCTGGATGCCGTGAAAACCGACGAAATCTTCCACCGCAACAAAGATGCCAACCTCGCTTCCGGCGTACCCTTCGGCCCCTACCTGATGCGCCAAATCCAATACAACATCGGCCAAATCATGCGCCGCTTCGACGGCGGCCTGACCGCCCTCGCCTCCATCGGCTCGAGTGCGCCCTTTATCGGCCTGTTCGGCACGGTATGGGGCATCCACAAAGCCCTGCTCAACATCGGCCAAAGCGGCCAGGTCAGCATTGCCGCCGTGGCCGGCCCCATCGGCGAAGCCCTGATTGCCACCGCCGTCGGCCTGTTTGCCGCCATTCCCGCCGTGCTGGCCTACAACTTCCTCGTGCGCGGCAACAAAACCCTGTTGCAGGATCTGAACGCCTTCGGCCACGACCTGCACGCGCAAATCCTCAATAAAAACGGAGAATAAGCCATGTCTTTTTCCATGAACGAAGGCGGCGATGACGCACCGGTAAGCGACATCAACGTAACCCCGCTGGTGGACGTGATACTCGTGCTGCTTATCGTCTTCATGATTACCATGCCCGTGCTGACCCACTCCATCCAGATCCAGCTTCCCACCGCCTCGGAAACTGCCGGAGCGCAAGAAGAAACCAAGCCCAAAGATCCGATGTGGCTGAGCATAGACGAAAGCGGCCAATACTTCATCAACCGCACCGACACGCCCATAGCGAAAGAAAACCTCTCTTCCGCGTTTGCCCAAGCGGTTGCCGACAATCCCGAAGTCATCCTGGCGGTGGACGCATCCAAAGACGTAGATTACGGTACGGTCATCCAGGCCATCGACATGGCCAAAGAAGCCAAAATCAAAAAAATCGGCTTCAACACCGAAGTAAAAAACGTCGCCTCCCCGCAGTAACACTGGCGCACAAAAACAGGCCGTCTGAAAACTCCTTTTCAGACGGCCTGTTTGCCATCCCCGCCATGTCGGAACCGATGTCGGGTGTCTCGCTCCGACGACACGCGCGCGCCCTGCCCTGCTGGGAACTTTTCGGCAATACATCCAAACCGAAGCCGCAAACGGTTTGCCGGCCACGCCTGTCTGAGGCCGTCTGAAAACCCGTTTTCAGACGGCCTCAGCCTTTTTCCCCACCCTGCCCCGTTGTCCGCACCCTCCGCCAAATGGTATAAAGCAGCCCGATTCCCGCCGTACAAACACTATTTTCAGACGGCCTCCACCTCCCAAAAGGCCGTCTGAAAACGTTTCCGCCAAAACCAAAACCACATCTGCCCACGGAACCCAGCCATGAAAAAACTCGACACCCAATCCCCCACTTTCCCTTCCGAACTCAACGCCCTGCTGGCGTTTGAAACCGCGCAAAACCCCGAAACCGAACGCATCGTGGCCGACATCTGCGCCGACGTACGGCAGCGCGGCGATACCGCACTCATCGAATACACCAACCGCTTCGACGGCACAGCCGCACAAAGCATGGCCGACCTGACGCTGGCGCAAAACGATCTGCAAGCCGCCTTCCACCGCCTGCCGCACGACATCCAAACCGCCCTGCAAACCGCCGCCGAGCGCGTAAAAAGCTACCACCGCCGCCAAAAAACGGAATCGTGGAGCTACACCGACGAAGACGGCACCCTGCTCGGCCAACAAATCACCCCGCTCGACCGCGTCGGCATTTACGTCCCCGGCGGCAAAGCCGCCTACCCCAGCTCCGTCATCATGAACGCCATGCCCGCGCACGTGGCCGGCGTAGGCGAAATCATCATGGTTGTCCCCACACCGAAAGGAGAACGCAACGACATCGTACTGGCCGCCGCCTACGTTGCCGGCGTACACCGCGCCTTTACCGTCGGCGGCGCACAGGCCGTAGCCGCGCTGGCCTACGGCACCGAAAGCATCCCGCAGGTCGATAAAATCACCGGCCCCGGCAACGCCTTTGTCGCTGCCGCCAAACGCCGCGTATTCGGCGTAGTCGGCATCGACATGGTGGCCGGCCCCTCCGAAATCCTCGTCATTGCCGACGGCAGCACACCCGCCGACTGGGTGGCAATGGACTTGTTCAGCCAGGCCGAACACGACGAAATAGCCCAGGCCATCCTAATCGGCACCACACAGCAATATCTCGACGACGTTCAAACCGCCATGAACCGCCTGATAGACACCATGCCGCGCCGCGCCATCATCGAAGCCTCTTTAAACAGCCGTGGCGCAATGATACTGGCCAAAGATTTGGACGAAGCCTGCGCCATCGCCAACCACATCGCGCCGGAGCATTTGGAGCTTTCGGTAGAAAACCCGCAGCATTGGGCGGAAAAAATCCGCCACGCAGGCGCAATCTTCATGGGACGCTACACCAGCGAAAGCCTCGGCGACTATTGCGCAGGCCCCAACCACGTCCTGCCCACCAGCCGCACCGCCCGCTTCTCCTCCCCGCTGGGCACCTACGATTTTCAAAAACGATCCAGCCTGATCCAAGTTTCCGCAACAGGCGCACGCAAACTGGGACAAACCGCCAGCCTGCTGGCACACGGCGAAAGCCTCACCGCCCACGCACGCGCGGCAGAACTCCGTTTCCAAGAGTAAGCCGCAACAAACGGCAACAGGCCGTCTGAAAAGCCCGACAAGGTTTTTCAGACGGCCTTTCCCATCCGCAGCCGACCACCGGCAAAATATCCGGCAAACCCGTTTCACAGCAGCCAGAGGCCGTCTGAAAAAATGATTTCCATACCGTTTACCACCGTTTCCGCTATACTGTCCGCATTTCCAACCGCAAGGAGCAAGCACATGAAAAACATCCTACTTCTCTCCCTCGCCGCCATCACGCTCACCGCCTGTTCCGGCTCCTCCGTCAACCTCGGCATCGGCGGCTTCGGCCGCCATCTCGGCTTAGGCACATCCGTCAGCATCCCCGTCGGCGGCAAAAAAACCCCGTCCGATGCCGACATCCCCGACACCGCCAAAGAACAAACCGTCGTCGTCCGTTTCGCCGCCGACGGCCAAGCCACCGACAGCCCCGCCAAAGGCGGCAGCTACCGCCAGCTTCTCGGCAAACGCAGCGACAGCGAATACCTGGTGCAGGACTTCTACGAAGACGGCGGCGCAAAACGCACCGACCCGATGGTGCTTACCCGCCAAGCCCTGTTTTCCGCCGACGCACACCCGCAAGACGGCACACTCACCGTCTACTCCCCCGACGGCAAAATCCTGCGCCACCAGCTCTACCGCAACGGCCAGCCCGCCGCCCAGCAATAAACCGCACGCAAAAACAGCCCGACAAGCAATCGGGCTGTTTTCCGTTTCGATGACTTTCCGGCCGGCCGAAACCTTTGCCAAACCCCTAATCTGCCCGAAACCCGTACCTGTCCGAAACCCGTACCTGTCCGAAACCCGTCATTCCCGCGCAGGCGGGAACCTCCTTGGATACTTTGAAATTATTGTAAAAACAACGCAACAAAATTCCCGCCTGTGCAGGCATGATAGAAAGAAGGCTTTTGCAAAGGTTTCAAACAGCGGCGACACAAACGAAAAACGCTTAACAAGTTGAATTTAATAAACAAAAAAGACTTTCCGTATAGATTTTCGGAAAGTCTTTTTTTCAAAACTGGCACGCCCACGGGGATTCGAACCCCGGTTGCCGCCGTGAAAGGGCAGTGTCCTAGGCCTCTAGACGATGGGCGCGTTGCGGGAAGACGCGCACTATACGGAAGGGGGGGTTTTACGTCAAGCGCGGGGGCGGCGGGCGGATTTCAGACGGCCTGCCACGGGCGGGGGCATACTGTATAATGCGGCGGTTTGACAAAAGGAACCAGCCATGTGGTTTAAGCAAATCAGTTTTTACCCGCTTGATAAAGAAAAACTGCCCGATCCGGAAACGCTTTCCGACAAACTCGGCGCAGCGGCATTTGCCCGCTGCCAGGGGCTGGACCGGTTCAGCGAAGGCTTCGCACCTGCCGTTCCGTTTTCGCCCGAACCGGTTTTTCCTGCCGACTACACTTGGCGCGTGGCCTTGAAAAAAGAGGAAAAAGTGCTGCCCGCCGCCGTGATACGCGATGTTTTGGACGAAAAAGTGGAGGAAATCCAAAACAACGAGGCGCGCAATGTCGGCCGCAAGGAAAAGCAGGAGCTGAAAGAACAGATTACCGACGACCTGCTGCCGCGCGCCTTTACCCGCAGCAGCCGCGTGCAGGCTGTTTTCGATACGCGGCACGGTTTTTTGCTGGTAAACAGCGCATCGCCGGCCAAGGCCGAAAATATGCTGACCAAGCTGCGCGAAGCCTTGGGCGGCTTGGAAGCGTCGCTGCCGCATACCAAACAGTCGCCATCCAGCCTGATGACGGCCTGGCTGCTCGACGGGCATTGCGCCGGCGGTTTCAAACTGGACTGCGACTGCGAACTCAAAGGCGCGGGCGATATTGTGCCGGTGGTTAAAGTGTCGAAACAGGATCTGACCGCCGACGAAGTGGTGCAGCACGTCAGAAACGGCAAAACCGTTACCCAGCTCGGCCTGGTATGGCGCGAGCGGATTGCCTTTGTTTTAACGCAGGATTTTACGCTCAAACGCATCCAATACCTCGATGTGTTGCAGGAAGAGGCGGAAAGCCACGGCGACGATGCCGAAAGCCTGACTTTCGCTTCGCAAATCCTGATGACCGAAGCCCTCAGCACCATGATTGCAGAACTGGCCGCACACTTGGGCGGCTGGCAGGACTGATTTTTCAGACGGCCTCAAAATATGTTTGAGGCCGTCTGAAAACATAGGAAACAAAGAAAACCTTATCCGGAAACAATAGATTTGCTTTTCATCCGACTTGCCGGAAACAGTACGGAATATTGAAGACAGAAAAGGACAAAAATGTTGAAAAACATACTTCTGCTGCTGACCGCCCTCACCGCCCTACCCGCCCACGCGGCCTCTCTGCCTTCCTACGGCGGGCAAGGCTGCGCCTATGAAGGCGCAGTCGGTGCGGACAATCTCCCCGAAGGACAGGGCGTGTGGACGTGCGCCAACGGCAACCGCTACGAAGGCGCGTTCAAAAACGGAAAATTCAACGGCAAAGGCCGTTTTACGGTAACACAGCGCGGCGACATCTTCCTCGAACCCTTCGGCGTATACAGCGCGTATTTCAAAGGCATGACCGTCGAAGGCGGCTTCCAGAACAACCGCGCCTCCGGCCGCCACAAAATATTTGAAAACGGACAACAGCTTTTCGATGTCCGTTTCGACAAAGGCATCATGAAAGACGTAAAACTCACCGCCAAACCGAAAAAATGATTTTTCAGACGGCCTCTATACCATTGCAGGCCGTCTGAAAACGCCACCGAACCGCAAAACAGGACTCCCCATGAGCATCAAATCCGACAAATGGATCCGCCGCATGAGCGAACAGCACGGCATGATCGAACCCTTCGAGCCGCGCCAAATCAAAGAAACCGACGGCAAAAAAATCATCTCCTACGGCACATCCAGCTACGGCTACGACATCCGCTGTGCCAACGAATTCAAAATATTCACTAACATCAACAGCACCATCGTCGATCCGAAAAACTTCGACCCGAAAAACTTCGTAACAGTGGAAGACGAGTGCTGCATCATCCCCCCCAACTCCTTCGCCCTCGCCCGCACCGTCGAATACTTCCGCATCCCGCGCAACGTGCTGACCGTGTGCCTGGGCAAATCCACCTACGCCCGCTGCGGCATCATCGTCAACGTAACCCCGTTCGAGCCTGAATGGGAAGGCTACGTTACCCTCGAATTTTCCAACACCACCCCGCTGCCCGCCAAAATCTACGCGGGCGAAGGCGTGGCGCAGGTATTGTTTTTCGAAAGCGACGAAATCTGCGAAACCTCCTACAAAGACCGCAGCGGCAAATACATGGGGCAAACCGGCGTAACCCTGCCGAAAACCTGATCCGCCGTTTTCAGACGGCCTTTTTGCAAGATTAGAGGCCGTCTGAAAAACACATCCGTCCCATTCCACCATCCGGCCGACACCATGCTCCTGCTTATCTCACCCGCCAAAAACCTCAACGAAAAAGATCCCGCACCCGTCTGCGGACACACCCTGCCCGCCCTGCTACCGGAAGCCGCAGAGCTTATGGACGAAGTCAGGCAACTGGCTCCGCAGCAAATCGCCGCGCTCATGCACGTTTCCGACAAAATCGCCCTCCTCAACGCCGAACGCAACGCCGCCTGGCACACACCGTTTACCCCTGAAAACGCCAAACAGGCCGTCTTCCTCTTCAACGGCGACGTATACGGCGGACTCGATGCCCCCAGCATCGGCACCGACGGCCTTGCCTATCTGCAACAACACCTGCGCATCCTCTCCGGCCTCTACGGCCTGCTGCGCCCGCTCGACCTCATCCAAGCCTACCGCCTGGAAATGGGCATCCCCTTTGCCAACCGTCGCGGCAGAAACCTTTACGAATACTGGGGCGCACGCATCACCGCCCTGCTCGCCGACACCCTGCGCGAACAACAGGCCGACACCATCGTCAATCTTGCCTCGCAGGAATACTTCAAAGCCGTGCAGCCGGAAAAACTGCCCGCCCGCATCATCACACCCGTCTTCAAAGACGAAAAAAACGGCGTGTATAAAACCATCAGCTTCCACGCCAAGCGCGCGCGCGGCCTGATGGTGCGCTATGCCGCCGAACACCGCGCCGCCGTCCCCGAACAGCTCAAACACTTCGACAGCGAAGGCTACGCCTACAACGACGCCGCCTCCACGGAAAACGAATGGGTCTTCATGCGGGCGGCACGAAAATAAGGCCGGCGCGCTCTTGCCAAACCCAAAACGCTCGGATATTATGCGCGGCTTCAAGAAACGGAAGCGTGGCAGAGCGGTTTAATGCAACGGTCTTGAAAACCGTCGAGGGTTGATAGCCCTCCGTGAGTTCGAATCTCACCGCTTCCGCCACTCTTGCACTTTCAAATGCGCCGTAATACAGGAAACGTGGCAGAGAGGCTGAATGCAGCGGACTCGAAATCCGCTAAGGGCGCAAGTCCTTCGTGGGTTCGAATCCCACCGTTTCCGCCAACAGCCGGTTCAGATAAAACAGGGTAAGGTTTTAACGACTTACCCTGTTTTCTTTTCGGCTGTCTGAAAACGGCAAAGCAGTAAATCCGCAGAAACAGACTTTTAAAAAAAGGCGAAACCGCCGAAAATATCCGCCCCATATCGACCTCCGTTACCGCCGCCGAACTGCCATGAACCGCTTCCAAAGCCTTACCTTCCGCCTCAAATTCTTCACCCTGTTGTGGATTGCCGTGTCCGTCGCCTCGATTGTGTTCACGCTTTATCTTTCGCTGTGGCTGGAAGGCAATGCGGCGGCGATCAACGATTTGGGCAGCCTGCGTTTCCAAAGCTACCGGCTGGCACTTTTGGCGGAGGAAGCCGTGCCGCAGCCGGAAATCGACGCGCGGATCGGGCAGTTTGACGAAGTGTTGGCCGCCGTGCGGCGCGGCGATCCGCAGCGGCCGCTGTCGCTGCCGGACAATCCGCAGGTCATGGCGCGGATGGCCGCTTTGGAGACGCAGTGGCGGCAGGAAATCAAGCCGGTTTTCCAAGCCGCCTCGGCGGGACGCAAAATCGGCTCGGCGCAACTGGACAGCTTTCTCCACACCGTCGACGACACCGTGGCGGCGGTGGAGCGCACCAGCGCGGCCTACATTACCTGGCTGCGCATCTTCCAAAGCGCACTGCTCGCGCTGGTGCTGGTCAGTTCGGCGGTGATGGTGTGGCTGACGCGGATTTGGATTATCGCGCCGCTGCAAGAGCTTTTGAGCGGCGTTCAGGCGGTGCGCGACGGCGACTTCGGCGTGCAGATGCAGGCGGCGGGTTCGTCGGAATTTGCCGAAGTAAACAGCGGCTTCAACCAGATGAGTGCGCGGCTGTCCGAGCTGTACGGCAGCCTGGAGCAGCAGGTGGCGGAAAAAACGCAGGATTTGGAACGCAAAAACTTCATCCTCGGCACGCTTTATGCGTTTTCCTCGGTGCTGGGCAAGCCGCAGAGCGCGACGGAGGCTTCGGAAGTGTTTTTGGAGCGGCTGATGAAAATCGCCGAAGCCGATGCGGGCAGCGTACGCCTCACCGACCCGAAGCGGCAGCGCATGGACTTGGCCGCGCAGATCAGCCTGCCCCAATCCCTGCAACAGTCCGAAGCCTGCTCGAAAATCGGCGACTGCTTCTGCGGCGCGGCGGTGCAGAACAACGAAGCGCGTGCCATCCGTTTTTACGACACGCGCCCCAAAGCCGCCGACCTCGGCCCGCAATACGACTACGAATGCCGCCGCCACGGCTTTGCAGACCTGCGCGTGCTGCCCATCCGCTACAAGGAGCAGGACATCGGCATCGCCACCCTCTACTACCGCCATACCCAGGAAATCGGCGGCACCGTGGGCGAGCTTTTGGAGCTTTTGTGCAGCCAGTTCGGCGTGGTCGTTACCAACAGCCGTCTGGGCGAGGAAAGCCGCCAGCTTGCCGTGTTGCAGGAGCGCAACCTGATTGCCCAGGGGCTGCACGACAGCATCGCCCAAACCCTAGCCTTTCTGAATTTGCAGGTACAGATGCTCGAAAGCGCGCTGGACTCGGGCAGCAGCGAGCTGGCCGGCGAAAACCTGCAATTCATCAAAAGCGGCGTACAGGAATGCTACGACGATGTGCGCGAACTGCTGTTGAATTTCCGCACCAAAATCGGCCGCCGCGATTTTGCCGAAGCAGCCGACGAAGTGGTTGCCCGCTTCCGCCGCCAAACCGGCACCGAAGCCCATATCGTCTGGACGCAGGACCAGGGGATGCCCCTTTCCAGCGACCAGCAGCTCCAATGTATTTTCATTTTGCAGGAAAGCCTGTCCAACATCCGCAAACACGCCCGCGCCGCCCGCGTGGACATCGAAATCGACAACGGCCGCGACTTCGTGATGACCATTACCGACAACGGCATCGGCTTCGATGCCGAACACCTCGAAAAGCTCTCCGGCAACCACGTCGGCCTCAACATCATGAAAGAGCGTGCCGCCCGCATCCGTGCGCAACTGAACCTCGCCTCCCAACCCGGGCAGACCCGCATCCGCCTGATTCTGCCCGCCCAAGAAAGACACCCCGCATGAACACCGAAAACCAAAACATCCGCATCGTCCTCATCGACGACCACACCCTCTTCCGCAGCGGCATCAAAGCCCTGCTCGCCCGCCAGAGCGGCTTTGAAATCGTCGGCGAAGCCGCAGACGGCCTCTCCGGCATCAAAACCGTGCGCCAGACCGAGCCGGACGTGGTGCTTTTGGACTTGGATATGCCCGTGATGAACGGCCGCGAAACCCTCGCCCAAATCCTCAGCGTCCGCCCGCACCAGTGCGTCGTCATGCTGACCGTGTCCGAAGACAGCGACGACCTGCTCGAATGCATGAGGCTGGGTGCGCACGGCTTTCTGCTCAAAAACATCAACGCCGACTTCCTGACCGAATCCATCCGCAACGCCGCCGAAGGCAACAACGTCTTCTCGCCCGAAATGATGGCCAGCATGGTGCAGTCGCTCATCCGCCCCGCCAAACCCGCGCAGGACAACCGCCTCGAAGAACTCACCGCCCGCGAACTCGAAGTGCTCGGCTACCTCGCCGCCGGCCACAGCAACAAAATCATCGCCCGCAGCCTCGATTTGGCCGAGTCCACCGTCAAAGTCTATGTGCAGAACATCCTGCGCAAACTCGAGCTGACCAGCCGCGTCCAGGCCGCCGTGTATGCCGTGCAGCACAAAGTGCCGCTGCCGCCGGAAAAAGCATAAGGCATCCGCTGCGCACAAACACACCACGCTTGGAGGCCGTCTGAAAACACAGTTTTGCCAAACCCTGTTTTCAGACGGCCTTTTTTACCCGCCCCGCCGCAGCGCGGCAAAACACGGCTCAAACACCTCCCCCGCTTCACCCGCCCCCTGCCGTTTCCCCGTCGGCGGCTATATAATCCGCCCTTTTTCAGACGGCCTTAACCGGAGGACAACCATGCTGCTGGCACTCACACTGGACGACTTCGTCATCGTCGACCACCTCGACCTCGACTTCCAACCCGGCTTCACCGTACTCACCGGCGAAACCGGCGCGGGCAAATCCATCACCCTCGACGCAATCGGCCTGCTCCTGGGCGACAAGGCCGACTACGCCCAAGTGCGCAGCGGCGCGAAAGAAGCCCGCCTGTCCGCCCTGTTCGACCTCTCCGGCCTGCCCGATCTGCAAAGCGACCTCGCCGCGCAAGGCCTCATCGAAGAAAACGCGGCCGAACTCACCATCCGCCGCATCATCGATGCCAAAGGCAAAAGCCGCAGCTACATCAACGGCCAGGCCGCCACCCTCGCCCAACTCAAAAGCATAGGCAGCCGCCTGATTGACATCCACGGCCAACACGCCCACCAGTCGCTCAACCGCGAAGCCGTCCAACGCGAACTGCTCGACGCATACGCCGGCTGCACGGAGCTTGCCGCCGAAGTCAAAACCGCCTACCGCAGCCGCCAAGCCGCCCTCGAAGCCCTGCGCACCGCCCGCGAAGAAGGCGAACAGCTGCAAACCGAACGCGAACGCCTCGAATGGCAGGCCGGCGAACTCGACCGCCTCGCCCCCCTTCCCGGAGAATGGGAAAGCCTCAGCCGAAGCCACGACAGCCTCGCCCACGCCGCCGAACTCATCCGCGCCGCGCAGGAAGCCGAAGAAACCATCAACGGCGAACAAGGCCTGCAATACCACGTTTACCGCTGCCGCAAAACCCTCGAAAGCCTCAGCCACCTCGAACCCCGCTTCGCCGAAAGCGTAGAGCTCCTCACCAGCGTCGAAGCCGAACTGGAAGAAGCCGCCGCCGCCGTGCGCAGCGTCGCCTACCGCACCGAACTCGACCCCGCCGAGCTGGCCGCCAAAGAAGAACGCATGGGCGAACTCATGTCCGCCGCCCGCAAATACCGCATCGAGCCGCAGGAGCTGCCCGCCAAACTCGCCGAAACCGCCGACGCACTCGGCCGCCTCGAAGCCGCCGCCGACACAGAAGCACTCGAAGCTGCCGTGCAAAAATGCGAACAAGCCTATATGCAGACCGCCGAACAGCTCTCCGCACACCGCCGCCAAGCCGCCGCCCGCCTCGGTGAAGAAACCACCGCCTATATGCAGAAACTCGCCATGAAAGGCGCGGAGTTTGCCGTAGCCCTCCAAGCCGCCCCACCCTCCGCCCACGGCCTCGAACAAGTGCAGTACCAAGTATCCGCCAACCAAGGCAGCCCCCTGCGCCCCCTGGACAAAGTCGCCTCCGGAGGCGAACTCGCCCGCATCAGCCTATCCCTGCAAGTGGCCGCCAGCCGCCACACCGCCATCCCCACCCTCATTTTCGACGAAGTGGACACCGGCATCGGCGGCGGCGTGGCCGAAACCGTCGGCCGCGCCCTCGCCGCCCTCGGCCAACAACGCCAGGTACTCGCCGTAACCCACCTGCCCCAAGTCGCCGCCTGCGGCCGCAACCACTGGCAGGTCAGCAAAAACAGCGACGGCACGCAAACCCTCAGCAGCATCCGCGTCCTCGACGGCGACAGCCGCACCGGCGAAATCGCCCGAATGCTCGGCGGCGAAACCATCACCGACACCACCCGCCGCCACGCCGCCGAAATGCTGGAAAACGCCCAAAAAGCGTAGCACCCGTTTTTCAGACGGCCTCCATACGCAAGCCGTCCGCCAAACAAGATACACCGCCCAAGCAGCACCCGCACACCACCATGCCGGTCAAAGGCCGTCGAAAACCGTTTTGCAGTTTTCAGACGGCCTTTTGTCGGAGTTTGGGAAGTTTGGGAAAAGTTTTGGGGACGAAGTTTGGGAGAACGCGTGCGTCGCTGTGCGACACCCTGCGCGGTTTGCATGATGTAGGGCGTGCCGCCCCAAAGCGGCGCACGCGTTCTTTGTTTTACAGGCAACATCTCCGACCAATCCGCAAAACCGCGTGCATGGCAGAGCGACACCCTAACGCGGGAATCGGCATGAAAAAACAGCAAACCGTCAGGTAGGGTGTGTCGCCAGAGCGGCGCACACGGCCAAAGGTTTGACGGTTGTTCCCGAACTTGCGGCAAACGGGGACGTGCAGAACTGTTATCCCATGCAGAGGGCGGAGATTGGTTTTCAGACGGCCTGCTTCCCTCTCCCGCTCTGTACATGTACATACGGGGGAGGATTAGGGTGGGGGAAGCTGCCGCTTCGGCTGCACTGGCGGTGTTCCGGTGCTTGCAGCGGAAAAGCGGTTCGGGAAACCCGTCCCCGTCCCCGCCTCTCCCCCGCGCGGGAGCAAGGGAGGGGGTGGGTAGATGTCGGATTGCCTGTTGTGGAACTTGCGGCAGACGCGTGCGTGGCAGAGCCGCACCCTGCGCGGACGCTAAGGCCGTCTGAAATGCTGTACGGCAGATTTTCAGACGGCCTTTTTATCGAGGATGGAGGAGACGCGTGCGTCGCTGGGGCGACACACCCTACTCGGGTGGTAGGAACAGGTTTTCAGAAAGAGACAAAGCCGAAAACCACAGAAGGTACGGATACGGCAAGGCAGCAGATTTTTTATTTTGTTCCGCTATACGCTATATATGTGTCTGGCGCACGCATTTTCGGATTGCGGCTGAAAGACAATCCCCGACCAAAAACCGCGTGCGCCGGAGCGGCATCCCTGTCTGAATGAACGGCAGCAGGCCGTCTTAACCGCCCATCGGCACTCTTTTCACTTCCACGCGGCCGGACTGCACCGCTTCAAGCATCCGTTTTGCCTCTCCGTCCTGCGGATACTGCTTCACATAGGCGCGGATTTCGCGCAAGGCCTGCTCTTTCTGACCTTTGGTCAGCAGCACGGCGGCAAGCGTTTTGCGCGATGCGGCGTTGCCGCCGTCCACTGCCTGCCGCAACATGCGCAAAGCCGCGTCGGGCTGGTTGGCAGAGGCGAGAAAGCTGCCGTATTCGCCCAGCGTCTGCGCCCGCTGCGCTTGGGGCTGCACCGACAGCAGTTTGCGGTAGTAGCCGTCGGCGGTTTGCGCCGCGCCCTGCACGTCGAGATTGTGGGCAATCCAGGCCAGCCGCGCGGTGTGGTGCAGCATGGGAAGGTAGTTGCCGTCCGAGGGCTTGACGATGTCGGTTTCAATCAGGGCGCGGAATATATTCAAAAGCTCGCCCGCATCGCGTGCGGCGCGTTTTTGGTCGGCGGCATTGTCGAAACGCACGGGATAATTGCCCGCGTGTCCGGCCAGATCGTTGAAGATTTTGTCGGCGGCAGGGCCGTTGAAACGCTGGCCGGCCAGTACGCTCTGCTTCACATTGTGCTGCAGGTAGGGCGCGGCAAAGGCTATGCCGAAAGATGCCAGCAGAATGGCGGCGAGGATTTTTTTCATGTTGCTGCTCCTTATGTTTGGCGAATCGGGAACGCGATTTTACGCAGCAAACCGCGCAGCCGCCAAATTCCTTGTCGGCGCGGCGAAAAATGGCAATAATGCCGCCTTTCGCATTGTTCAAACAGAAAGCACGAAAATGGCACTAATCGTACAGAAATACGGCGGCACTTCGGTGGGTTCGCCCGAACGCATCAAAAACGTCGCCAAACGTGTCGCCCAAGCCCGCGCCGAAGGCCATGACGTGGTGGTGGTGGTGTCCGCGATGAGCGGCGAAACCAACCGTCTGGTGGCTCTGGCACACGAAATGCAGGAGTTTCCCGACCCGCGCGAGCTGGATGTCGTCCTTGCCACCGGCGAGCAGGTAACCATCGGCCTTTTGGCAATGGCCTTGAAAAACATCGGCCTCCCCGCCAAAAGCTACACCGGCTGGCAGGTGGCCGTGCAAACCGACGACGCGCACACCAAAGCCCGTATCGACCACATCGATGCGGACAAAATGCGTGCCGATCTGAAAGAAGGCCGCGTGGTTATTGTGGCCGGTTTCCAAGGCGTTACCGCAGGGGGCGACATTTCCACCCTCGGACGCGGCGGCTCGGACACTTCCGCCGTCGCCCTGGCTGCCGCGCTCCACGCCGACGAATGCCAGATCTACACCGACGTGGACGGCGTATACACCACCGACCCGCGCGTCGTGCCCGAAGCGCGGCGCATGAGCACCATCTCGTTTGAAGAAATGCTCGAACTGGCGAGCCTGGGCTCGAAAGTCCTGCAAATCCGCTCGGTGGAGTTTGCCGGCAAATACAAAGTGCGCCTGCGCGTATTGAGCAGCCTGACCGAAGGCGGCGAAGGCACCCTGATTACCTTTGAAGAGGACGAAAACATGGAAAAAGCGGTTGTAAAAGGCATCGCATTCGACAAAAACCAAGCCCGCATCAATGTGCGCGGCGTATCCGACAAACCCGGCATCGCCTACCACATCCTCGGCTGCGTCGCCGAAGCCAATATCGAAGTGGACATGATCATCCAAAACGTCGGCGCACAAGGCACCACCGATTTCTCCTTCACCGTGCCGCGCGGCGACTACAAACAAACCCTCGGCCTGATGAACGGCCTCAAATCCGACCTCGGCGCGGCCGAAGTAAACGGCGACGACACCGTATGCAAAGTGTCCATCGTCGGCGTGGGTATGCGCTCGCACGCGGGCGTGGCCGCACAAATGTTCCGCGCCCTGGCCGAAGAAGGCATCAACATCCAGATGATTTCCACCTCCGAAATCAAAGTGTCGGTGCTGATTGACGAAAAATACATGGAGCTGGCCACCCGCGTCCTGCACAAAACCTTCGGCTTGGAACACGCCTGATTCCGCCGGCGCACGATTGCAAAGGCCGTCTGAAAACTGTTTTTCAGACGGCCTTTGCTTGTCCTGCGCGGCTACTGCCCTGCTTTCAACACCTTCTGCCTGCGCGTTTCGCTCAAAACCATGCCCGCGCTGACCGACACGTTCATGCTGCCGACCGTGCCGAACATCGGTATCGCCACCAGCATATCGCAATGTTCGCGCGTGAGGCGGCGCATCCCTTCGCCTTCGTTACCCATCACCCACGCCACGCTGTCGGGCAAATCGGTGTGGTACAGGTCGGATTCGCCACCCATATCCGTGCCGACAATCCAGATGCCGTATTCTTTCAGTTCGCGCAGGGTGCGGGCGAGGTTGGTTACCGTGATATACGGCACGGTTTCGGCCGCGCCGCAGGCAACCTTGCTGACCGTGGCGTTCAGCCCCGCACTCTTGTCTTTGGGCGCAATCACGGC
The DNA here is from genome assembly GCF_900451175.1 of Kingella potus. Lineage (NCBI taxonomy): Bacteria > Pseudomonadati > Pseudomonadota > Betaproteobacteria > Neisseriales > Neisseriaceae > Kingella > Kingella potus. The sequence continues at coordinate 243,933 of NZ_UGJJ01000003.1, forward strand.
GTGTACGCCCATCGCGTCGGCGGTACGCAGGCACGCACCGAGATTGTGCGGGTCGGTAATGCCGTCGAGTACCAGCAGCAGGGGCGGCTCGCGCAAATTGTCGAGCACGTCTTCCAGATGGACATGGTTTTTCGATGCGTCGATAAAACCGGCTACACCCTGATGACGTGCGCCTTTGGCTATCGTGTTCAAGCGGTCGGCATCGGCAAAATGCACGCGCACGTTTTCGGCGGCGGCCTTTTCCAACACTTCGCGGGTACGCGCGTCGGATTTTTCTTTCTGAACATAAAGCTCGGTAATCGATTTGGGATTCTGCCACAGGCGGGCATTGACGGCGTGGAAGCCGTAGATGAGTCGTTGGTTGGCCATGGTGTATTCGGAAGGGAAGGAAAACGGTGGAAGCGGCGGGATGATACAGGCCGTCTGAAAACGGCAAACGGGCTTGGGCGGCAGTAAAGCCGTTTGCCGTTTTCAGACGGCCTCACGCGGTTTGCGGACAACAGGAAAATGCGGATTCGACGGCGGTTCCTGCCGGCGGACAAAGGCGGAAAACCGGTGCGGAAGCGCGGGCAGCGCGGGATTTTTCGGACAGTGCGGATAGAGCGGACGAGGCCGTCTGAAAAACGGTTTACATTCTGCTCAATTCGCGCTGCAAGGCCTGGATATTCTGCTGGCGGTCTTGGATGCTGGCGGTAAGCTGGCTGGCGCGGTTTTGGTTTTTCTGGGCGCGGGCAACGCTCAATTCGTTTTGTGCGGAATTGAGTGCCTGGCGTTCGTTGGCCAGCTCCTGTTCCAAGATGCTGCGGCGGCCGCTGTTGCCGGAAGGCTTGGGCAGGTTGAGTTCGGCGGTTTGCAGCGGCGGGGCGTTGCGCACGGGGGCGGAGGCTTTCATGCTGCCGCCGGCGCGGGGGGCGGCGGGAGATGTGGCGGCGGATGGGGTGTAGCTGCGCGGGGTCGGCAGGCTGGTATATTTACCGATTTTGGGCAGGTCGGGCGTGCGGCAGCTTGCCGACGGGCGCGAAGTGTAGACGGTTACGCCGCCGATGGTGCATTCGTAAACCTTCGCTGCGGCCGCGTCGGAGAATGCGGCGGCGGCAAGCACGGCAAACACGAGCGGTTGCGTTTTTTTATATTTGATTTTCATAATGTTAACCCCTAAGTTCGGTTTCGGTGTCGCGCAGGATGCTTTCGAGTTCTTCCTGCCAGCCCAGCCAGTTTTCTTCCATTTGTCCTAATTTTACTTTGGTTTCTGCCAGTTGGGTAAGTGTTTGCTGCAATTTGGCTTTATTTTCTTCGCAATAGGCCTGCTCTTGTGCCAAAAATGCTTCACAGGCCGTCTGAATTTCGCCCAGTTCGGCCATTTCTTTTTCCACACGTTCGATTTTCTGCCGTATCGGTTTGCCGCGTTTGGCTTTTTCCTGACGGATTTGCGCTTCGATGCGTTTGCTGTCTTTGCGGTTTTGGCCTGTGGCGGAGGCGGCGGGCGCGGCGGCGGCGTTTTCTTGTGCCAGGCGGTAGCGGCGGTAGTCGTTCAAATCGCCGTCAAACGGTTTCAGACGGCCTTTTTCGATCAGCAGGAAGCTGTCGGTGGTGGCTTCGAGCAGGCTGCGGTCGTGGGATACGACGATGAGTGCGCCCTGAAAGCTCTGCAAGGCCAGCGTGAGGGCGTGGCGCATGGCCAAATCAAGGTGGTTGGTCGGCTCGTCGAGCAGAAGCAGGTTGGGTTTCTGCCAAACGATCATGGCCAATGCCAGCCGTGCCTTTTCTCCGCCGGAAAAGGGCCCGGTGTTTTGCAGGGCGGCATCGCCGGTGAAGTTGAAGCCGCCGAGGAAGTTGCGGATGTCTTGTTCTTTGGCTTCGGGCGAAAGCGTGCGGATGTGCCACAGCGGGCTTTGGTCGCCGCGCAGGGTGTCGAGCTGGTGTTGGGCGAAATAGCCGATGTTGAGTTTTTCGGCACGGACGATGTGGCCCGCCTGCACGGGAAGACTGCCCGCCAGCGTTTTGACAAAGGTGGATTTGCCGCTGCCGTTTACGCCCAACAGGCCGTAGCGCGCGCCGCTTTCGAGCGACAGGCTGATGTCGTGCAGGACGGTGCCGCCGCCGTAGCCGAGATCGGCATGGTCGAGTTTGAGCAGGGGGTTGGGCAGGTGGGCGGGCGGATCAAATTCAAACGAGAAGCCGCTGTCGAAATGGGCAGGGGCGATGCGTTCGAGTTTGTCCAGGGCCTTCATGCGGCTTTGCGCCTGAACGGCTTTGGTGGCTTTGGCTTTGAAGCGGTCGATAAAGGATTGCAGGTGTTTGATTTGTGCCTGCTGTTTGAGGTAGGCGGCCTGCTGCTGCGCCAGACGGCGGGCGCGTTCGGCCTGGTAGAAGTCGTAATTGCCGCCGTAGAGTGTGAGCTTGCGGCCGGACAGTTCGACGGTTTGCGTGGTGGCGGCGTTGAGGAAGTCGCGGTCGTGGGAGATGATGATTTGGGTGCAGGGCAGGCCTGTCAGATGGTTTTCCAGCCACAGCACGGTTTCCAAATCCAGGTGGTTGGTGGGCTCGTCGAGCAGCAGCAGGTCGGCACGGCACATGAGTGCCTGCGCCAGATTGAGGCGCATCCGCCAGCCGCCGGAAAAAGATTTGACGCTGCGGCCGTGTTCTTCCTGCGAAAATCCCAGCCCGTCCAGCAGCTTGGCCGCGCGGGCGGGGGCGGTGTAGGCTCCGATTTCTTCCAGCCGCGCATGACATTCGGCTTGTTTCATGCCGTCGTTTTGCGCCTGCGCCTGCGCTAAGGCCGTCTGAAAAAGCTGCAATTCCCTGTCGCCCTGCAAAACGTAATCCAAGGCGGAAATGTCGAGTGCCGGGGTTTCCTGCGCAACCGAGGCGGTTTTCCAATGCGGCGGCAGGGAAATGTCGCCGCCGTCTTGGGCGATTTCGCCTTTTATCAGGGCAAACAGGCTGGATTTGCCGCTGCCGTTGCTGCCGATCAGTCCGATGCGCCGGCCGGGGGCAACGGTCAGGCCGGCACGCTCGAGCAGCAGCTTGCTGCCGCGTTGCAGGGTAATGTTTTTGAGTTCTATCATGGTTCGGCGCGGGCGCGTTTGCGGGAAAGGCGGCATTTTAGCCCGTATGTGCGTTTGCCGAAACATTCGTTTCAAATTCGTAAAAAGGCGGCGTATAATGGCGCGGTTTTTGCCAACGATTTTTTTCAAGGAACCCAAATGAGCATCCAAGAGCAGATTAAAGAAGTGCTGGCCGAGCATCCCGTCGTGCTGTTTATGAAAGGCACCAAGCAGTTTCCGCAATGCGGCTTCTCTTCCCGCGCCGTGCAGCTTCTGAACGCGGTGGGCGCGCAATATGTTACCGTCAATGTGCTGGAAAACCCGGAAGTGCGCCAGGGCATCAAGGAATACAGCAATTGGCCGACCATCCCGCAGCTTTATGTCAACGGCGAATTTATCGGCGGCGCGGACATTTTGCAGGAAATGTACGAAGCGGGCGAACTGGAAGAGCTGTTGGGCGCGAAATAAAGCCCGCGTCCGAAATGCCGGAAAAAGGCCGTCTGAAAATCCGTTTGCGCGGTTTTCAGACGGCCTTTTTGGTTTGCAAATCCGCCCCAAAAACTACGGCGGGAAAATCCGTTGTCCATCCCAAAACGCGTGCGCCGCTTAGGCGGCACATCCTGCCTAAACGGCAATAAGGCCGTCTGAAAACTGTGTTACGGGTTTTCAGACGGCCTCCTGCCCAAGCGGCGGATTCAGCGTTTTTCGTATTCGGTGGCGGGGTCGCCGTAATACAGCACGCCCAGTTTGATGGGGATGCGCCCCTGCGATTTGCGGTGGGCGTTGGAATCGCGCAGCGAGTAGGCGCAGCCGCAGTATTCCTGCTGGTAGAAATGTTCGCGTTTGCTGATTTCGATCATGCGCGCGCTGCCGCCGCCTTTGCGCCAGTTGAAATCCCAGTAAACCAAGCCCTCATACGGCGCGGCGGCGCGGCGGCCGCAGTCGTTGATTTGCGCCATGTTTTTCCAGCGCGAGATGCCCAGCGAGCTGGTAAACACGGGAAAGCCGTGTTCGTGGGCGTATTGGGCAGCTTTTTCAAAACGCATGTCAAAGCACATGGTGCAGCGGATGCCGCGTTCGGGTTCAAACTCCATGCCTTTGGCTTTGGCAAACCATTCTTTGCGGTCGTTTTCGTAGTCGTCGTCTTTATCGACGAAGGGGATACCGAATTTTTCGGCAAAGCGCAGGTTTTCCTCCTTGCGCAGCAGGTATTCTTTGAGCGGATGGATGTTGGGATTGTAGAAATAGATGGTGTAGTCGATGCCGCTGGCGAGCATGGCTTCCATCACTTCGCCGCTGCACGGTGCGCAGCACGAATGGAGCAGGACTTTTTTATGGCCGCCGGGCGGCACGAGTACGGGGCGGTCGATGGCGGAAACTTCGGGTGTGTTGGTGTTCATGACGGTATGGTTTGATGTGTGTGAAAACGGATTATGCGGTGCGCCGCTGCCGTTTGCGCCACAGCCGCCAGCCGTAGTGGATGTAGCCGGAGAGGCTGTAGCCGAAGGCGATCAGAAACAGGGCGAGCGCGGGGCTGAGGGCGAGCGCGAGCAGCACGAGCATGATGAGGACGAGGGAGAAAAACGGCACTTTGCGGCGGACGTTGATTTCTTTGAAGCTCCAAAAAGGAAGCTGCACCACCATCGACAGACCGGCAAAGAGGGTGATGAAAAACGCCCACCATTTCACGCCGGTGAAGTTTTCGACGCTGTGGTTGACCCAAATCAGGCCGACAATCAGCGCGGCGGCGGTGGGGCTGGGCACGCCGACAAACCAGCGTTTGTCGGATTTGCCGCTGCCGATGAGCGTGTTGAACAAAGCCAGACGCAGGGCGGCGCAGGCGCAGTAGATAAAGGCAACGGTGTAGCCGAGCCGGCCGAAATTCAGAAGCTGCCATTTGTACACAATCAGGGCGGGGGCGACTCCGAAGCTCACCATGTCGGCCAGGCTGTCGAGCTGTTCGCCGAACGCGCTCTGGCTGTTGGTCCAGCGGGCGACGCGGCCGTCCATGCCGTCGAGCAGCATGGAGATGAACACGGCGATGGCGGCGGTTTCGTAATGGCCGTGCATGGCCTGGGTGATGGCGAAAAAGGCGGAAAACAGGGCGGCGATAGTGAAGGAATTGGGCAGGATGTAGATGCCGTTTTCACGGATGCGCCGGATGGCGGCGCGGCTGCCGGGGTGGGGAGTGGCGGACATGGTGTCGTGCGGTGGGAATGGTTGCAAATCGTGCGCGATTATAACCGATTTGCAACAGGCCGTCTGAAAACGGGTTTTCGGAGCGGCAAGGCAGGAAGCGCGTGCGCCGCTTTGGCGGCACACCCCACACCGGCGCAGAGGCCGTCTGAAAATGCGGTTTCGGCCTGCCCGTAAGCCCGCGCTGGTGCCCTACTTCACCCGCCTGACCGGAAGATAGTAGGCATCGGGCGCGGAGTACATTCTCAGCCCTTCGTTGCGGTTGAGTTGGATGAAGACCATCGCGCCGTCCGAGCAGCTCAGCGAAAGGCTGACGCGCGGGTATTTTTTGTCGGGGCGGATTTCCGCCAACACGTCCCGCAGGGAGGCGGCATAGGCCTCGGCTGCTTCTTGCGGGCTGCCGATGCCGTCGTCTTTGATGCTGGCGCGGATGTCTGCGGCAAGTTTGCTGCCGCCGATGCGGTCGGTCTGGTGCGAATAGCCTTGTTTGCGGTTGGCGCATTCCGGCCGGGGGGCGGCAAATTCTTCAAAACCGTGGCGGCCGATCACAAAGCGTTCGGCAGAGGCCTTGCCGTTTTTGCCAACGGTTTCTTCCCACGTTCCGTAACTTTGGCGGTACGGATTGCCGCCCGCTTGGGCGGCGGCAGCCAGAAGCAGCGAAGCGGCGAGAACGGCTGTTTTCAGATGTTTCATGGCATTTTCCTTTTTGTGGTTGGGGAGATTTTCAGACGGCCTCCAAGCTATTTTCTGCGGCGTTTCTCGCCCGGCAGGCCCATGTCCGCCCATTTGACGATATTGGCCACTTCGGCGGGATTGAGTTCGTAAAACCGGCCGCGTTTGAGGCGGTTGGGCAGGCCGATGGGGCCGAAGCCGGTACGCACCAGGCGGCTTACCGTCAGGCCGAAATGCTCGAAAATGCGGCGCACTTCGCGGTTGCGGCCTTCTTTGATGACCACGCTGTACCATTTGTTCGCACCCTCGCCGCCCTGCTCGAAAATGCGCTCGACTTTCGCTATGCCGTCTTCCAGCATCACGCCCTCTTCGGTGAGTTGGCGCATTTGTTCGGTAGTCATTTCGCCGAGCACGCGCACGGCATATTCGCGTTCGACTTCAAAACTGGGGTGGGCGAAACGCTGCACCAACTCGCCCGATGTGGTGAGAATCAGCAGGCCGCAGGTGTTGATGTCCAGCCGCCCGACGGCCACCCAGCGGCTGCTGGCGGCCTGCGGCAGGCGGTCGAAAATGCTCACGCGGCCTTGCGGGTCGTCGCGCGAGACGATTTCGCCTTCCTGCTTGTAATACAGGATGATGCGCGGCAGCCTGTCCGCCCATTTGAGCCTGATGATGCTGCCTTTCACCGTTACCTGGTCGTCGGGCGACACTTTGTCGCCAAGCTGCGCGGGTCTGCCGTTTACCTGCACCAGCCCTGCGGCAATCCATTCCTCCATTTCGCGCCGCGAGCCGACACCCGAGGCGGCCAGCACTTTTTGCAGGCGTTCGGGCTCGATGCGTGCAAGGTCGCCGCGCCGCTCTTTCAATTCGCGTGCGCGCTCCATGATTTTCCGGTTCGGATTGCGGACAACCAGTTTTTTCGCTTTGGAGGCACGCTGCTTGGGAGGACGGCTGCCGCTAAGGTTTTCAGACGGCTTCCTGCTTTCGGGCAAACGTTTTTCGGACGCTCTGCCGCCTGTGCCGCTGCGGGCGGCGGCTTGGTTGCGGGCGGTTGGGCGGCGGCCGTCGGATTCGGGCTGCTGCGTGCCGTCGGAATGCCGCCGCCTTTCGCCGCGCCCGAACGCTTTTTGCTCGTTTTCGCCGCGCGGAAACTCCCTTCGGTCGGTTTCAACCGCTCTGCGGGCGGCCGGGCGGTTTTCAGACGGCCTTTTGGCCGCGCGGGCGGTTTTGGCGGGGGTGGCGGACACGCCGTCGCGCCATTGGCGTTTGCTGGTTTTTTTCTTCGGCATAGCGTTCTCCTGACGCGCCCCCGCGCCGTGCGGCGGGCGGTTCTTCTGCGGTTTGGCAACGGCAGGTGTGGGCAAAAAATGTGGTTTCAGACGGCCGCCCTACTCTTTCCTGCCCAGCACCATTGCGTCGCCGTAGCTGAAAAAGCGGTATTGCCGCTCGACGGCGTGGCGGTAGATGCGGCGGATTTCTTCCGTGCCGGCAAAGGCCGACACCAGCATCAGCAGGGTGGACTTGGGCAGGTGGAAATTGGTAACGAGGCGGTCGGCAACGCAAAAGCGGCAGCCGGGGGTGAGGAAGATGTCGGTGTCGCCGCTGCCCGCTTGCAGACGGCCTGTGCTGCGGGCGGCGGATTCGAGGGCGCGGACGGAGGTGGTGCCCACCGCCCAGACTCTGCCGCCGCGCGCTTTGGTGTCGGCTACGGCGGCGGCGGTGTCTTCGGGAATCTCGTACCATTCGCTGTGCATTTTGTGTTCGGCAATGTTTTCGCTGCGCACGGGCTGGAAGGTGCCTGCGCCGACGTGCAGGGTGATTTCGGCGGTGCGCACGCCTTTGGCACGCAGTTCGGACAGCAGCGCGTCGGTGAAATGCAGGCCGGCGGTGGGGGCGGCCACCGCACCCTGGTGTTTGGCATAGACGGTTTGATAACGTGCCTCGTCGTCGGAGCCGACAGCGCGGGCGATGTAGGGCGGCAGGGGCAGGTGTCCGCAGCGTTCGAGGATGCGGTAGACATTTTCGCCACCCTCGAAACGCAGGACGAAGAGTGCGCCCGCGCGTTCGGCCATTTCGGCGCGGATGCCGCCGTCAAACAGCAGCATCGTGCCGGGCTTGGGGGATTTGGAGGCGCGGATGTGCGCCAGCGCGGTGCACTCGTCGAGCACGCGCTCAATCAGGGCTTCGATGCGGCCGCCGCTTTCTTTTTGGCCGAACAGGCGGGCTTTGATGACTTTGGTATTATTGAACACAAACAAATCGCCCGCCTGCGCAAGCTGCGGCAGGAAGGCAAAAGTTTCGTCGCGCAGGGGTTCGCCGGGCAGGGCGGCAAGCAGGCGGCTGGTGCCGCGTTCGGCAGGCGGGTGCTGGGCGATGAGGTGTTCGGGCAGATGGAAGTCGAAGTCGGAAAGAAGCATGGGAGGCCGTTGGGACAATGCGGCATTTGCGCCGCCGCGAAAAGGCGCGATTATAGCGGAATTTGCCGCCGCAGGCCGCACGGAAACGGCGTTTCAGACGGCCTGCGTCCTGCACAAAATGCTGCTTATCCAGTAAAATGCGCCCGTTTGCAACACTTGTAAAGCTGCCCGACGCAGCCGGAAATAAAAGGAACCCGCCATGAACCATCCGAATCAAGAAGCCGTCGTCATCACACCGCACGATCTGCCGCTGCATTGCAGCGGCCCGCGCCACGAAACCTGGAACGGCCATCCGCGTGTTTTCCTGCCGATACAGTCCAACGGCAGCATCGAGTGCCCCTACTGCGGCACGGTTTACCGTTTGGAAGGGGAAATAGGACACCACCACGCCTGACCTGCGCGCCCGTACGATAAGGCACAGAGGCCGTCTGAAAACCTGCAAACGGGTTTTCAGACGGCCTTTCCGTATTTGGTGCGGCGCGGTCAGCGGGATGCGGCCTGCCGCAGGGCGCGGACGACCTGCCCGACCTGTGCTTCGTCCATATAGGGGTGCATCGGCAGGCTCATGACTTCTTCGGCAATGCGGTCGCCCACGGGCAATACTGCGTCGGAAGCGACGGCGGGCTGTTTGTTGAGCGGAATCGGGTAATGCACGGCGGTGGGGATGCCTGCCGCTTTTAAGGCCGTCTGAACGGCATCGCGGTTTTTGACGCGCACGGTGTATTGGGCGTAGGCGCTCACGTTGTGCGCTTCGATAAAGGGGGCGGTGATGCCGGCTTCGGCCAATTCGTGCGCGTACATTTGTGCCACTTGGCCGCGCAGTCGGATTTCTTCGGCCAAGATGGCCAGCTTGGGCAGCAGGATGGCGGCCTGGAGGGTGTCGAGGCGGCTGTTTACGCCGACGCGGATGTGGTGGTAGCGGCGGTCTTGGCCGTGGCGGGCAGTCTGGCGCAGGACTACGGCCAAATTGTCGTCGTTGGTGAATACCGCGCCGCCGTCGCCGTAGCAGCCCAGCGGTTTGCTGGGGAAGAAGCTGGTGCAGGCGATGGTGGTGAGATTGCAGGATTTGCGGCCTTTGTAGCTTGCGCCGAAACTTTGCGCCGCGTCTTCAATCACGGGCAGCTTGTGTTTGGCGGCGATTTCGTTAATGGCGTCGAAATCGGCGCATTGGCCGTAGAGCGATACGGGAATGATGGCTTTGGTGCGCTCTGTGATGGCGGCTTCGAGCAGGGCGGGGTCGAGGTTGTAGGTTTGTTCGTCAACATCGACGTAAACGGGCTTCGCGCCCAAGAGGGCGACGGTTTCGGCGGTGGCGATGTAGGTGAAGCCGGGGGTGATGACTTCGTCGCCCGCGCCGATGCCTAAGGCCATCAGGGCGATTTGCAGCGCGTCGGTGCCGTTGGCGACGCTGATGCAGTGTTTCGCGCCGCAAAAGGCGGCCAGTTTTTCTTCGAGTTCGGCTACTTCGGGGCCGAGGATGTATTGGCCGTGGGCAAGCACTTTTTGGATGTTGGCATCGATTTGGCTTTTGAGGCGTGCCTGTTGGGCGGCCAGGTCGATAAACTGCATAGTGGCTCCTTGCGATGTTGTGCCGTTCAGGCCGATTTGGCCAAGAGGCCGTCTGAAAGGATATATCTGTCGCCGCTGTGGGGGCAGACGGCTTCTCCGCTGCCGGTAACGGGCAGGTCGAGCTGTTCGCCGTATTCGCTCATCCAGCCGATTTGGCGGGCGGGCACGCCTACCGTCAGCGCGTAGTCGGGCACGTCTTTGTTGACCACCGCGCCCGCGCCGACAAAGGCGAAACGGCCGACGGTTACGCCGCAGACGATGGTGCAGTTTGCGCCCAGCGTTGCGCCTTTTTTGACCAGTGTGTCGCGGTATTCGCTTTTGCGCTCGATCAGCGAGCGGGGGTTGTACACGTTGGTAAACACCATGCTGGGGCCGCAAAATACGCCGTCTTCGAGAAATACGTTGTCGTATACGGAAACGTTGTTTTGGATTTTGCAGCCGTCGCCGATGATGACGTTGTTGCCGACAAACACGTTTTGGCCGAACGAGCAGTTGCGCCCGATTTTCGCGCCGCCGCAGATATGGGCGAAATGCCAGATGCGGCTGCCTGCGCCGATTTGCGCGCCTTCGTCGATAACGGCGCTGGGGTGGGCGGTGTAAGCGGTCATGCGGGTTTCCTTTCGGATTCGGGATAAAACGGGGCGGCATCTCGGAGGCCGTCTGAAAGCGTGGTTTCGTGGCTGCAAGGCAGGGAGCGCGTGCGTCGCCGAGGCGGCACACCCTACCCCAGCGCAGAGGCCGTCTGAAAACGGGGTTTCGGGCGGCAAGGCAGAAAACGCGTGCGTCGCTTGGGCGACACACCCTACCCCAGCGCAGAGGCCGTCTGAAAGCGGGGGTTTCGGGCGGCAAGGCAGGGAGCGCGTGCGTCGCTTGGGCGGCACACCCCACCTTAGCGCAGAGGCCGTCTGAAAACGGGGTTTCGTGGCTGCAAGGCAGGGAGCGCGTGCGTCGCTCGGGCGACACACCCTACCTTAGCGCAGAGGCCGTCTGAAAAGGTTTTTTCAGACGGCCTCTTGTCCGTTTTCGCCGGCCGCTTCGTAGGCTTCGACGATTTTCTGCACGAGGGGGTGGCGCACCACGTCTTCGCTGGTAAAGGTGTGGAAATACAGGCCTTCCACTTCGCGCAGTTTTTCGCGTGCGTCTTTGAGGCCGGATTTGATGTTTTTCGGCAGGTCGATCTGGCTGGTGTCGCCGGTGATGACGGCTTTGGTGCCGAAGCCGATTCGGGTGAGGAACATTTTCATTTGTTCGGGGGTGGTGTTTTGGGCTTCGTCGAGGATGACGTACGCGCTGTTGAGGGTGCGGCCGCGCATATAGGCCAGCGGGGCGATTTCGATCAGGCCTTTTTCGATGAGTTTGGTAACGCGGTCGAAGCCTATCAGGTCGTAGAGCGCGTCGTACAGCGGGCGCAGGTAGGGATCGACTTTCTGGGTGAGGTCGCCGGGCAGGAAGCCGAGTTTTTCGCCCGCTTCGACGGCGGGACGCACGAGGATGATGCGCTCGATTTGGTGCTTTTCCATCGCGTCGGCGGCGGCAGCCACGGCCAGATAGGTTTTGCCCGTGCCGGCGGGGCCGAGTCCGAAAACGATGTCGTGGTTGAGCAGGGCGCGGATGTAGCCGTTTTGGCGCGGGGTGCGCCCGCCTATGCTGCCGCGTTTGGTTTGCAGGTAGTATTGCACCGGCTCGTTTTTTTCCGTGTGGGCGGCATCGGCGGCTTTGGCTTCGACGGCGGCAAGCTGGATGTCGCTGTCTTCAAGCTCGCGTCCGGCAGCGGTGGCGGCGAGGGCGGCGAGGGCGCGGCGGCCGGCGTGGGCGTGGCCGCCGATAAAGGTAAATTCGTCAAAACGGCGGCTGATGCGGATGCCGAGGGCTTTGCCGAGGGCGGCAAGATGGGCATCGAGCGGGCCGGCGAGGCGTTGCAGGACGGTGTTGTCCGTGTCGTCGAGTTTGAAATGTACGGTGTGGGTCATGGCCGGATTCCGGTTTGGTCGGGGCGGGAGGATAATCGGGACAGGCCGTCTGAAAACGTGTTTTTCAGACGGCCTGTTGCGTTTAGTGTGCTTTGTGGGTGGTGCTGTATACGATTTTGTCGGTCCAGGCCATAGCCAGGGCGGAGGCAAGGAAGCCGAGATGGATCAGGCTCTGCCACAAGAGCTGTTTTTCCGACAGATGGGCGGCGTTGATGAAGGTTTGCAGCAGGTGGATGGAGGAGATGCTGATGATGGACATGGAGAGCTTCACTTTCAGCACCGAGGCGTTGACGTGGCTGAGCCATTCGGGCTGGTCGGGGTGTTCGTCTACGCGCAGGCGGGAGACGAAGGTTTCGTAGCCGCCGATCAATACCATGGTCAGCAGGTTGGCAATCATGACGACGTCGATCAGGTTGAGTACGGTGAGCATGACGGTGGTTTCGTCCATCTGGCCGAGGTGTGCCACCAGATGCCACAGCATTTTCAGAAATTTGTAGGCATAAATCGCCTGTACGGCAATCAGGCCGAGGTAAATCGGCAGCTGCAGCCAGCGGCTGGCGAAAACCATGCGGGCGAAGAGGTTGTCGCGGCGGATTTGCGGTGTGGCGGGGCGGGGGCTGTGTTCCATAAAAAGTATCGTTGGCGGCGGGTGGGAAAAGGGCGGATTTTAACGGCGGGGCGGCGGAAAGAAAAGGCAGGGGCGGCTTTGTGTTTTCAGACGGCCTGCGGCTGCGTGCCGCCCGCGCTATTTCGGCAGCAGGGTGGCCGAAAGCGGCAGGTGGTCGGAAAGGCGGAGCCAGGGTTCGCCGCCGTGCAGCCGCGCGTCGAGGATTTCGAGGTGGCGGGTGTAGATGCGGTCGAGACTGAGCACGGGCAGGCGGGCGGGAAAGGTTTTGGGCAGCGTGCCGCTCCGTTCGAGGAATACTTCGGTCAGGCCGAGCGTGCGGCCGATGTTGAGCGGCGATTTGCGCCGCCAGTCGTTGAAGTCGCCGGCGAGAATCAGCGGTGCGGCGGGCGGGATGCAGGTGGTTACGTATTCGAAGATGGCAACGTATTGTTTGACGCGGTCGCGTTCGAGCAGGTTCAGGTGGGCGCAGAGGCAGACAACGGGCGTGTCCCAGCCTTCGGGCAGGATTTCGCAATGCAGCACGCCGCGCTTTTCCAGGCGGTTTACCGTGATGTTGAGATTGTGTTCGCTGAGGATGGGCAGGCGGCTGATGATGGCGTTGCCGTGGTGTTTGTGCGGAAAGACGGCGTTTTTGCCGTAGCAGGGATGGTAGTCGAGATAGTCGGCGATGATGTCGTGCTGCGGTCTGGCAGGAAAACCGGGCAGCGCGGCCTCGCGCGGCAGGTGCTGCCCCTGCACTTCCTGCAAAAACAAAATGTCGGATTTCAGGCTGTCGAGCGCGGCGGCCATATTGCCGATCTGCACTTTGCGGTTGAGCGGCGACATGCCTTTGTGGATGTTGTAGGTGGAAACGGTAATCGGCTGGTACATGGTCGTAATGTGCGGGGGTTTTGTTTTCGGCTGCGCAAAAGCCGTGTTTTCAGACGGCCTTTTCCAGTTTTCAGACGGCCTGTGCAAAGGCCCGGCAGTATAACCCGCCCCGCGTCCGCTTTGCGCTAAAATACGCGCCTTTTTCCCAAGCGGACAAACCGAAATGTTGGTACTCGGCATCGAATCTTCCTGCGACGAAACCGGCGTCGCCCTCTACGACAGCGCACGCGGCCTGCTCGCCCACCGCCTGCACACGCAAATGGCCATGCACGCCGAATACGGCGGCGTAGTGCCCGAGCTGGCCAGCCGCGACCACATCCGCCGCCTCGTCCCCCTCACCCGCTCCTGCCTTGCCGCAGCAGGCAAAAACTATGCCGACATCGATGCCGTGGCCTGCACGCAGGGGCCGGGGCTGGGCGGCGCGCTGCTCGCGGGGGTGTCTTATGCCGCCGCGCTGGCTTTCTCATTGGGCAAACCCGTCATCCCCGTCCACCATCTCGAAGGCCACCTGCTCTCGCCGCTGCTGGCCGAACATCCGCCCGAATTTCCCTTCGTCGCCCTGCTCGTCTCGGGCGGCCACACGCAGTTTATGGCCGTGTACGGCATAGGCCGCTACACCCTCTTGGGCGAAAGCGTGGACGACGCGGCGGGGGAAGCCTTCGACAAAACCGCCAAGCTGCTCGGCCTGCCCTACCCCGGCGGCGCGAAACTGGCCGATCTGGCCGAACAAGGCCGCGCGGGCGCGTTTGAATTTCCCCGCCCCATGCTGCATTCGCACGATTTGCAGATGAGCTTTTCCGGCCTGAAAACCGCCGTCCTCTGCGCCGTGGAAAAAGTGCGTGCCGAAAACGGCGGCAGGATGCCCGAACAAACCCGCAACGACCTCTGCCGCGCCTTTCAGGACGCTGTAACCGACGTACTCGCCGCCAAAGCCGAAAAAGCCCTGCGCGACACCGGATTACGCACCCTCGTCGTGGCCGGCGGCGTGGGTGCAAACAAAAAGCTGCGCCAACGCCTGAACGCCCTTACCGTGCGCCCCGCCGCCGCGAAAGGCCGCCAAAAGCCGCCGCCCGAAGCCGTGCGCACCTATTTCCCGCCGCTCGAATACTGCACCGACAACGGCGCAATGATCGCCCTTGCCGGAGCCATGCACCCCGAACGGGCGCAGCCGGCCGGCGCGTTCGGCGTCCGCCCCCGCTGGCCGCTGGCGGAAATTGTGCGTTAAACCCCTCCGCCGCTGCCGCCTTTTCTGCCCGATGCAGACAAAGGCTGCCGGGCAGAAAGCAAACAACAGGCCGTCTGAAAACACTTTTCAGACGGCCTCTCCTATGGTTTTGCCTCCGCACTAGTCTTGCGGCGCATCCCTGTCCGGCAGCACCAGGTTCAGCACAATCGCCAGCACCGCGCACAAGCCCACGCCGGCGAAACTCACGCTGCCCACCTTGAACACCATCCCGCCCACGCCCGTGGTCAGCACCGAGCTGGCAATCACCAGGTTTTTCGGCTTCATCAGATCCACCTGCGCATCAATCAGCGTTTTCAGGCCGAGCGAAGCGATGGTGCCGAACAGCAGAATCATCACCCCGCCCATCACCGGCAGCGGAATCGAAGCGAGAAAAGCATTGAATTTGCCGAAAAACGCCATGCAGATGGCAAACACCGCCGCCCAAGTCATAATGGCCGGATTGCTGTTTTTGGTGAGCATCACCGCGCCGGTTACCTCGCCGTAGGTCGTTACCGGCGGCCCCCCGATCAAACCCGCCGCGCACACGCCCAAGCCGTCGCCGGCCAGCGTTTTGTGCAGGCCCGGATCGGCGGCGTAATTGCGCCCCGTTACCTTGCCGATGGCCATAATGCCGCCGATGTGTTCGATGGCGGGGGCAACGGCCACCGGCAGCATGAAGAGCGCGGCCTGCCAGTTGATTTCGGGGCGTTGGAACACCGGCGGCGCAAACCAGTCGGCACGGGCAAGCGCGGAAGTGTCCACCATACCCAGCGACCAAGCCAGCAGATAGCCCGCCGCCACCCCGATCAAAATCGGCACCAGTTTCATCATCTTACTGCCGAACACCGCCACGATGACGGTAACGCCAAAGGTAAAGCCCGACAAAAGCAGCGACTGCGCATAGCCGTATTTCTGCTCGCCGCCCGCCTGCCCCATCGCCATCTGGCTGGCCACCGCCGCCACCGACAAACCGATCACCATAATCACCGGCCCGATTACCACCGGCGGCAGCAGCCTGTTTACCGCGTCCAGCCCGCGCCATTTGATCAGGGCGGCAAACACGAAATACATAAAGCCGGCGGCAAACAGGCCGAACATCGTGCCGCCCATGCCCCATTCCTGCAAGGCATAGATAATCGGCGCGATAAAGGCAAACGACGAACCGAGAAATACCGGCACTTTACGCCGCGTGCAAAGCTGGAACAGCAGCGTGCCGATGCCCGCCCCGAGCAGCGCCATCGAAGGATTGAGGCCGGTCAGCAGCGGCACCAGCACCATCGCGCCGAAGGCGACAAACAGAATCTGCGCCCCCGCCACCGCCTGTTTCAAATGTTGCATATTGCACTTTCTTTACAAAAACGAGCAGATTATAGCGTTTTACAGGGAATGCGATAAGAAAAACAGCAAAAAGTCCGTCTGAAAACGGATTTTCAGACGGCCTTTTCCATCCCGCCGCGCCTTCCGCCCGTATGCAAAAATATGCCGCTTGTCTTGCAAAATATGTAAAAAAACACCGCCCGTTTATTATCCGCCGCATTCCCATCCCACACTGTTTTACTTGTTTCATTTGTTTTATTTGGAGGACACACACTATGAAAATCGGTACTCTTCTGATCGCGGCAGCCGTATTCGGCGGCTTGTACTACGTCAAACACCATGTCGATACTTCCGCATTAAACGGCAATATGCTGCAACCGCAATCCGTACATTCGGCACAGCGTTAAACCGCACAAACAGCCATACGCAAAACCGCCTTTTCAAAGGCGGTTTTCTTTTTTTCAGACGGCCTCACAAACGAGCGGTGCGGCCGTCTTCGCGGCAGACGGTACGTTACGGAGTCCGCTAAAAACAAACAGAATTGCCATCCGGCTTCATGCGTCTTCCGCGCAAGCCAGCTCCTCTGCCGCGTTTTGCACCATATCGGGCGTGAGTTTGTTCAGGCAGTCCGTATGCCCCAGCGGGCATTCGCGTTTGAAGCAGGGCGAGCATTCGAGATGCAGGCTGACGATACGGGCTTTTTCGCTCAAAGGCGGCGTGTGGTCGGGGCTGGACGAGCCGTAAACGGCGACGAGTTTGCGCCCGAGCGCGGCGGCCAGGTGCATCAGGCCGCTGTCGTTGCAAACCACCGTGTCGGCGCAGGAAAGCAGGTCGATGGCTTCGGAAAGACTGGTTTGGCCGCAAAGATTGGTACAGAGGCCGTCTGAAAGGCTGTTGATTTCTTCGGCAACGGCAAAATCCTTTTGCGAACCGAACAGCCATATCTGCCAGCCTTCCGCCAGATAACGGCGGCCGAGTTCGGCGAAACGGCTTGCCGGCCAGCGTTTGGCGGGGCCGTATTCCGCACCCGGGCAGAAGGCGAGGATGGGTTTGTTTGTATTAAGGCCGTGTGCGGCAAGCGCGGCTTGGCGGCTTTCGGGGTCGATGGCAAAACGCGGGTTGTCGGAATAGCCGTTGAAGTCGGCTTGGCTGGGATGGGCGAGCGCGGTATATCTGTCCACCATCAGCGGCAGGGCGGCCTTGTCGAGTTTGCGGATGTCGTTTAGAAGGAAATAGCGCGATTCGCCCACATAGCCCGTGCGCTGCCTGATGCCGCTTGCCAGCGCGATCAGGGCGGATTTGAGCGAACCGGGCAAGACGATGACTTGGTCGTAGCCGCGCCCGCCCAGCTCCCGTCCGACGCGCCAGCGTTTTTTCAAATCGAGTGCGCCGTGGCCGAACGGATTTTCGATGATGCTGCCGACTTCGGGCATACGCGCAAATACGGCCATCGACCATTTGGGTGCGAATACGTCGATGGTGCAGCCGGGATGCAGCTCGCGCAGGCGGCAGAAAAGCGGCTGGGTCATCACGCAGTCGCCTATCCAGCTCGGGGAAATAATGAGGATTTTTTTAGACATTATGGTGGTGCGGTTTGGGTTTGCGGCTATTTTAATATGGATTGCAGGCCGTCTGAAAACTGCTTTTCAGACGGCCTCTGCGTATGCCTGTGTTAATATCCGCATATTGCGGTATAACCAATCTGCCACACAGGGAGAACGATGATGCAGAATGCCTTTCAAGAAAACGATCTGCCGGAACGTGAGCCGGAAACGGAAGAATACCTGCTCGACCAACCCGCTTCGCGCAGCGTCGAACGCGGAGCCGCCTGGGTTTACGAAGCGTTTTTGCTGTTGCGCGAATATTGGGCCGCTTGGGCGGTGATTGCGGCGGTGCTGTATGTCGGCGAAGTGGTCGGCCTATGGCTGGTAACTTACACGGCGGGCATCGGCGCGGCGGTGTATGCCATGTTTATGCTGTTCAAAGCCGGCGGCATCGCCATGGCCGCGTCGGCTCAGGAATACGAAGAAAGGCCGCCCCGCATCTCGGATCTCTTTATGATTTTCGACAACAAAATCTTTGATTTTGTTTTCCTGCTGTTTCTGATGGCTGTGTTTGCCGGCATTTGGGCACTCCTGCTGTTTGCTATCGCTTCAACGCTGCTGCCCGGCCTGACGGCCTCGCCCATCGCCTTTGCCCTGCTGCTTGCTTTTTGGCTGGTATCCGTGCAGATGCTGCTCGGTTTCGCCCCGATTTTGCTTTTTCTGCAAGACGAAAACCCGCCGAACGCTATTTTGTCGAGCATAAAAACCACTGCGGCCAACATTCTGCCCATCATGCTGAACGGCCTGATTTTTGTCGTTATCACCATGCCGCTCATGCTGCTGTCTGCCAAGCTGGACGGCATTGCGTCCCTCGTCATAACGGCCATGCTGCTGGCGGTAAACATACTGAGCTATCTGAGTACCTACGCGGCCTACCGCGACATTTGGTTTGAAGAAGGCGTGCGCGACGAAGTAACGGTGGGCTACCGTTAAGGTTGCGCCCAAACATCTGCCGCACGAAAGCACCGCCCTGCCCCAAATCGGTGCTTTTTTCCTTCCGATACGCAGACGGAAAACATTTTCCGCGTTAAAAACAAACACAACGCCCAAATTTTCTGTTTGCAATTTCTTCTTTTCGGTGTTTTTTTGCTAAGAAAAAGACAGTTTCTGAAAAAAACAGGCCTATCCGCTTGACGGGATTCCCGCTGCCGCAGATAATGCGCGGCGTTGGACGGCTGGCAACAGCCGTTTGACAGTTTCTCCTCTATTTCTCCTTTGTAGACTTGGCACACATTCGCAAGAATGTGTGCATTTTTTTTGTTTTTTTCAGGCTGCCCGCTTGGTTGGGCGGGAAAGCGGCATATCAAAAACAAATAAGGCCGTCTGAAAACCGCTTTTCAGACGGCCTTTGTATATTTTCAGACGGCCTCCTGCGACAAACAGACAATTTAAGCGTTTTTGATACGGCGGATTTGCAGCGGGGTCTCCCATGCGGCGCAACATTCTGTGCCGCGTGTTTGTTGCCGGACAAATATCGCGGCGGCAGGTTTGTATCGCTGATGGAGTCCGGTTCTCTGCAACACCGAATATCCTGCCTGCTGGCCCGTTTGGCATGACAAGGCCGTCTGAAAACCGCTTTTCAGACGGCCTTTTTTCTGCGTCCGGCGGCAAGCAGGGCAGCCGCCGTGAGGGCGAGCAGCCCGATCAGCGGCCACGAGCCGCCGAGTTTCATATAGGGCGTTTGCCCGCTGCGGCCTTCTACGGTGCCGGTAAGGACGGCGGCGGTGTCGGCGGGAAGCTGTGCGGTAATGCGCCCCTGATGGTCGATAAAGGCGGTGGCGCCGGTGTTGGTGGCGCGCACCATTGGGCGGCCGAGTTCGAGTGCGCGGGCTTGGGATTGCTGCACATGCTGGTACATGGCGTTGGATTTGCCGTACCAGGCAAGATTGCTGGCATTGGCCAGCAGGGTGGATTCGGCGGCGGCGGCAATGAGTTCGTCGCCGAAGCCGTCTTCATAACAGATGTTGAAAGCGATTTTTTGGTTTTTCATCCGCAGCGGGGTTTGGCTGCCGCCGCCACGGCGGAAATCGGCCAGCGGCATATCCATCATGGTGTAAAGCCCGGTAGTGAGGGCGGGCAGGGGTTTGTATTCGCCGAAGGGGACAAGGTGGTTTTTGGCGTAAAACGGCAGCTTGTGCGAACTGCCGGAACGGTGTTCCGTGAGGTTGATGACGGCGTTTTGGTAGCCTGTTCCGTCGTCGGTGTAGCGGATTACGCCCACGGCCAACGCGCTGCCGTTCTGTCTTGCGGCGGCGGCAAATTCTTCCAGCACGCTGTCGGGAAGCTGCTGCAAAATCACGGGAATGGCGGTTTCGGGCAGGATAACGATGTCGGCGGCGGATTCGGCGATTTGGGCATAATAGCGTTGCAGGGTGGGCAGGACTTGGTCTTCGCGGAATTTGAGGGTTTGCGGAATATTGCCCTGCGCCAGCGCGACGGCGGCCTTGGCTCCTGTCGGCTGCGTAAAGACGGCTTGGCGGGCGGTATGACCGGCAAAAAGCAGGGCGGCCAGGCCGCAGGCAAAGGCGGCACGGGTTTTCAGACGGCCTGTACTGTCCACCACCAACACCAGCCACGCTCCGGCCAGGGCGGTGGCGAAGGTAACGAGATGGATGCCGCCTATCGGGGCAAAACCGGCCAGCGGCGATGCGTCGGCAATCTGCGAATAGCCCAATGCACCCCAGCCGAAGCCGGTAAGCAGGCGTTCGCGGGCAAACTCGGCCAGCGTCCAAAATACGGGCAGGGCAAAGCCGACGGCAAGCCAGCGGTTGAGCCGGGTTTTGCCCCACAGCCATACGGCGGCGGCAGGATACAGGGCGAGATAGGCGGGCAGCAGGGCGGTGAGCGGCAGGGCATAGACATTCGGCAGGCCGGAAACGTCGTGCAGCGCGGTGTGTATCCAGTAAAACTGGCAGGTGTAGGCGGCCAAAGCAAACAGATACGCGCTGCGTACGCGCACTTCTGGACGCAGCTCGAGCAGGCGGACGAAGGCGGCAAACAGCAGCGGCATCAGCCAGAAACGGTAATAGGGAGCGAAAGCGAGCGGCGTGGCGGCAGCCAGCACCGGCAGCAGCGGCCAGTAAACGGCAGGTTTGCGCCACAGGTTTTCGAGTTTGGAGAAAATTTCGGCCATATGCGCCCGTTTGTGCGTGTCAGACAAAGGCGCGGATTGTACCGAAATTCCGCGCCGCCGCCCCATGTGAAAAATGTTATATATTTGCAATGGTTTTGTAAAAAACGGCGGATACATCTGCCGGAAAGAAAATATTGCAAGCGATAATAGATACATAGGTATTTGCGGCACAGAAAGCCCGCAGCGCAAAACCATGCCGTCATGCTGGACAATAAGGCTGATTAAAGGCAAAATCCGCCGAATCTTCTTTCCGGTCAAATCTGCCGGAGCAGCAAATAACGAAGATGCCGGGAAAGCTGATGGATTACTCATTTTTTATTGGATACTTTTGAAAGAGGTAAAGAATATGCCGCAACTGAAACTGAACGTAACCGGAATGGCGAGCAAAGAAGACTCGCGCAAACTCATTGCCAAAGCCGAAGAAGTGCCGAACGTGCGCATGGTGAACGCCAATTTTGAAACCGGCGTGGTCGTGGTAACCCATGCCGAGGGCTTGGATGTCAATGCTGTGAAAAAAGCCATTGCCGACGTAGGCTTCAACGCTGCCTGAACCGTGTTCCGCAGAGGCCGTCTGAAAGAAACGCTTTCAGACGGCCTCATTGCGTTCTGTTAGAATGGCCGCTTTTCCACAGCAGTACCGAATATGAATTCCCTGTTAGCCAAACTCCAGCCCTACCCTTTCGCCCGTCTGCGCGAAGCCATGCAGGGTATCGAGCCGCCCGCGCACCTTGCTCCCGTAATGCTGCAAATCGGCGAACCGAAGCATCCCACCCCGGCCGTCATCACCGAAGCCCTCAACGCCTCTGCCGCCGAATTTGCCAAGTATCCGGCCACCGCCGGACTGCCCGAGCTGCGTCTGGCCTGCGCCCGCTGGATCGAACGCCGCTACGGCGGCCTGCGGCTCGATCCCGAAAGCGAAATCCTGCCCGTACTCGGCAGCCGCGAAGCCCTGTTTTCCTTCGCGCAGGTCATACTCGACCCTGCCGCAAGCGAACGGCAGATTGTCGCCTGCCCCAATCCGTTCTACCAGATTTACGAAGGCGCGGCCTTTCTCGGCGGCGGCGAAATTTGTTTTGCCGACAGCACCCCGCCGCGCTGCCTGCCCGACTGGGACGGCATACCCGCCGATGTCTGGCCGCATGTGCGCCTGCTTTTCGCCTGTTCGCCCGACAACCCCAGCGGCAGCGTGATGAATCTGGACGACTGGCGCAAACTCTTCGCGCTGCAAGACCGCTACGGCTTCGTGATCGCATCCGACGAATGCTATTCCGAAATCTATTTCGGCGAAGACAAGCCGCTCGGCGCATTGCAGGCCGCCGCTCAGCTCAAACGCAGCCGCAAAGGCATTGTCATGTTTACCAGCCTGTCCAAACGCTCCAACGCCCCCGGCCTGCGTTCCGGCTTTGTGGCCGGCGATGCCGCCCTGCTCCGCTCCTTCCTGCTCTACCGCACCTACCACGGCAGCGCGATGAGCCTGCCGGTACAGCGTGCCAGCATTGCCGCATGGGACGACGAAGAACACGTTATCGAAAACCGCCGTCTGTACCGGGAAAAATTCGACCGCGTTATCCCGCTGCTGCGTCAGGCGTTTGACGTAAACATGCCCGAAGCCTCTTTCTACATCTGGCTGAAAGTGCCGGACGGCGACGATTTGGCCTTCGCGCAAAAGCTGTGGCGCGAAGCGGCCGTGCAGGTGCTGCCCGGCCGCTTCTTCGCACGCGACAACGGACAAGGCAACCCGGGACGCGGCTACGTCCGCATCGCCCTGGTCGCCTCCCTAGAAGACTGTCTCGAAGGCGCGCGCCGCATGGTGGAGCTGTTCGGCAGCAAAGGCTGAACCGCAGCAAGGATCGGGATAGGCAAAAGGCCGTCTGAAAACCTCGGAAACAGGTTTTCAGACGGCCTTTTGCCATCATGCGCCGCACAGCGTATCCGCAACGGACAACGGATACGGACAAGACAAAACGCGCTTCGGCACGGAAGTGGTTTGTATGGAACAAACACACAGGCCGTCTGAAAATGCCGTTACGGCGCACGGCTGGTTCTCTTGCCCCGTTTTCAGACGGCCTCGAAGCAGGCGGCAAGGGCGGCTTCCACGTCGGCTCGGACTTCGGCTTTGTCGCGGTTGCTGTCGATGACGCGGTAACGCTGCGTATCGGCGGCGGCGCGGTCGAGATAGGCTTGGCGGACGCGCAGGAAAAAGGCGGCCTGCTCCTGCTCGAAACGGTCTTTGTTCCGCGCTTTGGCAACGCGTTCGAAAGACACTTCGGCGGGTACGTCGAGAATCAGCGTGAGGTCGGGGCGCAGGCTGCCCTGCACCCAGTTTTCCAGCGCGGCGATGTCGGCGGCGGGCAGGCCGCGTCCGCCGCCCTGATAGGCAAAGGTGGCATCGGTGAAGCGGTCGGAAACGACGTTGGTGCCGCCTGCCAGCGCGGGCAGGATGACATCGTCGAGGTGCTGGCGGCGGGCGGCAAACATTAACAGGGCTTCGGCGTGCAGGCCGACGCGGGTGGCGGGATCGAGCAGCAGGCGGCGCAGCTCTTCGCCCAGCGGGGTGCCGCCCGGTTCGCGGGTAAAGAGGACGGGCAGGCGGCGGGCGGCAAACCAGTCTTTCATGGCATCGAGGTGGGTGGATTTGCCGGAGCCGTCGATGCCGTCAAGCGTAATGAAGCGGGGTTTCATGGGGTTTCCTTGTTGGCATGAGGCCGTCTGAAAAAAGGGAATCGGGCGGCCTTGTTGTCTGCCGTGCGGCGGTGTGGCGCGGAATGCCGTACGGACGGGATGTGTGCTGCGTTTCGGCAAAAGCGCAGTTGCGCCCTGCCCTGCCGCAACGGGCGTATGCGGGATTTGAGGCCGTCTGAAAAGTGTTTTTCAGACGGCCTGTTGCTATTCTTTCGCTTTGCCGCCGTCTTTCGCGCCCGAGGGCGGGCTTGGCACGGGGAAGAACAGATTAAGCGGGTTGGCCCTGATCTGCTGCCACAAGGTGCCGGTGAGTTTGGACAGGCTTTCTATCCGTGCGCCGCGCGAGCGCAGGGCGACAATCAGGGCGAGCGAGAAACTGACGATGAGATTGACGAGGCCGATCATCAGCACAAACACCAGGTTCATCAGAAAATAGAAAAATCCGCTGCCGCCACTGACGGAGGCATAGCCGAGGTTGGCGGAAGAGAAGGCAACGTGGCGGATGTCGAGCGGCAGGCCGAGCAGGTGGCCGAACCAGCCGGTCATGCCCAGCAGCATACCGAAGATGAAATTGCCCGCCAGCGAGCCGTAGTGGCGGTGGAGGTAGTCGCCCAGCCATGTGCGCACGCGCAGGGGCAGGATGCGTTTGAGCAGGGGCTGCACGGTGAGGCGTTTGCGCAGGTTGAGATAGTCGGCACGGTTGTCGTAGAAACCGGAGATGATGCCGGAGCAAAACAGCCACACGCCGGCTATGGCGGCATACCAGAGCGTCGGCTGGGTGAAGGGTTGCAGCGATTTGAACTGGTAGGCGGCGTTGTGCTCGTCGAGCATGGGGGAGCCGGTGCTTTCGGCAATGGATACGGCCACGAGAGAGGCAACGATAACGGCGACAACGACATTGCCGAATACGGCCACGGTCTGCGAACGGGCCACGTCTATCAGCAGCCTGGCCAGCTTGCTTTCGACGGCACGGGCTTTGTCGTTTTGTTCGACGTGTTCGGCGATGCGGGCGGCGGTCATGGCCGGCTGTTTGGTGGCAACGGTGCAATGCACCATGTGGATAAACATAAAACCGATGCCGTAATTCAAGCCAGCGAGAAAGGCGGTGGAGAAATCGCCCAGGCCGAGGCCGCTGATGCGGATTTTGTTGCCCGCCATCAGGGCGATGATGACCCCGCCGCCGGCTGCGGAAGCCAGCATGGAGAAATATTCGCGCCGGTTGCGGGTGATGTAGTGTTCGCCGTGGCCGCTGGTGTTTTCGCTGATGCTTTTGGCAAGCATCTGTATGCTGC
This sequence comes from Kingella potus, assembly GCF_900451175.1. Lineage (NCBI taxonomy): Bacteria > Pseudomonadati > Pseudomonadota > Betaproteobacteria > Neisseriales > Neisseriaceae > Kingella > Kingella potus. The sequence goes on from NZ_UGJJ01000003.1 coordinate 268,555, forward strand.
GGCGGCGCAGCAGCTCGGTGCTGTGCTGCTCCACGGCGGCCATAGTGAGCGAGTTGAGCAGGGAAACACAGTGGCGGCGGCAGGTTTTTTCATCGGGCGCGGTTTGGATGTCGAGCAGCACGGCAATGCGGTCCAGCGTTTGCGACAGACGTTCCAAAAGGTGCGCCACTTTCACCGACGAACCCGCACCCGCACCCGTGCCTTTGCGGCGCAGGCGTTCCACTTGGGCGCGGCACTGCTCCATCATCACGGCGATGTGCGCGGTATCAAAGGCTTCCTTCTGCTCCGGTACGCGGTAATGGGAAACGAGGCGGCTGATTTCCTGATGCAGGGCGACAAAGGCCGAATCCACTTCCATCAGCTTGGGTTCGATGCGGGTAAATTCGGGCTCGAGCTCTTCCGCCGCCACCCACACGGAAAGCATTTCCAGCGCGTGCAGCCGCGCCTGCTCCAAATGGCGCGAAGCCGTCTGGACGGCGGCGGGATCGCTGTGTTCGCGCAGGATTTCGTAAAGCGAGAGCCATTGGTGCAGGCTGACGGTTTGCAGCCATTTCTCATCGTTTTGCGAGCGGAAAATATAAAGGAATACGTCGCGCAGATTGTTCAGGTCTTTAAACGAAGGCATAAAGCGTTCGTAAACACGGATGGCGATTTCGCGGGCGAAGCCGCTGCGGGAGAAAATGCCCAGCCCCACCAGTGCGGGGTAGATGTGGATACCGGCAAGCCATTGGTGGAAACGGCCGCCGAATGCCTGCGCCAAATCGGGATTCTGCTTCAATACGTCGAGCAGGAGGTCGAAACGCTGGGATGCGCGCTTCGTGCCGCCGCCGCGCAGAAACTGCACCAGCGCATTGAGGATGCAGGCCATGTCTTTTTCCGGTATCACGCTGGACAACAGGGGAACGAGATTTTCGGCGGTAATTTTTTTCATATGCGGCGGCTTGGTTTTCTTAGGACAAACAAGGGCGGGAAACATAGCGGAAAGGCGGCGGGCTGTAAAGGCCGATTCATACGGCGGACGTGCTTTGCCCAAAGCGGAGGCCTGCGCTGAAACGGAAACAGAGGCGGAAACCCTGTTGCCGGACAAGAGCGGGGACGGACGCGTGAAAGACGGCATACCGATTCGGGCTGTTGCACAGCTGCGGCCTGCCGACAGAAAAAACGACACGCAAGCGTGTCGTTTTTGCTTTTCAGACGGCTTCAGCCGCCGCATACGCCGCAGCAGCCGCTTTCGGTGGTTTCGCCTTTGTCCCCGTCGGACGGAGGCTGCACGCTTTCTTCCTGCGGCTGCTTGCTGTCATCCGTATCCACTTTGATTTTGTTTTCCTGCTCGCTCATGGTCATACCTTTCTGCTGTCGGGTTAAAAACAGGCGCATTGTACGGAAAAACCGCGCAATACCCCACTATCGTCTGCGCCTTAACGATAAAAATCGGCAAAAGGCCGTCTGAAAACCATGCTTTCAGACGGCCTGTCGGATGCGGACGGCAATCCGCCCCGCCTATTTGCCCTCTTCGCTGTCGAGGAAACTTTTCAGGCGGTCGCTGCGGGTGGGATGGCGCAGCTTGCGCAGGGCTTTGGCTTCGATCTGGCGGATGCGCTCGCGCGTTACGTCAAACTGTTTGCCGACTTCTTCCAGGGTGTGGTCGGTGTTCATATCGATGCCGAAACGCATACGCAGCACTTTGGCTTCGCGCGGGGTAAGGCTTTCGAGTACGTCGGCGGTTACTTCGCGCAGGCTGGAATACATGGCGGCTTCGGCGGGGGCGACGTTGTTTACGTCTTCGATAAAGTCGCCCAAGTGCGAGTCGTCGTCGTCGCCGATGGGGGTTTCCATCGAAATCGGCTCTTTGGCGATTTTCATGATTTTGCGGATTTTGTCTTCCGGCATTTCCATCAGTTCGGCCAGTTTGGCGGAATCGGGATCTTCGCCGTGTTCTTGCAGATACTGGCGGGAGATGCGGTTCATCTTGTTGATGGTTTCAATCATGTGCACGGGGATGCGGATGGTGCGCGCCTGGTCGGCGATCGAGCGGGTGATGGCCTGGCGTATCCACCATGTGGCGTAGGTGGAGAATTTGTAGCCGCGCCGGTATTCGAATTTGTCCACCGCTTTCATCAGGCCGATATTTCCTTCCTGAATCAGGTCGAGAAACTGCAAGCCGCGGTTGGTATATTTTTTGGCGATGGAAATTACCAGACGCAGGTTGGCCTGAATCATTTCCTCTTTTGCCCGCGCGGTTTCGCGTTCGCTGCTTTGCATATTTTTGTTGATTTCCTTCAATTCTTCGATGGAAATCTGTACGCTTTTCTCCATTTCGGCCACTTCGGTCTGCTTTTCCAAAATGGCGTGGCGGAAACGTTCGAGCGCGTTGCTCCAAACACGGCGGCGGCCGATCTCGCCTTCCAGCCAGTCCAAATCGGTGATGTTGGGCAGAAATTGGGCGATGAAATAGTCTCTGTCCATCTGCACGCGGTCGAGACAGATGTCGCGGATTTCCCGTTCGAGCTTGCGGATGTTGTCTACTTTTTGGCGCAGGCTGCCGCTCAGGTTTTCAATCTGGCGGGTGGAAAAACGCACTTCCAGCAGCTTGTGGGCGATGGCCTCGCGGTATTTGAGGTAGTCCGGATGCTTGCTGCCGCCGGCCTGCAATGCTTCGACCATCAGGCCGTAGTTTTCGCTGATGCCGGCAAAATGTTCCAATACATCCTGTTTCAGTTCTTCGAGATTGATGCGGTCGAGTTCTTCGGCAGACGCGCTGTCTTCTTCGTCCGATTCTTCGCCGTCGCCCTCTTCTTCCGCCGCTGCCGAACGGTCGGAAGGTTTGCTGCCGGGCGGGATGATTTCGAGATCGCTTACGCCCAGCTCGTGCATCAGCACTTCGTTGGGATCGAGGATGGCTTCCACCACGTCGTCCACTTTGGTTTCGCCGTTGCGTATCTGTTCGATGAGTGCGAGGATTTCGGCAATCGAGCCCGGACACGCTGAAATGGCCTGCACCATGTTTTTCAGGGCGTTTTCGATTTTTTTGGCGATGATGATTTCGTCTTCGCGGGTAAGCAGGTCAACCTGCCCCATCTCGCGCATATACATACGCACGGGATCGGTGGTGCGTCCGAACTCGGAATCGGCGTTGGAAAGTGCGGCTTCGGCTTCTTCCACCGCATCGTCGTCGGTCATGCCCGTGCCGGTGTCGTTCATCAGCAGGGTGTCGGCATCGGGGGCTTCTTCGGTTACCTGTATGCCCAGCCCCTGGATCATATTGACGATGTTGTCGATTTGTTCGGCATCGGACATATCGTCGGGCAGTGCGTCGTTGATTTCGGCGTAAGTGATGTAGCCACGCTCTTTGCCCTGGATAATCAGCAGGCGCAGACGTTGGCGTTGTTCTTCGGGAGTGAGCGGGCGGTTGCCGTCTTCCTGTTCTTCGTAGTCTTGGGTATCGGATTGGTTGCTCATAGTGTCGTTCCGTGGTTTGGCGGCGGGCGGAGTGTGCGGGAATTCTGCCTGTTTTGTATGCAGCTTGTCGGTAAGGTCTGCCGCGCCGCAGGGCGTGCGGCCTGCGATAGCTCGTGGCTTTCAGGCCGGGAAATGGATGTTGCCGCCAAGTAGGGCCGCCTGCGCGGAAAAACAAGGGCATGGCGGCAAAAAAGCTGCGGATTATACTGAAAACCGAGGCCGTCCGAAATGCCGTAAGCGGCTTTTCAGACGGCCTCAATCCGCCTGCTTATAAAAACCAGCGGCGCAGGGCTTCGAGGCCGTTGTGGGAAATGCGCAGCCTTGCCGCCTGCCGCGTTTTCGGTTTGGCACGGTAGGCGGTGCCGAATCCTGCTTCGCGCAGCATGGGGATGTCGTTTGCGCCGTCGCCCACGGCGATAACCTGCTCCGCCGCCAGTCCGAGCCGGCTGCGGTATTCGCGCAGCAGCCGTGCTTTGGCTTGCGCGTCGATAAGCGTGCCGTTCAGGCGGCCTGTGAGTCTGCCGTTTTCGCTTGCCAAAACATTGGCAAAGGCGTAGTCGAGGACGAGGCGGGTTTGCAGGCGGTCGGTAAAAAAGGTAAAGCCGCCGGACACCAGCATGAATTTCACGCCGTGTTTTTTGCATTCGGACAGCAGGTATGGCACGCCGGGCGAGAGTTGCAGAACTTCGTCATACACTTTCTGCAAGGCGGCTTCGGGCAGGCCGGCAAGCAGGGCGACACGTTCGTACAAGGATTGCCGGAAGTCGGCTTCGCCGCGCATCGAGCGTTCCGTGATGGCGGCCACCTGATCTTTCAGTCCGGCCTGCGCGGCGATTTCGTCTATACATTCGATGGTAATCAGCGTGGAATCCATGTCGCTGACCACCAGTCCGAAAGCGGAAAACGGCAGCGCGGGCAGCACGGCGTAATCTATCTGCTGCGCATCGAGGACGGCGGCGGACTCGGGCGGCAGCGCGTAGCCCTCGTTTACGGCAAAACGGCGCACGCTGTCGGGAAACGGGTTTTCAGACGGCCTCAATGCGTGCAGGCAGGACAGGTCGCAGCGGGCAATGTCGGAATGCTGCAAAACCAAATGGTCGGACATGGGTTTTCTCTTTTTTGAAAATTGCGCTACGGACATAGCTCAGGCCGTCTGAAAAACAAAACACGGCTCCGTTAAAGCATGAAGCAGTGTTGGCGGCGTTTTCAGACGGCCTGCCGGATCGACGGGTGTTTCAGCCGGCAAATTCCGATGGGTGGGCGCGGACGAATGCGGTCAGCAGGCTGTCGAGCGGCATACGGTTTTCCAACAGGTAGAATTCGTCATCGAAGGCTTCCAGCGGGTTGTTTTCATAGGAAGCGCAGAAGGTTTCCAGCGTGCCGTCCTGCCGTTGCGCCAGTTTTTCCTGTTCGTAACAGGCATTGGCACGGCGGACGAGATCTGCATATTCGGGTGCGCCTATCAGCTCGCAGGCCTCGGGCAGATAGGCCGCCGCCTCGGCTTCGGTGTTGTAGTAATACTGGTTGAAACCGCCGTTGTCCACTTCTCCGGCAAGAATATAGAGTGCGTACACGGCGCGGCGGGCGGGACTCAGGGTTTGCAGATATTCCTCTTCCGACAGGCTTTCCGGAGCCTGCACGGCCAGCGTGTCGAATACGGTCAGCACCAAATCCTCGTCGCTTGTTTGCGCAAGGATGTCTTCGGTGAGTTTTTCGTGGATGGTGCGCTTGTCGAAAGCATCAAACATTTCGGCCACTTCGGCAAAAAGCTGGCGGGATTCGCGCCTGAACTCGGCGCGTTCTTCTTCGCTCATTCCCGAGAGCATCTTTTGGAAATCTTCGTCGTCGCAGCCGCCGCACAGAATGTCGAAATCGCTGTCTTTCATATTCTTCTCCTACAAAAGGCCGTCTGAAAAACGCATTGCCCGTTTTCAGACGGCCTCCGTTTATTCTTCGTCCTGCTTTTCGCGCCACAAAACCAAAAGTTTGCCGATGTGCTGCACCAGATGCGCATCTGTTGCCTGACACAGCGCGGCGGCCAGTTCCACGCGCTCGGCGCGGTCGTCTCCGGCCACGCGCACTTTGATAAGCTGGTGCGCCGCCAGCGCGGCAACGGTTTCTTTAATGACGGAATCGGTCAGCCCGTGCTGCCCGATCATCACCACCGGATTCAAATGGTGGGCACGGGCTCTCAGGGACAAAATCTGCTTGCTGTCGGGTGCGTTGCTCATCGTATCGTACTGCCTGTCGGAAAAAAGCGGCATTTTACGCGAAAGCACAAGACGCGTCATGCGGCGCAAGAGGCCGTCTGAAAATCGTGTAGAATGGCGGCCTTTTGTCTTTCGGATACCCAAAATGGCGGCACGCTCCAAATCGTCGAAAGCATGGCTGCACGAGCATGTGAACGACCACTACGTCCATCAGGCGCAAAAAGACGGCTACCGCGCCCGCGCCGCCTACAAACTTTTGGAAATCAACGAAAAAGACAAACTCATCAAGCCCGGAACCATATTGGCCGACTTGGGCAGCGCGCCGGGAAGCTGGTCGCAGGCGGCGGCAAAACTGGCAGGCACACAGGGCAAAGTGTTCGCGCTCGACATTCTGCCGATGGAGCCGGTCGCAGGCGTATCCTTCATTCAGGGCGATTTCCGCGAAGAGGAAGTGCTGGCGCGTTTTGAAAGCCTGCTCGGCGGCCGCGCCCTCGACCTTGTAATCTGCGATATGGCACCCAATATGAGCGGCCATTCGGTAACCGACCAGGCCAAAAGCCTCTATTTGTGCGAACTGGCTTTGGATTTTGCCCGCTGCCATCTCAAACCGGGCGGCAGTTTTTTGGTAAAAGCGTTTCAGGGCGCGGGTTATCCCGAATTCACGGCTCAAATGCGCGCAGACTTTGCCTCGGTGCAGACACGCAAACCCGATGCTTCGCGCGGCCGTTCCAGCGAGATTTACCTGCTGGGAAAAAATAAACGCTGACAAGGCAACAGGGGTCAATTACAATCGCGCCCCCTGTTTTTTCACTTCATTTTTCACTATTTTGGGAGCCCGTTTTTGTGAGGAGCATTGTAAAAAGCCTTTTGATTTGGTCTGCATTGATCATCGGCCTGCTGGCCGCCTTCAACGCCGTGAAAGAAAGGCGGGAAGAAGCCCGGCTGGTCGATTATTCGCAATTCGTACAGCAGGTCGACAAAGGCGAAATCGCCTCGGTAACCGTCGAAGGCTCGGCGTTGGCGGGCTACACGCTCAAAGGCGAGCGCACCGACAAAAGCAAATTCGTAACCAACGCGCCGATGGACTACAAGCTGTCCGAACGCCTGCTGGCGAAAAACGTCCGCGTACAGGTTACGCCCGAAGAACGCCAGAGTATGCTCGGCAGCCTCTTTTTCAGCCTGCTGCCTGTGCTGCTGCTGATCGGCGCATGGTTTTATTTCATGCGTATGCAGACCGGCGGCGGCGGCAAAGGCGGTGCATTCTCTTTCGGCAAAAGCCGCGCCCGCCTGCTCGACAGCGACAACAACAAAGTTACCTTTGCCGACGTGGCCGGCTGCGACGAAGCCAAAGAAGAAGTCAGCGAAATTGTCGACTACCTCAAAGCCCCCAACCGCTATCAGAGCCTCGGCGGCCGCATGCCGCGCGGCATCCTGCTGGCAGGCAGCCCGGGTACGGGCAAAACCCTGCTCGCCAAAGCGATTGCCGGCGAAGCAGGCGTGCCGTTTTTCAGCATTTCCGGCTCCGATTTCGTAGAAATGTTTGTCGGCGTGGGTGCAAGCCGCGTGCGCGATATGTTCGAGCAGGCGAAGAAAAACGCGCCCTGCATTATCTTTATCGACGAAATCGACGCAGTAGGCCGCCAGCGCGGCGCAGGCCTCGGCGGCGGCAACGACGAACGCGAGCAGACGCTCAACCAGCTTTTGGTGGAAATGGACGGCTTTGAAAGCAACCAGACCGTAATTGTGATTGCCGCCACCAACCGCCCCGACGTACTCGACCCCGCGCTGCAACGCCCCGGCCGTTTCGACCGCCAGGTTGTCGTTCCCCTGCCCGACATTCGCGGCCGCGAACAGATTCTCAACGTACACGCCAAAAAAGTGCCGCTGGACGAATCTGTTGATTTGGTGTCGCTGGCACGCGGCACGCCCGGCTTCTCCGGCGCGGATTTGGCCAATCTGGTCAATGAAGCCGCCCTTTTTGCCGGCCGCCGCAACAAGGTCAAAGTCGACCAAAGCGATTTTGAAGATGCGAAAGACAAAATCTACATGGGTCCCGAACGCCGCAGCATGGTGATGCACGAAGACGAAAAACGCGCCACCGCCTACCACGAATCCGGCCACGCCATCGTTGCCGAAAGTTTGGAAGGCACCGACCCCGTGCATAAAGTTACCATCATGCCGCGCGGCCGCGCCCTCGGCCTGACCTGGCAGCTTCCCGAACGCGACCGCATCAGCATGTACAAAGACCAAATGCTGAACCAAATCTCCATTTTGTTTGGCGGACGTATTGCCGAAGATTTGTTTGTCGGCCGCATTTCCACCGGCGCATCCAACGACTTCGAACGCGCCACCCAAATCGCCCGCGAAATGGTTACGCGCTACGGCATGAGCGACAAAATGGGTGTGATGGTGTATGCCGAAAACGAAGGGGAAGTCTTCCTCGGCCGCAGCGTAACCCGTTCGCAACATATTTCCGAGAAAACCCAGCAGGAAGTGGATGCCGAAATCCGCCGCATTTTGGACGAGCAATACGCCGTCGCCTACAAAATCCTCGATGAAAACCGCGCCAAAATGGAAACCATGACCCGCGCCCTTATCGAATGGGAAACCATAGACCGCGACCAAGTGCTGGAAATCATGGCAGGCAAACAACCCAGCCCGCCGAAAGATTACAGCCACAACGTGCGCCAAAACGGAGAATCCGAAAACGGAGAATCCGGAGGCAGCCAATCCGATGCACAGCAGGAAGCGGCGGCAGATGCCCGTGAAAACGGTGCAGATGCAGACACCCGCCGGCTTTCAGACGGCCAATCCGCAACACCGCCCGCAGAAGACACGGCCGGCAGCCGTCCCGACGGCAGCGGAGACAAACCGCCCCAAGCATAAGCCCGTACGGAAAACGCAACACAACAGCCCGCATATGCGGGCTGTTTTTCTATCTGCCGATTATCTTTCCCCCAAACCGATACACCGCCGCGCCCCATCTCCCGCCCTGCCCCGCCATACCGCATTTTCAGACGGCCTTTTCCCACCCTGACAAGGTTTGATTTGAATCAAAAACGCTTTCGGCGTTATGATTAAATAATAGCAACCATTCCTATTTATTTCACAAAAACATGAAATGAACCAAACCATTACCATCCGTCCCGACCAAGCCCTACCCGATGCCTTTCCCGAACGGCAGGCTCTGATGCCCATTTGGGGCGGGATACCCGTACCAAACAGCCAATGGCAGCGGCTTTGGCGGCAGCAGGCCGAAACCGTGTTGCAGGAAGACGCGCTGGCCTATCTGCACATCCCTTTCTGCGCCAACCACTGCGTCTTCTGCGGCTTCTACCGCAACGCTTGGAAAGACAGCCACAGCAAACAATACACCGACAAAGTTATCGAAGAGCTTGCCCGGGAAGCCGAAATCCGCAAAGGCAGCGGCAAAATCCGCGCCGTTTATTTCGGCGGCGGCACGCCCACCGCCCTGCTTACCGACGATTTGGTACGCCTCATCCGCGCCTGCTACCAATATCTTCCGCTCGCGGACGGCTGCGAATTTACCCTCGAAGGCCGCATGAGCCATTTCCCTGCCGACAAAGCCCGTGCCGCCGTCGATGCGGGTGTCAACCGCATCTCCATCGGCATACAAACCTTCGACACCGCCATCCGCCGCCGCCTCGGCCGCAGACACAGCGGCGCGGAAGCCGCAGCCTATCTCGAACAATTAGGCCGTCTGAACGCCGTCCTCGTTGCCGACCTCATCTTCGGCCTGCCCGGCCAAAGCGACGAAATCTGGCACAACGACCTGCGCACCGCCGCCGCCCTGCCCCTTGCAGGGCTCGACACCTACGCCTTCAACTGCTACCCCTTCCTCCCCATCAACCGCATGATCGAAAAAGGCGCGTTTCCCCCGCCGCCGGGCTTTGACACCCAGTCGCTGCAATACGCCTATGCGGCAGACTATCTCGCACGACAAAGCTGGGAACAAATCAGCAACAACCACTTCGCCTACCCCGGGCGCGGCGAGCGCAACCTGTACAACCGTTTGGTCAAATCCAACATCCCCTGCCTCGCCTTCGGTTCCGGCGCGGGCGGCAACGGCGGCGGCTACAGCTACCAGGTGCAAAGCGATCTCGACAACTACCTCGCCACACCCGAAGGCGAAAAAAACATCGCCTACATGAGCCGCCACAGCGAAAACAAATACCTCCTCGGCCGCCTGCAACACGACATCGAACTGGGCTTTATCGACAGCCGCCTGTTCGCCCCCCACCCCCGCGCCGCCGCCCTCCTGACACAATGGGCGGAACTCGGCCTTACCGCCCCGCCCGATTCAGACGGCCTCATCCGTCTCCACACCAGCGGCCGCTACTGGTCGCCCACCCTCATCCGCAAGCTCATGCTTGCGCTGCCCGCAAACGAAGACAAGGAGCAACTCATGGCAACACCCCTATCCGAAGAGCAAAAAACCGTCCTGCGCAACACCCTGGCCGAAAACCCCGGCCAAATACTCGAAATGCTTGCCGGCCGGCACCAATGCAGCTTTGAAGAAATCATCAACTGCCTGCCCGCAGGCTGCGTACACAAAACCGACGGCAGCCGCTTCGTCGAAATCATGCAGGCCGTTGCCGCATGGGACGAAGCCGTAACCTTCATCGCCCACACCCCCGACGTAATCGCCGAAGTAACCGGCAAACTGCCCGGCGGCAGCATCGGACGCGGCTTCTACAACTTCAAAGAAAGCGAACCCGGCGGCATCCACGGCCACATCTATTATGAAAACTGCGCCGCTATCTACCTCATCGAACGCCCCTTTATGGGCAAACGCACCGTCTCCCTCAACTTCATCAACCGCGCAGGCGGCGCCATGTTCAAAATCTACGTCGGACGCGACAAAGAAGGCGAACTCATCGAACGCCAAATCCACGCCATGCGCGCCCTCTTCGGCATCGGGGAGGCCTGATATGCTCATGATATTCGGCGCAAACGGCAAAAGCGGCCGCGCCCTCATCGCCCGTCTGCGCCAAAACGGCTTTTCAGACGGCCTCACCGCCGTCCTGCGCCGCCCTGCACAGGCAGACGACCCGTTCTACCCGCAGCACCAAACCCAAACCGTCATCGCCGACGCACTCGACCCCGCCGCCGTCCTTGCCGCCGTTTCCCAAACGCAGCCCGACACCGTCGTCAGCTTCGTCGGCGGCAAAAACGAAGCCGGAGAACGCAGCGACGCGGCAGGCAATGCCAACATTATCGAAGCCGTCCGCCAAAAAGCCCCAAATGCCCGCTTCCTGCTCGTAACCAGCATGGGCTGCGGCGAACAATACGAAAACACCGGCGCAATGTTCAAGCAGGCCCTCGGCGAAGCCGTCCTTGCCAAAACCGAAGCCGAAAACCGCCTGCGCCAAAGCGGTTTGGACTGGGTCATCCTCCGCCCCTGCGGCCTCGGACAAGACGCGGGCGGCAGCTTCACCCTCCACCGCGAAATCGACGAAATCCCCCGCAGCTACATGGACAGAAACGGCCTCGCCGCCGCCGTCTGCTCCCTGCTTGCGGCAGAGCAATGGCCGTCTGAAACCGTCTTTTCCGTCAGCGCGTAATCCGCCCGCCGCACAAGCATCAGGCCGTCTGAAAACGTTTTTCAGACGGCCTGATGCCGTGTCAAATCCACGCGGATACACAGCCAAGCTGCAAAACCAAGCGGCGCAAACGGCATTTTCAGACGGCCTCCCCCTACCCCGCACCCATCATCCGACGGACTAATCCCATCAGCCGATGGCAGCGGCAGAAACCCATTGCTACATTATCAAAATCCTAACCAAACCTTACGAACTGCCATGGAATTCCGTCCCAATGCCATCCTGCTCGGCTTCCTCGCCTCTGTCGGCAGCCGTCGTTTTCCATTTTCCACAAGACAAAAAGTGTAAATTTTATACATTAGAAAATAATACTAAAATTACGAAAATAATTTATTTTATATATGCTTTATATTTCACAACCTCCTGCTTACGACAACAGCGGTACTATTTCATCCGCCTCGAAATGTAAAGAAAGCTGCCGCAGTCTTATTAAAAATTTGCAAATACCGTACAATCCGCCGCAGCCGTCGCAGAACGGTCTTCCTGACATCTACAAATCCAAAAAACACAAGCCGCTTCCTATCCGCCGCCGAGGCAGCCTCCCTGCCGAAGCACCCGCCGACAAACAAGGAGCGAACCATGAACCATACCAAGCTGAACACTCTGGCCGCCTGCCTCGGCCTGCTTTTCTGCACGCCGGAAATTTGGGCGGAAGATGCCGCGCCCGCGCAAAACGCCGCCGAAAGCAACGCCCTCGATGCCGTAACCGTACACGGCAAACGCATGAAGGCCGACGAAAAAGGCGAAGCGCAGCAATACAGCAAAAACGTATCCAACGCCTATCTGGGCAAAGAATATCTCGAACGCTACCAAACCGACGCGGCGGGCGACATTCTGAAAGGCCTGAACGGCGTATACAATATGAACACCCGCAATGCCGGCAGCGCGATCACCCCCAGCATACGCGGCATTTCCGGCAAAGGCCGCATCCCCGTTACCATCGACGGCACGGAGCAGACCGTGGACGTGTGGATGAACAACTACGGTACGGCCGACCGGAACTATGTCGATCCCGCCCTGTTCCGCAGCATTGCCGTAGAAAAAAGCCCCGCCATGACGCGGGGCATAAAATCGGGCGTGGGCGGCGCGGTGGCCATCAGCACCATCGAAGCCGACGATATAGTGCCGGAGGGCGACAAATGGGGCATCCAAATCAAGGGCAGCCTGTCCGACAACACCGCCAAGCCGCGTGTGGACAATCTGCAATATCTGGGCTGGGAAGACTACCGCACCATTCCCGGCCATCCGATAGCCGACGGGCCGGCCGGCGGCGTGGAAAGCACGGGCGAACGCTATCGGGCATTGACTTTTACCAATTATGTAACTCCCGACAGCCGCAGCCACAAATTGTCGAATTTCAAAGGCGACCGCTCCGGCATGATCGCGGCCGCTTTCAAAACAAATATTGCCGACGGCCTGATTGCATACAGCGATCGCAAAAAAGGCAATTATTTCTCCGGCAAGCGCGGCGCGGGCGGCTATCTCTACAATCCCGTTTACGATTCCGACTATGCCGATTTCGGCAACACTTCCGCCACCATGATTCCCAATATGGCCAAGCTCTACCGCCCGGGCGAAGAAGTGTTCAACAGCAATGTCGAAAGCAAAAGCCTGCTGCTGAAAAACAACTGGCATCTGCCGCACAATCAGACCATCAGCCTCAGCCATCTGCGCACCCGCGTGCGCTTCGGCGAAAACAATCCCTTTTACAATGCATTGGTATTGGGCTTCAGCAACGCATACAATTTTGTCGGCCAGCAGCCGAGCTATTATCCGATTCAGGGGCTGGATTCCCGCCTCCAAACCAAAAGCTACAAGCTCGGCTATTCGTGGCAGCCGGAAAACAGCCGCTGGATAGATTTGCAGGCCAATATCTGGCGCACCCGCACCGACAGCAGCCGCCACCAGAGCGGCGGCCCCGAATTGAATGTCATCCTTGCCGACAACAATTACGACAACTGGGTGGCCTGCCATATCCGCCATGAAGTGCCGGAAGATCTGCGCCGGTTCGGCATGAGCTGCGCCGACGTGCCCAGAGAAGAGCCTGCAAAGGAAGAGCCGCCGATACCCGGCGCATACCGTGTCCGATCGGGTTCGGAGCAAAACACCCGCGCCACCCGCCTCGGCGCGGACATCAGCAACCGCTTCCGCCTCACCGACAATCTGAGCATGACCCTGTCGGCCAACATCCAACACGAAAAGCTGGACGAGACCACAAAAGTATCCAACAACGACAACGATTTTTACAACATCATCGGCGCAGTCAGCACCGCCACCGCCATTGCCGGCCCGCGCGCCGGCCGCCGCCACGAATGGGGCGGCGGCTTGGTGTTTGACTGGCAGCCGACAGCCCGCCTGAATATCCAGGCGGGCGTGCGCTATGACAAATTCTGGGCATATGATGACGCGCTGGCCAAAGAGCGGAAGGCAAAGCGCGATCCGTTTTATTCTTCCAATATGAGCGGGGTAATAGACGGCAGCGGCTACATCATCGGTGTGGATGTGCCTTACTACGAGATTATCGGCAACAAAGAGGAAGCCGACGATATACGGAGGATTGAAAATGCCTATGACGGCACCAACATCGATGAAGTGAACAGGCTGATTGATCGGTTTAGGAGCAGATACGGCTACGATTACGATTATGTCGAACGAAGAACCCATACTATCCAAGACCGTATCCAAATTACCGACCGCAACGGGGAAATCCAGCCCGACAGCGACGCGGTGTACCGCCTGAAATACGCCTACGCGCCCTATACCAACGGCCAATTTCAGGGGCCGCTGTTCCGCAAAGGCCAGTTTGACGAGCGGGTGGACAATCCGCAGGGATTGCGGGGCAGCTATTTGAAATACCTGAACGGTATGGCGATGAATGGCTGGGGGGGCGGAGGGCCAAACGAAAATTATCTGGAAAGACAAAATGCGGCCAATCAGGCAAGAAATGCGGCTCATGTTCACAAAATGCCGACTACCGAAGAAGAGCTTTGGCCGACTCCGAAACACCTCAAAGCCCGCGCCTGGTCGCCGCTGCTGGCCGTCAGCTACGATCTTACCGACAAAAGCCGCCTGTTTTTCCGCTTCGCCCAAGCCACCCGCTTCCCCAGCATCTACGAAGCCACCACCACCAATGTCAATCTGCTTTATCCGCACAATCTCGAATTCGACCTCAAGCCAGAGCGCAGCACCAACTGGGAAATCGGCTACGCCTTCAATTTCGCCCCCTACTCCAAGCGGCTCAAGGCGGGCGACATCCGCATCACCTACTACGACAACACCATCCGCAACGCCATCGACATCAGCGAAAACAAAAACATCGTCCAATACGAGAAAAAACAGACTTCGGGCATCGAGCTGCAAAGCCGCATCGACAGCGGCAAATGGTTTGCCACCTTCGGCGCGAACTACCGCCTCAAACAGCGCGTGTGCGACAAAACCACCGCCTGGAACTACGACATCTACAACAACCGCATCCCCGAATGCATCGACGGCGGCTTCGGCGCGACCCGCTTCTACCAGACCATGCAGCCCAAATACTCGCTCAACCTCGATGCCGGCACGCGCCGCCTGAACAACCGCCTCGAGCTCGGAATGCGCGGCACCTACCACAGCACCGTCAGCACCAAACAGCAGGACGAACTGGCTGCGCAAGGCCTGGCGCGCATCCTCGAAGCCACCGGCCGCCCCTACCACTGGCGCGCCTCGCTGGTGTTCGATATGTACGCCAAATACCGGATAGGCAAAAACTTCGGCCTGAACCTGGGCATCACCAACCTCACCAACCGCTACTACCTCGACCCCATGTCCAACGTACCCGTACCCGCCCCGGGCAGGGCGGTAACGTTCGGATTTACAGGGAAATTCTAAGCGGAACGGCAGAGTTTGCAACAGCACGGGAGCCTGTGCAGGGTGTGTCGCCTAAGCGGCGCACGCGTTCCCGACTCTCGGCAAGATGCCGACGCGGCTTTCGAACGCCAATCCCCCACTAAGCAAACTCCCTCCCCTGCGCCCGCGCGGGGGAGGGAATAGAGGCCGTCTGAAAAGCGCGGCTGCGCCACATACCCTGCACAAATCCCAAGTAGGGTGTGTCGCCTAAGCGACGCACGCGTTCCTTGCCATTTGGAAAATAAGGCCGTCTGAAAACATAAGCCGCGTGCGTGGCAAGCCACACACCCTACAACCATCCCGTAGGGTGTGTGGCGCAGCCGCGCACACGCTTGCAGACAGTTGCAGATATTTGGTGCGGGGTTCATAAAGCAGAACAGAGGCCGTCTGAAAATACTGTTTTCAGACGGCCTCTATCTGTACGTGGCGCACAACAAAACAGCCGCAGACCAAATCTGCGGCTGTTTCTTAAAAGCGGGCGGCGAGCCCGACCCCCGGCACTGGCTCGTCGGAGTGGGCTGCTGGCTTCCGCCCCTGACCCGTTGTTCCAATCCGCCATGCGGGGAGACCCGCCAAAGAAGCGGCGCATTATAGGGGTTTTGCCGCAAAACACCAAGCGGATTTTTCCCTGCCCGCCGCCCGCTGCGGGAATTGTCTACATTCCAACTTGAAACGGTGTCAAATTTACATTACATTGCAACAAAACCGACAGGCCGTCTGAAAAACGGGCTTCCCTGCTTTTCAGACGGCCTGACAATAAAAACACCAAAAATACCAAAACACGGAACACAGCCATGACCACACCCGCCGCCGCGCACGAACGCCTGCGCGAAATCCCCTACAACTACACATCCTACACCGACCGCGAAATCGTCATCCGCCTGCTGGGCGAAGAAGCGTGGCAGATTTTGGAAGACTTGCGCACCCAGCGCAAAACCGGCCGCTCGGCGCGGATGCTGTTTGAAGTGTTGGGCGACATCTGGGTGGTGGAGCGCAATCCGTATCTGGCGGACGATTTGCTCGCGCACCCCAAACGCCGCGCGGCTTTGGTGGGCGAGATGCGCCACCGTTTGGGCGAAATCCGCAGGCGGCGCGACGACAATCCGCAGGTTGCCCTGCTGGTTTCGGCGGCGGAAGCGGCGGTAAGGCGTTTTGACGAGGGTTTCGACATCATCCGCGCCAGGCGCGAAAAGGTATGGCAGCGGCTGTCGAAAATCACCAAGCCGCACAATATTATGTTTGACGCGCTGGCGCGGGTTACGCACGTTACCGACGCAACCGACTGGCGCGTGGAATATCCGTTTGTGGTGGTCAATCCCGATTCCGAAGCCGAAGTTGCGCCGCTGGTGCGCGCACTCATCGAGCTGGATTTGGTGATTATTCCGCGCGGCGGCGGCACGGGTTATACCGGCGGCGCGGTGCCGCTGGATGCGGACAGCGCGGTCATTAACACCGAAAAACTCGATTTGCACGGCGGCGTGCAGTATGTGCCGCTGGCGGGTTTGGACGGCAGACATCCCATTATCCGTTGCGGCGCGGGCGTGGTAACGCGGCGGGTGGAAGAGGCCGCGCATCAGGCCGGGCTGGTGTTTGCCGTTGACCCCACTTCGGCCGACGCTTCCTGCGTGGGCGGTAATGTGGCGATGAACGCCGGCGGCAAAAAGGCCGTGTTGTGGGGCACTGCGCTGGACAATCTGGCCTACTGGCAGATGGTCAACCCGCAGGGCGAATGGCTGCGCATCGAGCGCGTGCGCCACAATTTCGGCAAAATCCACGACGAAGAAACCGCCGTGTTCGACATCCACACCCTCGATTCAGACGGCCTCAACACCGTAAAAACCGAGCGGCTGGAAATACCGGGGCACAAATTCCGCAAAACCGGCCTGGGCAAAGACGTTACCGACAAATTCCTCAGCGGCCTGCCGGGCGTGCAGAAAGAAGGCACCGACGGCATCATCACCAGCGTGGCCTTTGTCTTGCACACCATGCCCAAACACACGCGCACGGTGTGCATGGAGTTTTTCGGCACGGTGGCCAAGGCCACGCCGTCTATCGTGGAAATCCGCGACTACCTGCTGGGACACGAAAGCGTGCGGCTGGCCGGTTTGGAGCATCTCGACTGGCGTTATGTGCGCGCCGTGGGCTACGCCACCAAAGCCGCCGGACGCGGACGGCCGAAAATGGTGTTGCTGGCCGACATCGTGTCCGACGACGAAGCAGCCGTATCTGCCGCCGCCGAACGCATTTGCGAACTGGCACGCGGGCGCGAAGGCGAAGGCTTTATCGCCGTCAGCCCCGAAGCGCGCAAAACCTTCTGGCTCGACCGCAGCCGTACCGCCGCCATCGCCAAACACACCAACGCCTTTAAAATCAACGAAGACGTAGTTATCCCGCTCGAGCGGCTGGGCGAGTATTCAGACGGCATCGAGCGCATCAACATCGAATTGTCGGTTCAAAACAAGCTCAAACTCTGCGACGCGCTGATCCAATATCTTTCCGGCAGCCTGCCGGTGGACAAAATGGACACCGACCTGCCCAAGGCCGAATTGCTGGGCGGCCGCGCCCGCCACGCCCTCGAACACGTCGAAGCCGTGCGCAGCCGCTGGCAGTGGCTGCTGGACAATCTCGACGCGCCGCTGGCCGACTATAAAAACCGCTTCGGCGATGCCGTTCGGGCTGCCGCCGAAGCCCGCGACGACGAAAGCTGCTTTACCGCCTTCCGCGATTTCAGGCTGCGCGTGTCGGTAAAAACCGATGTAATGAAGCCGCTGGCCGATATTTTCAGCGGCAAAGCCGATACCAAAATCAACGCCGCGCTGGGCAGAATCCACAGCAAAACCGTGCGCGGCCGCGTGTTTGTCGCCCTGCACATGCACGCGGGCGACGGCAACGTCCATACCAACATCCCCGTCAATTCCGACGACCACGAAATGCTGCAAACCGCCCACCGCGCGGTTGGGCGCATCATGCGCATCGCACGCCGTCTGAACGGCGTGATTTCCGGCGAACACGGCATCGGCATCACCAAACTCGAATTTCTCACCGACGAAGAAATGCAGCCCTTTTGGGACTACAAAGCACGCATCGACCCCGAAGGCCGCTTCAACCGCCACAAGCTGATGAAAGGCTCCGACCTGCGCCGCGCCTACACCCCCTCGTTCGAGCTTTTGGGGGCGGAATCGCTGATTATGGAAAAATCCGAACTCGGCACCATCGCCGAATCGGTCAAAGACTGCCTGCGCTGCGGCAAATGCAAACCCGTCTGCTCCACCCACGTTCCCCGCGCCAACCTGCTGTACAGCCCGCGCAACAAAATCCTCGGCGTTGGCCTGCTCACCGAAGCCTTCTTATACGAAGAACAAACGCGGCGCGGCATTTCGGTGAAACACTTTGAAGAACTCGGCGGCATCGCCGACCACTGCACCGTCTGCCACCGCTGCGTCAAACCCTGCCCCGTCAACATCGACTTCGGCGACGTAACCGTGGCCGTGCGCAACTACCTCTCCGAATCCGGCCGCAAACGCACCACGCCCGTGGCCGCCCTCGGCCAGGCACTGCTCAACACCACCAGCCCCCGCACCGTCAAAGCCCTGCGCGCCGCCATGGTGCGCACCGGCTTCCCCGCCCAGCACTTCGCCTACAAAGTCGGCAAAATGCTGCCCATCGGCGCGGAAAAGCAGAAAGCCGCGCCCAAAGCCACCGTTGCCAAAGCCCCGCTGAAAGAGCAGATTGTCCACTTTATCAACCGCCCGCTGCCCAAAAACGTGCCCGCCAAAACCCCGCGCTCCATGCTCGGCATCGAAGACGGCAAAAGCATTCCCATCATCCGCAACCCGCACACGCCCGAAGATGCCGAAGCCGTGTTCTACTTCCCCGGCTGCGGCTCCGAGCGGCTGTTCAGCCAAATCGGACTGGCCGTACAGGCCATGCTCTGGCACGTCGGCGTGCAAACCGTCCTGCCGCCGGGCTACATGTGCTGCGGCTACCCGCAGGAAGCCGGCGGCGACCGCACCCGCGCCGAAAAAATGAGCACCGACAACCGCGTCGCCTTCCACCGCATGGCCAACACGCTCAACTACCTCGACATCAAAACCGTCGTCGTCAGTTGCGGCACCTGCTACGACCAGCTCGAAAAATACCGCTTCGAAGACATCTTCCCCGGCTGCCGCATCATCGACATCCACGAATACCTGTTGGAAAAAGGCGTAAAACTCAACGGCGTAAAAGGGCAGCAGTATCTCTACCACGACCCCTGCCACACTCCGGTAAAAACCATGAACGCCACTCAAATGGCCGGCGAGCTTCTCGGCCAAAAGGTCGTATTGAGCGACCGCTGCTGCGGCGAAAGCGGCATGTTCGCCGTCAAACGCCCCGACATCGCCACCCAGGTCAAATTCCGCAAACAGGAAGAAATCGAAAAAAACCTGAAAGAGCTGCCGCAGGGCGAGCCGGTCAAAATGCTCACCACCTGCCCCGCCTGCCTGCAAGGCCTCAGCCGCTACGCCGACGACAACAACATGCCCGCCGACTACATCGTCATCGAAATGGCGCGCCACATCCTCGGCGAAAACTGGCTGGACGAGTTTGTGAAAAAAGCCAACGGCGGCGGCGTGGAGAAGATACGGCTGTAAATGCCCCCTTGCGCTGCCGCCTGCGGAAAGCTGCGGCAAACTGCGGTAGAATGCCGGCTTTCACGCTTGCGGCCGTCTGAAAACGCCATCCCGCCCCGCATTTTTCAGACGGCCAGATTCAGGACGACACATGAACAAAATCCCCGCCGCCGCCGCGCTGCTGCTGGCCGCCTGCGGCTTCCACCCGAAAGGTATGCAGCCTTACGACCGGCTTCCCTACCAACAATGGCACATTCAGGGCGCACAATTGCAACGCCCGCTGGAAAACGCGCTGCGCAGCGCGGGCGGCACGCCCGTTCCCGCCGCCCAGGCACAGGCCGTCTTAAAAGTGGAAGAAGCAGAAACGCAGAAAGACGTACTCACCATCACCCGAGCCGCGCTGGTGGCCGACTACCTCCTCGTCCTGAAAGTGCGGGCGCAGGCCTACCGCAACGGCGAGCCGCTGGGCAAACCGATGGAAGCGGAAGTGCGCCGCCAGCTCGAATATGCCGACAGCGAAGTGTTGGGCAAACAGGAAGAAGAAGAAACCGTCCGCCGCGAAATGCAGCGCGATGCCGCCGAACAGCTCGTCCGCCGCCTGTCTTTCCTGCCGCACTGACTTCCCCATCCGTTTTCAGACGGCCTCTGTGGCCTGCCGGAACAAAAGGCCGTCTGAAAAAACGTTCCGCCTCCCGCCTATGCCCGCCCTGCCCATCGAATCCCTCACCCCTGACACACCGCTGCACGCCCTCTACGTCATCCACGGCGAAGAAGACCTGCTGCGCATCGAAGCCCTCGACACCCTCCGCGCCGCCGCCAAAAAACAAGGCTATCTCAACCGCGAAGTCCACACTCCCGAAACCGCCGCCGACTGGGACGGCCTGCTTGCCTCGGCCGGCAGCGCGGGCCTGTTTGCCGATTTGAAACTGCTGGAAATCCACATCCCCAACGGCAAACCCGGCAAATCCGGCGGCGACGCGCTGCAAACGCTGGCCGAAAACCTGCCCGCAGACACCGTTACCATTGTCGCCCTGCCCAAGCTGGAAAAAGCGCAGACACAGGCCAAATGGTTTGCCGCACTCTCGAAGCACGGCACCGTACTGGAAGCGAAAGCCGTATCCGCCAACGCCCTGCCCGTATGGATAAAAGGCCGTCTGAAAGCCGAACAGCTCGACATCGGAGCCGACGCACTCGCCCTGTTTGCCGAACGCGTCGAAGGCAACCTGCTCGCGGCCAAACAGGAAATCGGCAAACTCGCCCTGCTCTACCCGCCCGGACACACCATCGGCATGGCCGAAGCGGAACAGGCCGTGGCCGACGTGGCGCGTTTCGACGTATTCAGCCTGTCCGCCGCATGGATGGGCGGCGACACCGCACGCACGGCAAGGCTTTTGGAAGGCCTCGAAGCCGAAGGCGCGGAACCCGTCCTGCTGCTGTGGACGCTGGCCGAAGACATCCGCACCCTCATCCGCCTCACCGCCGCGCTCAAACAAGGCCAAAGCGTGCAGTCCGTACGCAACAGCCTGCGCCTGTGGGGCGAAAAACAAACCCTCGCGCCGCAGGCCGCACGCCGCATCGGCATCATCCGCCTCATCGCCGCCTTGCAGCAATGCGCCCGCATCGACCGCCTCATCAAAGGCGCGGAAGCAGGCGACGTATGGGCCGCCTTCCGCCAAACAGTTGCCTCGCTCGCCGCATAAAACAGGGCGGACAATGCCCGCCGCGTGCGCGGCTGCGCCACACGCCCCGCAAGCATCCGCGTAGGGTGTGCCGCCTAAGCGGCGCAAGCATTTGCCGAAAGTTCGGGCAACGGTTACCGCCAAACCATCAACCGCGTGCGCCGCTTAGGCGACGCACCCTACACGGTGCGGCGCGGAAAAACGGACAGGCCGTCTGAAAAGCCAGATTTTGTTTTCAGACGGCCTTTGCCGCTAAGGTAGGGTGTGTGCCGCAGCCGCGCACGCGTTCCCAATATTTCGGAAAGATGCAGGCTGCGGCTGCAAACGGCTCGTCCGACACCCATCCAACTCCCTCCCCTGCGCCCGCGCGGGGGAGGGCTGGGGAGGGGGTAGCGGTTTGCAAAACCGCTTTGCCTGCCGCCCTGCTGCCCTGCAAATGTCTGCCAAGCGGCAACAGCCCCCACCCTAACCCTCCCCCGCAGGCGGGAGAGGGAACAAACGTCAGAGGCCGTCTGAAAACAGTTTTTCAGACGGCCTCTATCTGTTTTATGAACCGCCGCACCAAATATCTGCAACCATCTCCAAGCGAGTGCGCGGCTGTGCCACACACCACGCAACCATCCCGTAGGGTGTGTCGCCTAAGGCGACGCACGCGTTTCCCTGACTCTTGGTACAAAGGCCGTCTGAAAATTTGCTTACGGATTTTCAGACGGCCTCTATTCCCTCTCCCGCTTGCGGGGGAGGGTTAGGGTGGGGGCTGTTGCCGCTTCGGCTGCGCTTGCGGGCGGGAAATCGGTTCTGCAAACCGCCACCCCCTCCCCGGCCCTCCCCCGCGCGGGCGCAGGGGAGGGAGTTTGGCTAGTGGCGGATTGGCGTTTGCAAGCCGCGTCGGCATTTTGCCGAGAGTCGGGGACGCGTGCGTCGCTTAGGCGACACACCCTACGGGATGGTTGTAGGGTGTGTGGCGCAGCCACGCACGCGGCTTATGTTTTCAGACGGCCTTATTTTCCAAATGGCAAGGAACGCGTGCGTCGCTTAGGCGACACACCCTACTTGGGATTTGTGCAGGGTGTGTGGCGCAGCCGCGCACGCGGTCTTCTTGTGGGAAAACATGAGGCCGTCTGAAAATCAGGTGGCACGTGCGCCGCCTTTGGGCGGCACACCCTACACAGGTTCCCGTGCTGTTGCAAACTCTGCCGTTCCGCTTAGAATTTCCCTGTAAATCCGAACGTTACCGCCCTGCCCGGGGCGGGTACGGGCACGTTGGACATGGGGTCGAGGTAGTAGCGGTTGGTGAGGTTGGTGATGCCCAGGTTCAGGCCGAAGTTTTTGCCTATCCGGTATTTGGCGTACATATCGAACACCAGCGAGGCGCGCCAGTGGTAGGGGCGGCCGGTGGCTTCGAGGATGCGCGCCAGGCCTTGCGCGGCCAGTTCGTCCTGCTGTTTGGTGCTGACGGTGCTGTGGTAGGTGCCGCGCATTCCGAGCTCGAGGCGGTTGTTCAGGCGGCGCGTGCCGGCATCGAGGTTGAGCGAGTATTTGGGCTGCATGGTCTGGTAGAAGCGGGTCGCGCCGAAGCCGCCGTCGATACATTCGGGGATGCGGTTGTTGTAGATGTCGTAGTTCCATGCGGTGGTTTTGTCGCACACGCGCTGTTTGAGGCGGTAGTTCGCACCGAAGGTGGCAAACCATTTGCCGCTGTCGATACGGCTTTGCAGCTCGATGCCCGAAGTCTGTTTTTTCTCGTATTGGACGATGTTTTTGTTTTCGCTGATGTCGATGGCGTTGCGGATGGTGTTGTCGTAGTAGGTGATGCGGATGTCGCCCGCTTTGAGCCGCTTGGAGTAGGGGGCGAAATTGAAGGCGTAGCCGATTTCCCAGTTGGTGCTGCGCTCGGGCTTGAGGTCGAATTCGAAATTATAGGGGTCGAGCAGATTGACATTGGTGGTGGTGGCTTCGTAGATGCTGGGGAAGCGGGTGGCTTGGGCAAAGCGGAAAAACAGGCGGCTTTTGTCGGTGAGATCGTAGCTGACGGCCAGCAGCGGCGACCAGGCGCGGGCTTTGAGGTGTTTCGGAGTCGGCCACACTTCTTCTTCGGTGGCAGGCCTTTTTCTGACGGAATACGCATTTCTTGCCGCCTGATCGGCCTGATCTTTCCTTTCCAGATAAGTCAGGCTGCCCCTACCGTACGTTGCCAAACCATTCAGGTATTTCAAATAGCTGCCCCGCAATCCCTGCGGATTGTCTGCCCGTTCGTCAAACTGGCCTTTGCGGAACAGCGGCCCCTGATATTGGCCGTTGGTATAGGGCGCGTAGGCGTATTTCAGGCGGTACACCGCGCCGCTGTCGCTGTTTTCCCCGTTGCGGTCGGTAATTACGATTCCATCCCTGCCTCTTGTATTTCCCTCGACATGATCGTAATCGTAGCCGTATTTTATTCTGAATGCGTCATATAGCCTTTGCTGTGTATTGGGATCTCTGCCACTATTATCAACAATCCTCCGTATATCATCTGCTTCCTCTTTGTTGCCGATAATCTCGTAGTAAGGCAACTCCGCGCCGATGATGTAGCCGCTGCTGCTCTGCCCGCCCTCCATATCGGAAGAATAAAACGGATTGCGCTTTGCCTTACGCTCCTTAGCCAGCGCGTCATCATATGCCCAGAATTTGTCGTAGCGCACGCCCGCCTGGATATTCAGGCGGGCTGTCGGCTGCCAGTCAAACACCAGGCCGCCGCCCCATTCGTGGCGGCGGCCGGCGCGCGGGCCGGCAATGGCGGTGGCGGTGGTCAGCGAATTGATGATGCCGAAAAAATCCCTGTCGTTGGTGGTGATTTGGGTATTTTCATCCAGCTTTTCGTGCTGGATATTGGCCGACAGGGTCATGCTCAGATTGTCGGTGAGGCGGAAGCGGTTGCTGATGTCCGCGCCGAGGCGGGTGGCGCGGGTGCGCTGCTCCGATCCCGATTTGACGCGGTATGCGCCTTCGACGGGAGCCGGATCGTTCGGCTCTTGCGCGGGGATTGTACCGTCGGCCACCAGCTCGTCGCAGGACATATTGAGGTTTGCCAGCCTGTATGGTACTTGGTGTCTGATAAAGCAGGATACCCAGTTGTCGTAATTGGAATCGCCAAAGGTAACGCCCAGCTCGGGGCCGCCGTTTTGATGGCGGCTGCTGTCGGTGCGGATGCGCCAGATATTGGCCTGCAAATCTATCCAGCGGCTGTTTTCCGGCTGCCACGAATAGCCGAGCTTGTAGCTTTTGGTGTCGATATGCGAATTTAAGCCCTGAATCGGATACACCGCAGGCTGCTGGCCGACAAAGTTGTAATCTTGGCTGAAGCCCAGTGCCATAGCTACATAGAAAGGATTGACTTCGCCGAAATCGACACGGGTGCGCAGATGGCTGAGGCTGATGGTCTGATTGTGCGGCAGATGCCAGTTGTTTTTCAGCAGCAGGCTTTTGCTGGCAACATTGCTGTTCATTACCTCTTCGCCCGGGATATAGAGCTTGGCCATATTGGGAATCATGGTGGCGGAGGTGTTGCCGGTGTCGGCATGGTCGGAATCGTATTCGGGATTGTAGAGATAGCCGCCCGCGCCGCGCTTGCCGGAGAAATAATTGCCTTTTTTGCGGTCGCTGTATGCAATCAGGCCGTCGGCAATATTTGTTTTGAAAGCGGCCGCGATCATGCCGGAGCGGTCGCCTTTGAAATTAGATAATTTGTGGCTGCGGCTGCGCGGGCGCGGAAAATCATCGAAATCCAAAGCCTGATAGATTTCGCCCGTGCCGCCCACCTGTCCGGTCGGCCCGTCGGCTATCGGGCGGCTCGGAATGGTGCGGTAGTCTTCCCAGCCCAGATATTGCAGATTATTGACGGTAGGCAGGGCGGTGTTGTCGGACAGGCTGCCCTTGATTTGGATGCCCCATTTGTCGCCCTCCGGCACTATATCGTCGGCTTCGATGGTGCTGATGGCCACCGCGCCGCCCACGCCCGATTTTATGCCCCGCGTCATGGCGGGGCTTTTTTCTACGGCAATGCTGCGGAACAGGGCGGGATCGACATAATTCCGGTCGGCCGTGCCGTAGTTGTTCATCCACACGTCCACGGTCTGCTCCGTGCCGTCGATGGTAACGGGGATGCGGCCTTTGCCGGAAATGCCGCGTATGCTGGGGGTGATTGCGCTGCCGGCATTGCGGGTGTTCATATTGTATACGCCGTTCAGGCCTTTCAGAATGTCGCCCGCCGCGTCGGTTTGGTAGCGTTCGAGATATTCTTTGCCCAGATAGGCGTTGGATACGTTTTTGCTGTATTGCTGCGCTTCGCCTTTTTCGTCGGCCTTCATGCGTTTGCCGTGTACGGTTACGGCATCGAGGGCGTTGCTTTCGGCGGCGTTTTGCGCGGGCGCGGCATCTTCCGCCCAAATTTCCGGCGTGCAGAAAAGCAGGCCGAGGCAGGCGGCCAGAGTGTTCAGCTTGGTATGGTTCATGGTTCGCTCCTTGTTTGTCGGCGGGTGCTTCGGCAGGGAGGCTGCCTCGGCGGCGGATAGGAAGCGGCTTGTGTTTTTGGGATTTCGTAGATGTAAGGAAGACCGTTCTGCGACGGCTGCGGCGGATTGTACGGTATTTGCAAATTTTTAATAAGGCTGCGGCAGCTTTCTTTACATTTCGAGATGACGGAAATAGTATCGCTATCGGGTGCATAGCCGGCTATAAATTTGAAAAAACATAAAAAATAAACCATGCTTGAAATTTTCATATTTGTTTTCAATGTGCAATCTTTACACAATTGCATCCTTTACAAAAAAAAATCGAAAAAAATACTTGTAAAACAGAAAACACAGGATTATCATCCGCAGCCATAAGTAAAGCAGAGTTGCGGCAGCTTGGCACTAGGCTGCCGCAAACCCCGGCAAATTTTACAAATCCCGCCTTGCCGGGCGGATGCGACAATAAAGGCCGTCTGAAAAAACAAGCGGCCGCCTCTCGGAAACACAAACCTGCCGCAAGTTTTGCGCCCCGCGCAAAAACCGCAGGCTGGTTTCGACAACAGCCTTTCTTTCCTCATCCTTAACGAAAGGACTCATCATGAGCACCCCAATGAAACTGTTGGCCGCCACTCTGGCTCTGACCGCATCCGCTTTTGCCGCCGCAGCTCCAATAAAAGGCGAATCTTCGGATAAAAACTCCGTTAATACAGAAGATGCATCGACCGCGATCCCGTTTGGCGCAGGAAAAGCTGCTTTGCAGATTAACAACAGCTCCATCCGCATCAATATCGGCGACGGCCCGGTCAAGCACATCAACAAAAAATACGGCGGCAAAGCCATCAACGGCAACAACTTTACCGCCAATGCCGACGGCACGAAGTCGCCCACCTACCTGACTGTGAAAGATGTCAACCGCGTTGCGGGGTTCTTTATGAACGATACTTTGGGACAGGTGTGGTATGAAAAACGCGCCCAAAATGTCGATGTTTATTCCGTGCGCCAGCTTGGCAATCCGAGGCTGCCCATTGCGCCGAAATTCGGCGGCCTGGTAATCGGCCAAGTGAAAAACCTTTCCAGCGGCGGCGTGTACTTCGGCGAATGGGCTCCGCGCAAAGCGGGTGCGGTGGTGCAGAACAGCACCGATCTGAACCTGAAAGATGCCAAGCACACTGTTTGGTATGCGGGCGACAATCCGACCGGAGCCACCAAAGGCCTGGCCAGCGTTACCTATGATGTGGTGGGTATCAACCAGCACACCCCGGGCAAGGAAGACTTCTATCGCGGCAAGGTAACGGCCAAGTTCGGTACTGGGAAAGATGGAACAATGAGCGGCGCGATTGCACGCGGCAGCGACAGGTTGAGCTTTGATAAAGCCACAATCGACAATGCCAACGGCAAGTTCTCCGATACAGCGCAAGGCATGAACGGCCGATTCTTCGGCAAAGGCGCGGAAGCGATGGCAGGTATCGCCACACGCAAAGCAGGCAGAACCGACGACATCGCCTTCGGCGGCCGCAAGCAATAAGGCTGCATAAAAAACGTTTCATGATTTCAAAATACTCCTTTTATAGTTGATCAAATTAAAAAAGCAGGCAGGGGAAACCGGAGCGGCATCACGGTTTCCCCGCTTGTTTGGAGCTCCGATGGACAAACACCTCCTGCTGCTGGGTGCCCTGCTGCTCTGCCACGCCGCCCGCGCCGACGACGACGACACCCGCCTGCTGCTCGACGGCTCGCGCCTGCAAATGCGCCAGCAGGAAGCCGCCGCCTTTTCAGACGGCCTCCCAAGCAGCGGCAGCATCGAAATCGACGGCGAAACCTATCTCGTGCCGGACACGGCACACGATTTGGAACTGGGCATTTACTACGCGCTCGACGGCCGGCAATGGGCAAAAGTGCGGGAATTTGCCGCCCGCTACCGCCGCCTGCCCGATCACAAGCCGCAACTGGTGCTGCTGGCCGAAGGGCTGGAGGCACGCGCCGGGGGCAATATCCCCGCCGCGCTGGAAAAAATGCAGGCCGCACACCAAAGCGCGCCCGACGATGTGCGGATTGGCCTGGAACTGGCACGGCTCTACGGCGAAGACGGCCAAACCCGCGAATCGCAGGCGCAGTTCAAACAAGTTTTGCCCGCCGAAATGCCGCCCGAAACCCGCGAAATGGTGCAGGCCCACCTCCAATCGCTCGACCAACGCCGCCAATGGCACGGCAGCATCAGCATCGGCGGCGGCTACAACGACAATATCAACCAGGGCAACGGCAAACGCGAATGCGCGGGTATGTTTATGGGGCAGTGTTTCAGCTACCGCAGCCTGCCCGCGCCTGTCGGCTCGCCGTTTTGGCAATACAGCGCGGTGGCCGCCAAAAAAATCCCGCTGCGCGGCCACCACAACCTGCTGCTGCGCCCGCTCGCCTACGGCACGAAATACCGCCGCGACGACACACAGTCCGAGCCGCCCGAACCATACAGCGAAAACACCGCCGCGCTGTATGCGGGCTACGAATACACCGATGCCGACGACGATTTCACGTTTACCCCCTATTTCGAACATTACTATCGCGGCGGCCGCAGCCGCTACCGCGCATGGGGCGCGGAAGCAGGCTGGGAACGCAATCTGAACGCCAAATGGTCGCTCAACGCCCGCGCCGAAGCCAAGCGCGTGAAATACCTCGAACAGGAGCGGCAGTATTACAGCGACTACACCCTCTACTCGGGCGGGCTGGGGCTGGGCTACACGTTTTCAGACGGCCTCGGCCTCTACGGCGGCCTCGACCTCGCCCGCCGCAAATACCCCTACGCCGCATCCAGCAGCAAGGAATACACCGCCCGCCTCGGCGGCTACAAAATGTTTCAAAACGGCATCTATTTCAACGCCGCCGCACTCCGCCGCCTCGCCCGCTACGACGCAGGCAGCTACCTCACCGCCGGCGAACCGCGCCGCGACCGCCAAACCATCTTCACCGCCGCCATCGGCGCATCGAAATGGTCGTTTAAAAACATCTATCCCGAGCTGCGCTTCAAACGCACCACATCCCGCAGCAATTCCGATTTTTACGTCTACCGCCAAAACGAATTCGCACTGGCTTTGAAATACCGTTTTTAAACGCGGCAGGTATCGGGTATATAAAGATAAAAAGGCCGTCTGAAAACCATATTCCGGTTTTCAGACGGCCTTCTGCTGCAATCGCGGAAGCTCGTGCGCCGCCTTTGGGCAATACACCCTATGTGGGATTTATGTAGTGTGTGTGGCGCAGCCACGCACGCGGCTTATGTTTTCAGACGGCCTTATTTTCTCGAAAATTGGAGAACGCGTGCGTCGCCTTTGGGCGACACACCCTACGCGGAATGGTTGTAGGGAGTGTGGCGCAGCCGCGCTTTTCAGACGGCCTTTATCCCCTCTCCCGCTCTGCGGGGGAGGGTTAGGGTGGGGGCTGTTGCCGTTTCGGCTGCGTTAGCGGGCGGGAAAGCGGCTCTGCAAACCGCCCCCTCCCCAACCCTCCCCCGCGCGGGCGCAGGGGAGGGAGTTTGGATTAGCGTTTGCGAGCCGTGTCGGCATCTTGCCGAGAGTTAGGGGACGCGTGCGCCGCCTTAGGGCGACACACCCTACTTGGGATGTGCAGGGTATGTGGTGCAGCCGCGCTTTTCAGACGGCCTTTATCCCCTCTCCCGCTCTGCGGGGGAGGGTTAGGGTGGGGGATGTTGCCGTTTCGGCTGCGTTAGCGGGCGGGAAAGCGGTTCTGCAAACCGCCCCCTCCCCAACCCTCCCCCGCGCGGGCGCAGGGGAGGGAGTTTGGATTAGCGTTTGCGAGCCGTGTCGGCATCTTGCCGAGAGTTAGGGGACGCGTGCGCCGCCTTAGGGCGACACACCCTACGGGATTGTTGCAGGATGTGGCGCAGCCATGCACGTGCTTGCAGCCAGTTGCAGATATTTGGTGCCGCAGTGAATAAAACAGAAATAGAGGCCGTCTGAAAATACTGTTTTCAGACGGCCTCTATCCCTTCTTCCGCGCGAGTGCAGAGGAGGGAGTTTGGTTGGTATTGGATTAAGGTTTGCCAGCCGCAGCCTGCATCATCGGGTAGGGTGTGTCGCCCACAGGCGACGCACGCGTTCTTCGCAGCAGTACAAAGGCCGTCTGAAAATCCGTAAAGCAGATTTTCAGACGGCCTTTTTATATCCGGCGGCGGTGCTAATGTTTTTCCGTTTTTCTTTTGCTATTCCGTTATAAAAAAGCAAAACGGATACCGCAGGGCGGCACGCTGCGGCAGGAGTGATGCGTAAAATATCATATAATTTTAATTTTTCCCGAATATTTATGTATAATGCGCAGGAAATGTTATCGCCTTTTTCATGCAGACGTTTGCAAAAACATTGTGTTTTGAAGCAAAACGCATGATATTCCTCAAGGAAATCATTTGCCCATGAATACAATACAAAACCTTGTACGGGAAAACATAAGGAAGATGTCGGCCTATGCTGTGGCCGATGTGCCCGCTTCCTTTATCAAGCTCGATGCGATGGAGCTTCCCTGCCGTTTTCCCGAATCATTACGGCGGGAGCTGGCGGCGGAGCTGGCGGAAGCGGAAATCAACCGCTATCCCAATGCCGCAGCCTGCGGCTTGCAGCCGCTGCTGCGCGATGTGTTCGGTATTCCCGCTGCGGCGCGGATTGTGTTGGGCAACGGCTCGGACGAACTAATCCAGCTTCTGACCCTGCTTTTGGCCAAGCCGGGCGCGAAGATGCTGGCTTTGGATCCGGGCTTTGTAATGTACCGCCACAATGCCGCGCTGTTCGGCATGGAGTATGTCGGCGTGCCGCTGAATGCCGATTTCACGCTGAACCTGCCCGCCGTGCTGGCGGCATTGGCAGAACACCGTCCCGCGCTGGTGTTTCTCGCCTATCCGAACAATCCGACGGGTGTGGGCTTTGCCCGCGAAGATGTGCAGGCGGTAATCGATGCCGCGCCGGGCGTGGTGGTGGTGGACGAAGCCTACGGCGCGTTCAGCGGCGGCAGCTTCCTGCCGCAGGCAGGCGGCATGGAAAAGCTGGTGCTGCTACGCACGTTGAGCAAAACCGGTTTTGCCGGCCTGCGTTTGGGCTATGCCTGCTGTCATCCCGTTTTGGCGGACGAATTGGAAAAAATCGTGCCGCCCTACAATATGAACCGCCTGAGTCTGGCCGCCGCCGCATTCGCCCTGCGCCATTACGGCTGGGTGGCGGAGCAGATAGATATGCTCAAGCAGGAGCGCGCCCGTCTGGCTTCGGCGTTGGCCGCGCTGCCGGGAGTGTGCGTTTTCCCCAGCGAGGCCAATTTCCTTACCGTCCGTGTAGCCGATGCCGCTTTCGTGTTCGACAAACTCAAAGAAAACGGCATTCTGATTAAGAAGCTGCACGGCACGCATCCGCTTTTGGAGGGCTGCCTGCGTTTTACCGTCGGCTCGCCCGAAGAAAACCGCCGGGTTTGCGCCGTGCTGCAAACCGTTTGCCGCT